>QBMH01000055.1:4656-23079 GCA_003249025.1 Leptolyngbya sp. | reverse complement strand
CAGTTCAAACATGATCTACCATCACTTCTTTCCTTTATTTAGAGAATCAACCCTACTGGTTTAGGGTGACTGGAAAGCAGCCGAGAAATACTTTCAAGATTCCCTCAGCCATGCAGAAGAGACGGGTCATAAAAGCGGCATGGCAGCGTCTTGGGGACAGTTAGGCGACATTGAGGGTAATCGGGGCAACTGGGATGCGGCGGAATCTCTCTATCAGCGATCGCTGAAGTTGCGCGAAGAACTGGGAGACCGATCCGGCATGGCAACGTCTTGGGGATCTTTAGGCTACATTGAGCGCAATCGGGGCAACTGGGATGCGGCGGAAACGCTCTATCAGCGATCGCTGAAGTTGCACGAAGAACTGGGCGACCGATCAGGCATCGCTACGACCTGGGGATTGTTAGGCGACATTGAGCGCAATCGGGGCAACTGGGATGCGGCGGAAACGCTCTATCAGCGATCGCTGAAGTTGCACGAAGAACTGGGCGACCGATCGGGCATCGCTGCGATTTGGGGATGTTTAGGCGACCTTGAGCGCAAGCGGGGCAACTGGGACGCGGCGGAAACCCTCTATCTGCGATCGCTGAAGTTGCGCGAAGAACTGGGAGACCAATCAGGCATAGCAATATCTTGGGGACAGTTAGGCGACATTGAGCGCAATCGGGGCAACTGGGACAGGGCAGAAACGCTCTATCAAAAATCAATGGAACTTCATCAAGAATTAAAAAGTACCTGGGGACTGGCACATAACAACTACGACCTTGCCCAACTCCAGCGACAACGGGGCAATCTTGACCGTGCCCAGCACCACTACAATACCGCCCACCAGCTTTTCACTCGCCTCGGTGCCCTCAAAGACCTGGAACGCATTGAGAAAGAATGGGCAGAATGATACCTCCTCCAGTTTCTCCAGTCAGCAATTCAGGCAGAACGCACCGTCGAACGCTCCGCCCATCCCATCACCCAAGCGTTGGTGCAGCTTCAGCCTGATTAGTCGCGATCGGGCGATCGTTGCGAAGGCATTACCATAAGAAGCACAAGTACCAGATCTGCGATCGCTGCTGCCTATGTCCGCTAAAGATGTGACTCACACCATTGTCAGACATGCTCTCGAAAAAGACGGTTGGATCATTACCCATGATCCTTACTACATCAAAGTCGGAGGCGTTGAACTCTACATTGATTTGGGCGCAGATGCGATCGTTGCCGCAGAGCGCGCCGGACAAAAAATTGCCGTCGAGGTCAAAAGTTTCTTGGGTGCTTCCTCCATCTCAGAGTTTCACACCGCCTTGGGACAATTCTTCAACTATCGCCTTGCTCTGGAAGAAAAAGACCCCGATCGCATCCTTTATCTGGCAGTGCCACTGAATACCTACGACGAGTTTTTCACCCTACAATTTATCCAGAAAGCAGTTCAAAGAGCAGACTTAAAATTGCTGATTTACAACGAGCTACAAGAGGCAATCAGCCAATGGATTCCGTAACTCAATATCGAACAATTGTCCAAACCCTCCTGAGTGACTACAGCGATCGGCGATCGACCGACGAGATTGAATCGCAACCCAACTTTGACCTCCAACGCGACCACTACCAGGTGGTTAACGTCGGCTGGGAAAACAACCGCCGAGTTTATGGCTGCGTCCTTCACCTAGACATCAAAAACAACAAAATCTGGGTGCAATATAATGGCACCGAAATTGATATTGCCCAAGAACTCGTTGACCGAGGTGTACCTAACTCTGATATTGTTTTGGGATTTCAACCGTCTTATCGTAGACCTCTGACGGATTACGCCGTTTCATAGTTGTCATCTCATAACTACAGTAGAGGGGCGATCGCTCCTTACTCAAAGCCTGTTGCAGCAACATTCAGGGTGATCCGCAAACTGCGATAATTTGAATAGTGGGCGCGATCGAGGCATACGAACAAACCCAAGCTTGCCTGCGAGTCTGCTAGATTCTATCCAACAACTTCCGCAGCATCCACCTATTCCGCTTCGACCCCCTCACCCGCGACGTTTACATCTTTGCTGGTGAAGACATTGAGATAATCGTTCCACCCGATGGACTTTGGAGGTTTTCATGACCAACCCCAACTACGAAGAAATGAGCCGCCCAGATCTCAGAGCCTATATTCTGGAGCATCGAGGTGATTTAGAAGCAATGCGGGCATATTTCCATGATCCTCGTGTGCAATGGCAAGTGATGCCACCGATGTTTGAGCAAGTGGGCAACCCATTGAGGAAAATATTCGCTTTGGTGAAGAAGCGCTTCGTAAGCGAATTGAAGCGGAAGACCGCAAGAAAAACGATCGCGCTTCCTAAATCCATTTACCCTAAATCTGCTCTATCAGCCAAATCGAGCGATCGCGACTGGGTGTGTCTTGTACACTGATCCCTAATACTCTAATTCCGATCCTCAATGCCCTTTAGTTGGTTAACCCCCAGTCACTTCATCATGCTGGGTTTGCTAGTAATATTTGCGATCGCCCACAGTGGTTTGGCGGCACTGCGTCCCTGGGCTGAAAAGCAGGTGGGCGCACGGTTATATCGAGTAGTGTTTGCCTTCGTCAGTTTGCCGCTGGCAGTAGTGTTGATTATTTATTTCATCAACCATCGTTACGACGGACTGCAACTGTGGCAAGTGCAAGGCGTTGCTGGAGTGCAGCCGATTGTTTGGAGTTTGTCGGCAATTTCATTCTTATTTCTCTATCCCGCCACCTTTAACCTGCTAGAAATTGCGGCGATCCAAAAGCCTGAGGTGCATCTCTATGAAACAGGGATCATTCGCATTACTCGCCATCCGCAAATGGTAGGGCAGGTGATTTGGTGCGTTGCCCACACGCTTTGGCTAGGGACAACGTTTACGCTGCTGACCTCGATTGGTCTGGTGCTGCATCACTTGTTTGGCGTATGGCACGGCGATCGCCGCCTGTTGGCTCGATATGGCTCAGCCTTTGAAGCAGTCAAAGCACGGACTTCAGTGATCCCGTTTTGGGCGATCGCCCAAGGCAAGCAAACTCTTAAGTTAGAGGAATTTTTGCGACTTTCTTATTTAGGAGTGGCAGTGTTTATTCTACTTTTGTGGTGGGCACACTCCATAATGATTAGTGCAACGGGAAGCATAGACTGGTAGGATGATCCCAAGCATTTTTAAGAAACAATATTTCATTCATCAACCAATAGTAAAACCATGGGTAAACAATCCTTCGAGCAAGAAGTTCTAGCTGCCTCCTCTCCTGTTTTAGTACATTTTAGTGCCCCTTGGTGTGGTCCTTGCCGAGTGATTGAATCCTTTCTATCTCGGTTTCAAGCCGAGAGTGACAGTTCACTCAAACTCGTGCGGATCAACGCAGACGAGAATTTAAAGCTAGCGAGTCAGTATCGCATCACAACTTTGCCAACCCTGCTCTTTTTTGAAGATGGAAAACTCCATCACCGCATGGAAGGAATTTATAAGCGGGAAGTTCTATGGACAGAATTAAATAAGTTTGTTTCTAAATCACTGTCAAGCAATCCTTTAGTGAGCTAGCCCATCCAGTAAAACTAGAATGAGATTGCGCGCTCCTGTTCTCTGAGCGATCGCTGCACATCTTTAATCAATCACATTCTGATTTTTAGTTTTCACCCGCTCATACAGTTCTTCCATCGTGGCAATGAAGGATGTATCTTTGTGCCAGAAGGCAGGGGCATCGCCCTGTTTTTTAACCAAAATCGCTGGCACTGTAACTTGTGTAGAGGGTTCCGGTGCGGTAAATCGTTTGGGACTTTGCCAAAATTCCTTTAGGCTGGTTTGAGAGGGTAGGGCGATCGCTTGAGGCTGTGTGTAGTACGACTCAACCGGAGCAGGATCGGTCGCTTGCGTGGAGAGTTCAGCCGATAGCGCGATGCCGAGGGGCGATTTGGCAAGTTCGGCTTGCAGTGCGGCTTTGGAAAGTCCGCGCAGTTCAAACACCAGAAACGGGTCGCGATCAAATTCGGCGGCAAGCAAATAACAAACCCCTGCCACATGTTTACAGGGATCGCCATAATCGGGACAGGAACAGCTTGTTTTGAACTCCGATCGCTTGCGTGGCAGCAAATTCAGTCCCAAGGTGAGAAAGGCATCCTCAATCGTGTCAGGCATTTCGTTCAGCAGCAGTTTAGAGATATAGCTGGCTTTTGAGGCAATCAGGGCGATCGCGGCTGCCCACTTTGCGGCACTAATTGGCTGAATCTCTACCACCGTTTTGTAGAGCGGTTCCTTATAAACTCCGTAATAAGGATTGACACTGCCTCGCACTTGAGCCTTGACAATGCCGTCCTGAATCTCAAAGCTTTTAACCTTGTTGCCACGGGCATAGGAACGACCCCGACTAAGGCGACCTGAATCGGTAAATGATTCCAGGGCAGCGATAAATTTTTGCCCCCACCAAGTACGGCTAAAAGTAGACATGGTTGGTTTACTCCATTACGGCTTTTTTGTTAAGTGCAATCAGTTTTTTAAACGATTCATTGTCGAGTTCCGTGAGCCAAGATTCATCCGATCCGACGATCGCGCCAGCCAATTTTTTCTTATCTTCAATCATTTGATCAATTCGTTCTTCTAAAGTGCCAATGGCAACAAATTTATGGACAAACACATTTTTCTTTTGCCCAATCCGAAAGGCGCGATCGGTTGCCTGATTTTCCACTGCCGGGTTCCACCAGCGATCAAAATGAAACACATGATTGGCTTTCGTCAAAGTGATGCCCACGCCACCCGCTTTTAAGGACAGAATAAAAACGGAAGGTTCTGTTTCAGGATCTTGAAAGTCGGCAATCATGGTCTCTCGTTTAACCCGATTGGTGCCGCCGTGCAGGTAGTAGGTTTTGTAGTGAAGATGGCGCAAATATTTTTCCAGCGCTTCCCCAATGTCAGTAAATTGAGTGAAGATCAGCATACTTTCCCCGGCTTCCATGGCTTCGGCAACCATCTCAGTCAGACGTTCTAGCTTGTGCGATCGCTCTGGTGTAAACTCGCTGTTATCTTGCAAAAACTGCCGTGGATGATTGCAAATTTGTTTTAACTTCAGCAGCGTTGCTAGAATCAATCCTTTCCGCTGGATTCCCTCTGATTCATTCAGTTTTTTCTCAATATCTTTAACCGTTGCTTCATAGAGGGAGGCTTGCTCTTTTGTTAGGTTGCAAAACAGCTTTTGTTCTACTTTGTCAGGTAAGTCTTGAATAATGGCGGGTTCGTTTTTGCCCCGCCGTAAAATGAATGGCTCAACCAGTTTTTTCAAGACTGCCGAGCGAGTCACTTGATTATTTTTCTGAATCGGAATTTCAAATGACTTGCGAAAGTAAGCTTCTTTGCCTAAGTAGCCTGGATTGAGAAAATTAAAGATCGACCAAAGATCGAGCAAGCGATTTTCAACGGGAGTTCCAGTGAGGGCGAGTCGATGAGCGGCTGAAAGTTTCAAAATCGCTTTTGTTTGAGCCGCTTTCGGATTTTTAATATTCTGGGCTTCATCAATCACGATGCGGTGCCAATGAATATCCCCCAGCAGTTTTTCATCTTTTCGTACTAAGGTGAATGAAGTGATTAACACATCGCAATTCTGGACGATCGCGTTGAAAGCTTTTCCATCCTGTTCGCGATCGCTACCGTGGTGAATCTGCGATCGTAACTGCGGCGCAAACTTTTCAATCTCTTTCTGCCAATTGCCGACTACAGACGTAGGCGCAATCAACAGGGTTGGCAGTTTCTCACCGTCTTGGCGCTCCTGCACCAACCGCGCAATCACCTGCGCCGATTTGCCCATGCCCATGTCATCCGCCAAACACCCATTTAGCCCCAAACTTTCGAGATAGTGCAGCCAAGAAACACCCCGTTTTTGATATTCCCGCAAAGTTCCATTAAATGGTTGTGGCTCCGGCAACACTTCCAAAGCGCTTTTATCGTTCAGTCGCGACAGCATTTCTGCCAGCGTTTGGTCATGATCCACCTCAAACTCAAAACCGTCTTCCCCCGTTGCCGTCAGCTTCATGAAATCCAGCAAGCCCATTTCAGGGTGTTCTTGCTTATGTTTTTTCCAGAACTCCAGCATTTGCTGCATTTTCTCTGGATCTAATTCCATCCATTGCCCCCGAAACTGCACCAGCGAGGATTTTGCGTTGACTAACTGCTGCCATTCCCGCTCACTCACCGCTTCCCCGCCGATGGATAGTTCATATTGATAATCCACCAAGGTGTCAAAGGAAAAATAACTTTTGCTTTTGTCGTTACCGCCGATTTTGCGTCCACTCGCTTTGAGGCGAATTTTAGCGCGCTGCCACCCTTTGGGAGTCCACCAGGCAGGCACAATCACCTTATAGCCCGCTTCTTCTAATACCCAAGCGGTTTCTTTGAGGAAGGTGGCGGCATCATCGGCGGTCAGCGAGATCGAGATCGGCTGATCGGTGTCTAGTCCTGCCCACAAAGCAGAATAGATCCGGGCGGCGTAGCCTAGGTTCATTAACAGCACTTGCTCAAAATCTTTGCCAAAATCTTTGTGAAACTGCTTTTGTTGGGGCGATCTCATTCGCCAGTAGTCCAGCAAGGCAATTCGCAGCGACGGATCATGTTTGGCAGCAACTTGAAACTCTAAAATCCAGGGTTCCTCTGGCTTATCGGGCGATTTTAGCTGAAAGCACAGATGGAAGGGCATTTCGGCTTGGCTGCGGTGAATGCGATCTCGCCAGGTTTTCCACTGCTGATACCACTCCAATGGGGCTGTTGCACGGTTCGGCGTTGTGGTGTATTGGGGCGATAGACAGAGTTCCAACAGGGAATCCACGACTTTCTTGTCAAACGCCAATGTTGAAGGAGACTGAGTCACCAATTCCGTCAATAAGCACTCTGAGAAGTGGCGGAGCAGGGTCGCTTTATCATGCAAAGTTGGTGTCTCAGGCGGGACAGCAAACCCAGCGGCACAGACCAGTGGCATCAGTTCTGCATACTGCTCAATCTCGGCTTCATACTGCTCCGATAAAATCTCCCAGCCAGCATAAAGTTCAAAATCGGCTGTTTGGGTTGAAGTGCTGGCAGTTGACTTCTTGGCGCGGGTTGCAGATTTAGCAGTGGATTTAGCCGCAGATTTGACAGTGCGGGACGTTTTTTTTGTGGCAAGCGATCGATATTTGAGTGCTGGAATATAGCGATCGCGCAAAATCACCTGCTTAAACGCCTGCGTATAGTGATACCAAAACAGCAAATCGGCTCCCAACTGCACATCTGCCAATTGATGCAGCGTCAGAAAGTGCAATTCATTTAGCAGCTTAATTACATTGTTAACGGATGCGTGGTGAAACGACCCAATTTTCACCAGTGTCGTCGTTTTGTAACAATCCACTTGCCAATATTGCCAATCAAAGGTTTCTGGCAACTCTGTTTCTAAATAACGCGCCAGTTCTAGCGACGGCAACGGTTGATCAGCAACGGTAGGCAAGAGGAAATATTGGGGCGAAATCTCCAGATCCGACGGTTGTCGCGTCGTAGTCGCAGCGGGTTTAATCCCCAACTCAGTCGTCAAAAACTCTGCCAGACTAGCCTTAGCAAGCTGCCGAGGATGCGTGGAGGCAGTTTTGCTAGATTTACGCGCTATCTCCGTGGTTTCCACCCACACATAAAATGCGCCAGTCTGAATGAAGTCTGTTTCTGCTGCGGGAATCCAGGTGCCGTGAAGAATCTTCATGACTCAACTGCCTGAAAGGATTGGACTGAATGTATCAAACCTAAATTATTAACACAAGTGATCAAGCCTCATTTACACAGCTTAATGAGTAACAGTAGTCTGGACATTTTTTGAAAAAGCCATAGCAGTTTGCAATTGAAACGCGCCAAATGATTTTCTGAAGGTGACCATAATTTTTTACTTTGCAACTCAAAATATTTTCTGTGGAAACCCTGCACAAACAAAATTTAAATCGGTATCATCCTGCGGATGCTGAAATCTTGTGTTTACTCTTGACAGTTTATTCGTGAGCTTGTGTCACAATGTAAACGGTTTTTCCAAACTGGTGAAGAACTCTACATGGACATAAGGAATGGAAACGATATATCAATACGCTTGGCTGATTCCCGTGTTGCCATTGGCAGCCGCTACGATTATCGGTTTAGGTCTTATTTCTTTTAGCACGTTAACGAGTAGACTGCGTCAGGTTTCGGCTGGTTTTGTGGTGTTCATGATTGGAGCCGCAATGACGCTCTCCTTCGGGCTGCTGTGGAGCCAGTTGAATGGACATGCTCCTTACACCCAGATGATTGAATGGGCAGCGGCGGGTGATTTTCATCTCAATATGGGTTACACCATTGATCACCTGACGGCGCTGATGTTGGTGATTGTCACCACAGTTGCTTTTTTGGTGATGGTTTACACCGACGGCTACATGGCTCATGATCCAGGCTATGTGCGGTTCTATGCTTATTTGAGTTTATTTAGCTCGTCTATGCTGGGTTTGGTGATCAGTCCGAACTTGGTGCAGATTTATATATTTTGGGAGTTGGTAGGGATGTGTTCCTACTTGCTTATTGGCTTTTGGTACGATCGCAAAGCGGCGGCGGATGCGTGTCAAAAGGCGTTTGTGGTAAACCGCGTGGGTGACTTTGGGCTGCTACTGGGGATTCTCGGTCTGTATTGGGCGACCCGCAGCTTTGATTTTGAAGTAATTGGCGATCGCCTGCCAGACTTGGTGCAATCGGGTGCCATTAGCGGTGGAGTCGCTGCATTGCTTGCCATTCTAGTATTTTTGGGTCCTGTGGCAAAATCGGCACAGTTTCCTTTACATGTGTGGTTGCCCGACGCGATGGAAGGTCCAACTCCCATCTCTGCCCTAATTCATGCCGCCACCATGGTAGCAGCAGGGGTGTTCTTAATCGCTCGGATGTTCCCTGTATTTGAAAATATTCCCACCGCCATGACGGTGATTGCCTGGACGGGTGGAGTCACAGCTTTCTTAGGAGCCACGATCGCCATCACCCAAATGGACATCAAGAAGGGGTTGGCATACTCCACCATGTCCCAGTTGGGCTACATGGTCATGGCGATGGGCGTGGGCGGCTACAGCGCCGGATTGTTTCACCTGATGACCCATGCCTACTTCAAAGCCATGATGTTTTTGGGATCGGGTTCGGTCATCCACGGCATGGAATCGGTGGTAGGTCATAATGCTGCCTATGCTCAAGATATGCGCTTGATGGGTGGCTTACGAAAATATATGCCAATTACCGCCAGCACCTTTTTTGTCGGTGTTTTGGCGATCTCTGGCATTCCGCCTTTCGCGGGTTTCTGGTCAAAGGATGAAATTTTAGGGTTAACCTTTACTGCCAATCCGGCTCTTTGGCTCGTAGGCTGGCTGACCGCCGGGATTACCGCCTTCTACATGTTCCGCATGTACTTCCTCACCTTTGAGGGCGAATTTCGTGGCAAAGACAAAGCGGTGTTGACTCAGATTGATGCAGAACAATTGCAAGCGGGAGGGCTGAACTTTGGTCCCGGCGCGATGGACCCTAAAGAATTGACTATGGCAGTTGAGCCTAATGCTCATGATACTCACAGCCACGATGCTCACGGGCATGGCAGCATGCCCCATGAATCTCCTTGGACAATGGCTCTGCCGCTGGTGATTCTGGCGATTCCTTCTGCCCTTATTGGTTTGGTAGGAACTCCATTCAATAACTACTTTGAGGCGTTTATTCATGCGCCCGGAGAAGTGGTAGAAGCGTTGGAACCTGGATTCCATGCGTTACCCAAAGAAGAATTGACTGAATTTTTGGTCATGGGCGGCAGTTCTGTAGGGATTGGTTTGATTGGGCTAACGCTGGCATCGCTGATGTATTTTTCTCACAAAATTAATCCCTCTGCGATCGCCGAAAAAATCCCAGTCCTTTACAATCTCTCCAAAAACAAGTGGTATGTCGATGACATTTACTACAACGTGTTTGTGTTGGGTAGCCGCCGCTTAGCCCGTCAGGTGCTAGAAGTGGACTCTAAAGTTGTGGATGGTGTGGTCAATTTGACGGGTTTGGTGACCCTGCTGACAGGCGAAACTCTAAAATATCTGGAAAATGGTCGTGCCCAGTTTTATGCATTGATTGTGTTTGCAGCAGTGCTGGGGCTGGTCATTTTCTCTGGAGTAACTTCGTAATTTGACGACTCTAATTCTGTAAATCAATCTAGAGGGCGAAACAGGGGATGGTTAAGAGCGCTAAAATGCGATCGCTAAAATTGAAAATTTAGACCCAACTGTTTCGCCTGCTGCACTTTATCTTTCAGATTTCAGAATCTTGATTCTCTAGTTGATTCCCTAACAAAAAATGAACGGCTATCATCACAATGCTGACTGAGAATTTCCCCTGGCTGACCTTCATCATTCTCTTTCCGATCGCCGCCTCCCTTCTGATCCCCTTGATTCCCGATAAAGACGGCAAAACCATTCGCTGGTATGCCTTAATTGTGGGATTGATCGACTTTGCGGTCATCGTCTACATGTTTGGCAGTTTCTATGACTTTTCCAGTTCAGAACTGCAACTGGTCGAGAGCTATTCCTGGATTTCTCAAATTGACCTGCGCTGGTCAGTTGGGGTCGATGGCATATCCATGCCGCTGGTTATTTTAACTGGGTTTATTACCACTCTGGCAATCCTAGCCTCCTGGCCAGTCACCTTAAAGCCGCGCCTGTTTTTCTTCCTGCTGCTGGTCATGTATGGCGGTCAAATTGCCGTGTTTGCAGTGCAAGACATCCTGCTTTTCTTCCTCAGCTGGGAATTGGAGTTGATTCCAATTTACTTGCTGCTCTCGATTTGGGGTGGGAAAAAGCGCCAATATGCGGCGACGAAATTTATTCTTTATACGGCTGGCAGTTCGCTATTTATTTTGGTGGCAGGGCTAGCAATGGCGTTTTATGGCGATACGGTCACCTTTGATATGCGATCGCTGGCAGCAAAAGATATGGCGCTCAACTTCCAACTATGGATGTATGCCGCCTTTTTAATTGCCTATGCCGTTAAACTGCCAATTATTCCCCTACACACTTGGCTCCCCGATGCCCACGGTGAAGCCACTGCGCCCGTTCACATGCTGCTAGCTGGCATTTTGCTGAAAATGGGCGGCTATGCACTGATTCGGATGAATGTCGAAATGCTGCCCGGTGCCCATGCGGTGTTTGCGCCCGTGTTGGTCGTCTTAGGCACGGTAAATATTATTTATGCTGCCCTTACGTCCTTTGCTCAGCGCAATCTGAAACGAAAAATTGCCTACTCATCTATTTCCCACATGGGCTTTGTGATTATTGGAATCTCATCCTTCACCGATTTGGGTTTGAGTGGAGCAATGCTGCAAATGGTGTCTCATGGTCTGATCGGAGCCAGTCTCTTCTTTTTGGTAGGTGCCACCTACGATCGCACCCATACCCTAATGCTGGATGAAATGGGCGGGGTCGGGCAAAAAATGAAGAAGATTTTTGCCATGTTTACAGTTTGCTCTATGGCATCGCTGGCATTGCCAGGAATGAGTGGCTTTGTCGCAGAACTGATGGTGTTTGTCGGCTTTGCCACTAGTGATGCCTACAGTGTGCCGTTCCGAGTGATTGTGGTTTTTCTGGCAGCGGTGGGTTTGATTCTCACGCCGATTTATCTGCTCTCTAACCTACGGGAAATTTTCTTTGGTCCTGAAAATAAAGAACTAACGGCTCATGAAGAACTGGTGGATGCAGAGCCTCGCGAAGTCTTCATCATCGCTTGCTTGCTGGTGCCCATCATTGGCATTGGCTTTTATCCCAAAATCTTGACTCAGATTTATGATGCCAAAACAATTGAGCTAACGGCACGACTGCGCGACCAACGACCTGGACTAGCCGAGCAGTCTTCCTCAAACTCAATGGCTCAACTATTTGATGTTAAGACGTTAAAGGCACCCAAGATAGTTGCTGGGCATTCTTCATAAAAGAAAATCAGGCGGAATTAGGAAAATAATTGGTTGTTGGAATGGGCTTCCCCTTGCTCATTCCAACGTCTGGTGATCACTTCCACATCCGAGACAATCAGCGCCAAATCCGATAATCCAGACGATTTCAATCCTGCGGTAATCCCTGCTGCCCGATAGCCTTTCGGTGCGGTCACGCCACCTGAAACAACTTTCCACGCCATGTCAATCTCCCAAAATCACCATACTTGCGGTGATTATATCAGGGTCGAAGCAAGTCGATTGGCATCCGAAGTTATACAATGTGCGACGAAATTCTTGTAGGCAAAGCCAGAAGCACGATCTATTTAGCTGGAGTAGAACTGATGTTTTCTATTGAAGAGGTTGATCGCCTCTTGATTCTTAGCTTGAATTTCTTAGCTTGAATCGACGCATATATGAACATGAATTCATATATTCAGATGTGTATTAGAATGCAACTATTAATCTGTGCAAAGTCCGGAATCATTCACTATGGCAAACCAGCACCACCATTCCACGAACCGTGATCAAACTGCCCAGTCTGCTCACGAGCATCATGATCACAGTCATGGGCATCACCATGCCCCAACAAACTTCAGTCGAGCGTTTGCGATTGGGCTAATTCTCAACTTGGGCTTTGTCATGATTGAGGCGGGCTATGGTTGGGCAGCGCATTCTGTCGCGCTGTTGGCTGATGCAGGGCACAACCTCAGCGATGTGCTGGGTCTGGTAGTGGCTTGGGTTGCCAGTATCTTGTCTCGTCGTCAGCCTTCTAGTCGCTACACCTACGGCTGGCGGCGATCGTCTATTTTGGCGGCACTGTTTAATGCAATGTTCCTGTTATTAGTTGTGGGCGGGCTTTCCTGGGAGGCGTTGCAGCGTTTGCGAGATCCTGCGCCAGTGGCGGGGGGCACCGTGATTGTGGTGGCAGCGATCGGCATTGTGATCAACACGATCACCGCGCTCATGTTTATGTCGGGTCGCAAAACCGATCTCAACATTCGGGCTGCTTTCCTGCACATGGCATCGGATGCGATCGTTTCGTTTGGGGTAGTTTTGGCTGGGGTCACCCTCTTGTTTACCCAATGGCTATGGGTAGATCCTGCCTTTAGCTTGGTGATCAATGCCGTCATCATTGTTGGCACCTGGCAACTGCTGAAAGATTCACTCAACCTGGCAATGGATGCGGTGCCTATGGGCGTGGATGAGCGAATTGTGCGCGTTTACCTGGCTGAACAGGCTGGTGTAAGCCAAGTTCACGATTTACATATTTGGGGAATGAGTACCACTGAAACAGCCCTCACGGCTCATTTGGTGATTCCGGAGGGGCATCCCGGCGATCGCTTTTTGGCACAGGTTTGTCAAGAATTGCATGAGCAGTTTGGCATTGCCCACGCTACGATTCAAATTGAACTAGGGGACTCAACCAACACCTGTCACCTAGCACCTGATCATGTTGTTTAAGCTGTTCGAGTGAGAAAGGCTGCACATTCCACATGGGCAGTTTGAGGAAAGAAATCGGCAGGTTGCACACGAGTCAGAGTGTAGGCTCCAACTTCGCACAGCAACTTCAGGTCGCGGGCAAGGGTGGCAGGATTGCAACTCACGTAGACGATGCGATCGGGCTGAATTTGCAATAGGGCTTCAATTACAGAGCGATCGCAGCCTTTGCGCGGCGGATCAAGAATCACTACATCAGGCTGTACTTTCAAAGTAGGCAGCAGCTTTTCCACCGTGCCTAACTGAAAGGTGACATTGTGGAGTTCATTCAAGGCAGCATTCATTGCCGCTTGTTCAATCGCTTCGGGCTGCACTTCCAGACCGATCGCCTGTTTTGCCTGTTTCGCCAACGGTAAGGTGAGCGTGCCCACGCCGCAGTAAGCATCTAGCACAACCTCGGTTCCTTGCAGGTTGAGTTCTGTCAAAATGGACTGCATCAGTACTTCGGCATTCTCGGTGTTTACCTGAAAAAAGGTATCAGGCAAAATTTGAAAGGTCATGCCAGCAAAGATTTCGTGGATATAGGGCTGTCCAGCGATCGGGTAGGATTCCTTGCCAAAAATCACGTTGCTGCGATTGGGATTAATGTTTAGCCCCACGCCCACCAGTCCAGGATAACGCTCCATCCACTCTGCGGCTTGCTCTTTCATCCCTTCCAGTTTGCCCTCTTTCACCACGAGCGTTAGCAACATTTCTCCGGTGTGACGACCTATGCGGAAGCTCAAATGGCGCACCTTGCCTTGATGTTTTGCTTCGTCATAAATGCTCCAACCGCGTGTTTGAATATCTTGTTTTACTTCAGCAAGCAAGGGATTAAG
The DNA here is from genome assembly GCA_003249025.1 of Leptolyngbya sp. Taxonomy (GTDB): domain Bacteria; phylum Cyanobacteriota; class Cyanobacteriia; order Leptolyngbyales; family Leptolyngbyaceae; genus ULC077BIN1. Next base: position 8,818 of record QBMH01000055.1, on the reverse strand, counting down.
CCGCTGATCTTGAATGGGGCACTGGTTGAGGTTAATCAGCAAATGGCTGCCTTTTTGGTAGTAGCCAGCTTGTACCTGACCTGTGGGCGATCGCCGCATCGGATAGGTTGCCTTGTTGCGATAGCCCAGCGCACCTGCCACTTGAATCATCGGATCAATTCGAGGCTGGCTGAATCCGCCAATGCGCTCTAATGCTTGCAATATCTGATTGCGCTTTGCCTCTGTTTGATAGTCATAGTCAACATGCTGCCAGAGACAGCCGCCGCATTTATCCGCCACAATGCAGCCCGGACGGATGCGATGGGGTGAGGGTTCTAGCAATTCATGCAGTTTGCCGTTAGCATATTGGGGCTTGACCCGCACCAGTCTCACGATCGCGCGATCGCCAGTCACCGTATCGGGCACAAACACTACCCGTTGGTTGACTCGCCCCACACCATCGCCACTGTCGCTCAGATCGGAAATGACCACCTCAACCAGTTCGCCTTGCTGCCAGCGTGGTTCTTCTAATGGCATGGAATCAACAAGATCGGGAGAGTATGTCATGGCAAAGTGTTCTGTGTAAATGCGCGATCGCGGAAGTAGGGCAGATGGAATTGGAGATCTAGTAGCGTCAGGCTTATTAAAGATTTGTTAGGCTAAAGTCACTTGATTTCCATAAGAATCCAACAAATTTATACTATTCTGCGAACGACCATCCTAACAGCCGCCGTAGATTTTCACCATGAAGGGAATTGTTAAAAAAACGTTGGTGATCAGCGCTGCCATTCTTACCGCTTTAGCAGCCAGTGGCTATTGGTATGTTTTTATTGCTGGCGTTCCCCAATTCGATTTAGCGCCTGCCGAAAAAAACACTGGGCTATCGTTTACAGTCAAAACGTTTTCCAGTACTGCTATGGGCAGCGATCGCAGCTATGGCATAGTGTTGCCGCCCGGTTATGATCAACATCCCTCTAAACGCTACCCGGTTATTTTTCTCCTGCATGGAGGACACGGCAATGCGCGTGATTTTCAAGATAAAGCGGCGCTAACCTCTGTGCTACATGATTTATACCAGAAAAAACGATTGCCACCATCGATTGTGATTACGCCGGATGGTAGCGACAATCGGGGCAGCAATCCCTTTTGGGACCCTGATTATTTTGATGGGGAAAACGGCAACGTGGGAACATTAATTGGAAAGGAACTGCCAGAGGTAGTGAAATCTCGCTATCGCACCTTGCCTTCTCCCCAATTTTGGGCGATCGGGGGCAATTCCTCTGGGGGTTGGGGTGCCTTTAATATCGGACTTCGCAATTTAAATCGGTTTCATATTTTGTTTAGCCATACAGGATATTTTTTTGATAAAAGTGGTGCTGCCAACAGTCCCCAACAGTTTGTTCAACAAATCCCTCCGGCTCAGCGCCAGCAGATTCGAGCGTATTTGGATGCGGGAAGTGCAGATGCCAGATATCTCGCAGCAACGCGATCGTTTCATCAAACGCTAAATCAATTGGGCGTTACCAATGACTTTCGGGTATATCCCGGTGGCCATGGCATTTATGGCAAAAACGTAGGCTGGAACTATTGGCGAACTCACTTAGCAGATTCCCTTAGCTTTGTGGGAAAGCAGTTTAAGGGCGCATTAAAAACGGCTCCAGTAAAACTACCTACAAAATTACCTGAAACTCCGTTATTTGTGAAGTAATTCCTACCCAAGGCGTTTCTACTCTAACGATGGGGAACCTAATGAACCCTCAAAAGATGCCAAATTTTCCAAAATTTTTACTCAAAGATCTAATTCCCAGAATTCTAAATCACAGAATCCGAATAGGGTTATGGACAGCCGCACTGTTGACCGGTATCGTTGGCATCATCAACTTGCTATCAGCGGTTACGCCGAGTGCGCCAGAACGACGAGATTGGCTAGAGCTATTTTTTCCCTTTGGGGTGCGGGCGAGTGGACGAATTTTTACGGCGATCGCGGGCTTTTTGCTCGTTGTCCTAGCTGCAAACTTACTCCGGCGAAAACGGGTGGCGTGGCTAGTGACTGTTGGACTGCTGGCAACTTCTATCCTGGGTCATTTGATTAAGGGCTTCGACTATGAAGAAGCGCTGCTGGCAGGCGTATTGTTGATCCAGTTGATCATTATGCGTCCGGTGTTTACGGCGCAGTCCGATCGCCCTTCCATTGCCCAAGGTATTCGAGTGCTGATCGTGGCAGTGTTGTTTACATTAGCCTATGGCACCGCAGGATTTTACATTCTAGACGGACGATTTAAAGTGGATGGTCAACCGATGAATTTTGGATTGATCCAATCCATTTTGCAAACGTTGGCGATGTTTATTGCAGAAGATAATGCGGGACTGGAGCCAGTCGGACGATTTGCCAATTTCTTTGCCAATTCCATTTACATCGTGGGTGGTGTAACGCTGAGCTTTGCATTTTTGATGCTGCTGCGTCCGGTGCTGTTGCGGGGCGCTGCGGCAACTCCGGCAGAACGTCAACAAGCACGGGAAATTATTAATTTATACGGGCAGTCTTCATTAGCGCGGCTTTCCTTACTGAATGATAAATCCTACTATTTCAGCCCGTCGGGTAAAAGTGTGGTGGCGTATGTGGCAAAGGGACGGGCGGCGATCGCCTTGGGTGACCCAATTGGACCCGAAGTTGATCGACTGGAAGCGATTCGGGGCTTTCAATTGTTTTGCGATCGCAACGACTGGTTTCCTACCTTTTATGAAGCCGTTCCCGATCAATTGCCCTTGTATCAGTCCTTAGGCTTCAGCCATGTCCAAATTGGGGAGGATGCCATCATTGACCTGACTACTTTTAACTTAAAGGGCAAGGCAAATCAAAACCTGCGGACTGCCATTAACCGTTTGACCAAGACTGGACATCGCGTTGAGGTGTTTAAGCCACCGATTAGCGATGACTTGATTGCTCAACTTAAATCGGTGAGTGACGAGTGGTTAAGTAGTAAAAACGGCTCGGAGAAACGATTTTCCATTGGGTGGTTTCACGCAGAGTATTTGCAAGGCTGCCATATTGCTGTCGTATACAACGATCAAAATATCGCGATCGCCTTTTCTAGCTTGCTTTCTGGCTACAACCGCAAAGAAGTTACTATTGACTTGATGCGCCACCGGGCTGAAGTGGAAAAAGGCACCATGGAGTTTCTGTTTGCCTCTATGATGCAGCACTTCCAAAAGATTGGCTATGAAGGCTTTAACCTCAGTCTCTCGCCCTTGGCAGGGGTGGGAGCTAGCCCTGATGCTCGGCGGGTAGAAAAAGGCTTGAACTACTTTTTTGAACACCTCAACCAGTTCTATAACTTCAAAGGACTGCACCAATTCAAGGAAAAATTTCAACCCCGTTGGGAGCCGCGCTACCTGGTTTTTCTCAGCCTTACCCAACTGCCCGATATTGCTGTTGGTCTGGTACGGGCTGATTCGGGCGATCGCTTGCTAGATTATCTCAAGCCTGGAGACTAATAATTTTTTAAATCCCAACTAGCTCACGATCAAGGTACGCAATAATCACGGGTAAGAACTTTATTGTTTAGCTTGTGAGTACGGGAAAACTTTCCAATCCTCAAATTCGCGTTGAACAGCAGTTTCGCCGCATTCAGCAACAGTTGATTGGCGGCGCACTGTCGCTGGTGGGCGTGTTTTTGTTGGGCAGTAGTTGGTATCACTTGGTAGAAGGGTGGCGCTGGCTAGATGCGGCTTATATGACGGTGATTACGCTGGCAACGGTGGGATTTCTAGAGGTGAATCCCTTGGGCGATCGCGGTCGCATCTTCACCATTATTTTGATTTTGCTAGGCGTAATCAGTATCGGTTATATCGTCAATCGGTTTACCGATGCTTTGATCCAGGGTTATTTTCAAGAAGGATTGCGACTGCGACGACTGCAAAAACAAATGGAAAAACTATCTGATCACTATATTATTTGCGGCTTTGGGCGCATGGGACAGCAGATTGCCGCAGAGTTTCAAGCGGAGGGCATCAACTTTGTGATTGCTGATTTTGGGCATGATCCCGTGGTGATGGCAGAGCAGTTAGGCTACACGGCGATTCAGGGTGATGCCACTCTAGATGAAACCTTAATACGATTGCAAATTGAACAGGCAACGTGTTTGATTGCAGCGCTGCCGTCGGATGCAGAAAATCTCTACAC
>QBMH01000055.1:0-4646 GCA_003249025.1 Leptolyngbya sp. | reverse complement strand
TCTCTACACCGTTCTATCTGCGAAAACGCTGAACCCCACGGTTCGAGCGATCGCCCGTGCCAGCACTGAGGAAGCCTTGGTCAAACTGCAACGTGCGGGTGCCGATTCGGTCGTATCACCCTACATCACAGGCGGTAAACGGATGGCAGCGGCGGCACTGCGTCCTCAAGTGATGGATTTCGTGGATGGTATTCTGTCCAGCGGCGATCGCACCTTTTACATGGAAGAGTTTGAGCTAACGACACCCAACAATCCCTATGTAGGTCAAACCTTAAGAGAAGCAAAGCTGCGATCGCAATCTGGAGCGTTAGTTCTTGCCATCCGCCGCCTAGATGGAACCCCCATCGTAGGACCCAACGCCGACACCATCCTCATGCAAGGGGATCACCTGATCTGCATGGGCACCGCTGACCAAATCCGCCTGCTCAACCAAATTCTCTTCCCCATGAAGACCGCTTTTCCACGCCCACCCAAACAATCGTAGGAAAATGTCGAGTGACGAATGGAGAATGTCGAGTGATGAACCTAAAACTCTTCGTCTTTCGCACTTCGTAATTCGTCTTTCGCACTTCGTAATTCGTCATTGTCGGTGGGTGGAACTTCTAGGGCGATCGCGCCTAGCTGACCGACTCGAAAATCATTCAGCAACTGCCGCGCGGTTCGTTCCACGTTGCCTTGATAGCGAAATTTTGCCAAGGCGTGTAGGTAATCTTCGCCCGTTAAATCTTCTAGAGACAAATTATAGCGAGTCTGGAGGGCTATTTCGGCTTGAATAGGTCGGAGTAAGTCGATCAAAATCGCAGCGACCCGCTGATTGTCGTAAGACGCTTCGCCAATATCATCACAAATCGCCAGTTTGATGGCAGCGAGTTGATTCGTGAGTTTAGAGGGCAATACTCCTGGCGCATCGAGTAGCTCAATCTGGTCGGAAATGCGAACCCAGCGCAGTTGTCGGGTTACTCCGGCACGGCGAGAACTCGCAACCACGCGCCGATTGAGCAATCGATTGATTAATGCGGATTTGCCCACATTCGGGAAGCCCATCACCACCGCCCGCACCGGACGCGGCAACATATCGCGATCGCGCCTGCGCTGATTCATCTTTTCTCCGGCTGTTTGTGCCGCTCTCGTAATCGCCTCAATCCCTTTACCATGTTGGGCATCGGTATACAGCGGTTCCTCTCCCCGTTCCCGAAACCATTCTGTCCACTGCTGCCGCGCTGCTGCCGGAATCATATCCATCCGATTTAACACCAAGACCCGCTCTTTGGTGCCAATCCACTGCTTCACCTGCGGATGCTCAGTAGATAGCGGAATTCGAGCATCCCTCACTTCCAGCACCACATCCACCCGCTTAAGCTGCTCTTGCAGGGATTTTTCTGCTTTGGCAATGTGACCGGGATACCATTGAATGGGCGGAGAAGTCATGAGTTAAGTAGCCAAAGTTGAGCAAAGTCTAAGGCTTCATCGTACTACCTGTACCTGAATTTGTTTGAGCAGAGGCTAGAAAGCAGTTTTCGGGTTTCAGGTTTCGGGTTTTAGGGCAAAAGGCGCTTTATATTTAGGTTCAGCAATGCTTAACTAAATTACTCACGGAAAGTCTCGCTCAACCATGCTAGAAATAGGACTGCAATGTTCCTCTGCGGCGCACATCCAGCGTGGCACAGTGAAAAGCCCCCCCAAACGTTTGGTAGTGATAAAATGGACAAGGAATGGGTTCAAACCCGTGATCTTTTAAAGTTTGAATCATTGACGTTTGCTGCCGTTCCACCACCACTCGCTTTTCATCGAGCATCAGCACATTCAGGCTAATCCAACTGCTGGTTTGCGATGTATATTTGGACAGGTTACTAGGATTCGGTTGCGGTTGTGGAGCCAGAATAATATCCCAGGATTTAAACATCGCCGGAAGTTGATTGGGATCAATATAATCGGGATTAATCAACAGCTTGCCGGGAGCAAGGGGCATAAATGTGCTGTCAATGTGCATGGGTGTCCGGCATTGGGTCTGAATTTCATGGACTTGGTATTGCTCCCCCAAATGCCGTCGCACCCAGGTAATGCCCGACGCATTCGTGACATTGCTCTTCTGGACGAAAATATCCTTGCCACAGCGCATAAAATCAGCGGCATCAAACACAGGTTCAGAGTCGTTGATCACATACCGCATCGGTTCTCCCGGCTTGGGAATGGAATAGTCCTTCTCATATAAACTATCCAGCAGTTGCGGTTTTGGTGCCGAAGTCCAGCGTGCCCCTTTTGCAAAATATTCTTTGAACAGCGATCGATAGGCGTAAGCTTCAAAGAAGCGCGATCGCCAAGGCATCGGTGTCTCAATAATCTCATTTCCAACCACCATAAAGCCATCTCTAGGGCACATCAGAGACAATCCACTAGACGACCAATAGGGCGTTTTGAAGCGAGCCGACAGATTGATTTGATCGGGTCGGCGCACGGTGATCCCTTCCGCTTCAAGCAGACGAATGAACTCGTCTAACTGCTTTTGCGCCTGATTAATCATCCAGAAGGGAAACGGCATTCCGCCCACCAGCTTAAGCCATCTGGCAGATTGACGAGGGATATTGTAGGTGACAACCGGATGATTTGGCGGAATTGTTGCTCCTTCTAGTCGCCCAACAATCACTTCTTCTAGCGGATCCCAAGAATTGTAGGAATTGACTGGACAACTCACTGGCTGATCCGGCTCAGCGCTTTCGGCTTGAATAGACTGCAAACTTACATCACTCATACTCACATCACTCATAGTTAGTATCCTTTCACAGTGAAAAATCTAGCCTTTGCGATCTATGACCATTCAATCCGAGACCATCCAGTCCGACACAAGGAAACAATGAGTCCCAACGTTTCCAGAAAAGCTTATCACTCTATTGAATAAATTAGACTGGTTCCTTGTTTAGGGCAGTCCGTCTGTTTTTGTCTGGCAAGCAAATCAGTGACAGTAAAAGGAGCATCACAAAATATAGCGTTATTTAGGTAGAAAACTAGGGAAAGTACGCTATATTCTGCCTATCTTAAGTAGTCTTTTTTTCACACAGCCTCAATATTTCTATTCATGACGCAGGCAAAATTCATGGTTTCACAGGTTGAGACACCGATTCTAGACGCGAGCCGTCATCCTGCCCATTCGATTGAAGGGCTGGTGCAGGTATTCACTTGCACCCATCGCAGCTTTTTCACCAACGTTATGGCGCAAGCGCTTCGCATTGCCGGACAAGGAACCCCTGTTCTGGTTGTACAGTTCCTTAAAGGGGGCATTGCCCAAGGCTACGAACATCCTGTGCAACTGGGGCAAAGCCTCGACTGGATTCGCTGCAACTTGTCCCGCTGCATCGATACGCCTGTGTTGGATGAGGAAGAGCAAAAATCCCTGGAGGAATTATGGCTTTATACTCAAAACGTCGTTTGTCAGGGAAAATATGAACTGGTTGTTCTGGATGAACTGAGCCTCGCCATCACCTTTGGCTTAATTTCAGAAGCCGATGTGTTAGCCTTCCTCAAAAAGCGCCCCCGCAACGTGGATGTGATTTTGACGGGACCTGAAATGCCGCGATCGCTGCTTGATGTTGCCGATCAAATCACCGAACTCCGCCGCAGTCATCAACCATAAATTAGGTTTCGGGTTTCGAGTTTCAGGTGCCAGACCACGGTTAAAAGTTCAATTCAAAACTCAAAACTCAAAACTTCTCTAAGCCCTAACTCCTATGATTAAAAACGATACTTGGATTACTGAAATGGCAGCGAAGGGGATGATCGCGCCCTTTGAGCCTCAACTGGTGCGCCATGCCAACGGCTTGCCCGTGATTTCCTATGGGCTAAGCAGCTATGGTTATGACTTGCGGTTATCGGCAGCAGAGTTTCGCATCTTTCGCCATATTCCTGGCAAGGTAGTCGATCCGAAGCATTTTAACCCTGCCAATTTGGAAGCAGCCGAGCTACATACGGATGGAAATGGTAGCTTTTTTATCTTGCCTGCTCACTCCTATGGTTTGGGCGTAGCGTTGGAGCGGTTAGCAGTGCCGGAGAATGTGACGGTGATTTGCATTGGCAAAAGCACCTATGCTCGGACTGGGCTGATTGCCAATCTGACTCCGGCTGAGGCGGGTTGGCGTGGTTACTTGACCCTAGAGTTTTCCAATTCCTCCAGCGCCGACTGCCGCATTTATGCCAATGAAGGCGTAGTGCAATTGCTCTTTTTAGAGGGTGCGCCCTGTGCAGTTAGCTATGAAACTCGTCAAGGGAAGTATCAAGACCAATTGGAGCAGGTGACGCTGGCGCGAGTTTAGTTTTGACTGTTAAGTTTACGATGTGTGGCTTTCCTAAAATATTTGAAAGATTGCCCATCCTGCGGGAAGCAAGCTACACCCTAGTGGCTTTCCAATTATTAGATGATGGGTGAGGAGGATAAGATAGAAGGAGATCGCGTTACCTAGTGGAATGACCAAAAAATATATTGTTGATCTGACTTTAGAAGAGCGTGAATATCTCGAAGAATTTACCACGACTGGACGACATGCAGCTTATCAAATCACCCGTGCTCGGATCTTACTGAAAGCCGACCGGAATCAACCAGGCGGTAGTTGGTGTGATGCGGAGATCAAAGCAGCCCTAGATGTGGGAATTGCCAC
>QBMH01000054.1 GCA_003249025.1 Leptolyngbya sp. | reverse complement strand
GTCGGCAAGCGGCAGAGGCACGAGGATATATTCCTCATATCCCTGACAAAGATGCACCCCTGCCAGCTCCAACTGACCCCAACCGCCATCCGCCCCGCCGTTGGGTCGTCGAAGTGGCGCATTCCTGGTTTAATCGCTTTCGAGGAGTGTTGATTCGCTGGGCTAAGTTATCTCACTCTTACTTAGGATTTGTTCAGATTGCCGCTTGTTTGATTGTCGGTCGTAAGCTCCTAACATTTTCCGGATAGGCTCTTAGTGATGATGTCCATGATCGTGGCTGTGTCCATGATCGTGATCGTGGCTGTGTCCGTGATCGTGAGGAGTGTGAGCCTGGGCAAGGCTGGGATTGACCGCGATCGCTTCCTCTTCAAACAGCGCCTCAATTTGAGGATTCGCCCAATCCGCAATCATGTTTAGGAATTTGGGATCATCATTGACGCATTCCATTTGCACAAAGTTGCCTTCTGGATACTTGCGGCTCAGCGACTCAATAATGTGGGCAACATCTAGCAAGGTTTCATGGTTTTCAGTAGCAAATCCAATCGGCATGAAGACCAGCGCTTTAGCCCCTACTGCCATCAAGTTTCGGGCAGCTAGATCAGCATTTGGCTGTGTCCATTCAATCAGCGGTGTTTGGTGGTTGAGCCAGCCGACGGAAATCAACGGATAGCGATAAATCAGGCGATCGCGCACCAGTTCATACATTGCCTGACTTTCATCAATCCCCGATGTAAAGCCTTTCGCCTTATGAGGACAACCGTGATTCATCAACACGATCCCAATTTGGGAAGGCAAATATGCCTGTGCCAGTTCTGCTTGAATTTTGTCTTCGACCAATTGCGCCATCAGGTCAATGTAGGCAGGCTGATTGTAAAACGAAGGAATGTAGCGAGTGCCTTTGACCCAGTGTTCGCCGTCATCTGTCAAACTCGCCAATGCCTGATTGACTTGCTCTACGGCAATGCCGCTGGTGAAAATTGAATCGACTACTAACAGGGGATAAATGAGCAGTTTGTCGAAGCCCTCTTCCTTAACCTGGGTTAAGACTTGCTCTGGCAAAAAGGGCGCACAGAAGTTGAACGCTTTAAAGACTTTGACGCGATCGCCCCACTGCTCCTGCAACTGTTGTTCAATACCCACCCGCTGCCGCTCGAAAATGGCATTGTGCGGCGAAATGAAATTTCCGTGCTGATGTCCCCACTCGTGCAAATCAAACATTGCCAGCAACTTCGCCAACGGGGGATAAATCCAGGTCGGCACGGGAGCAAACTTTGCGGTTAACAGGTTTAACGCCTGCTCATTATAATTGGCAAAGTCTTCGTAGCTTTCCACTTCGCCGTAGCCCATCAGCAAGACGGCAACGCGGCTTTGAGCAGTTGCGGTTGGCAAAGTTTGGAGTTTATCAGAAGTAGCGACCACGTAAAATTCCTCAATAGGTCAGGCAAGAAAGCGTTAGCTCAAGCATCTCTGCTGCTCTATTAGCGGAGAGAGGCAAATAGCTAAAATTTCATGATTATCCTAGGCTAACATCCCTATAGGGGGGATGGGCAGCAATCAGGATAAATCACAGATTGCCTTAAACAATGGAGAGCCAAGGGAGAATGCAAGTTGTTGTGTGTCCGGGAGTGCATGAACCGCAGCTAACAGCCTCTTTTATAGAAGGTTTGGGGCATGTTATGGATTTTAATAGGCTCCAGTGGTTGGTCTTTCCCACCGATCGCTATCTGGCTTATTCAGGGCTAGATATTCTCCAATGGATGCAGAAGCACCTAAGTCGAACCGATTTGAAGTCTCCGATCGCGATCATTGCTTTTAGTGCAGGAGTAGTTGGCGCGATCGCAGCCGCCCAAGGTTGGCAGGCGATCGGTGGCACCATTCAAGTATTCATCGCGTTAGATGGTTGGGGCGTACCGCTGTGGGGAAATTTTCCAATTCATCGACTCAGCCATGACCATTTCACCCACTGGAGTTCAGCGCTGTTGGGTGCTGGAGAATCCAGCTTTTATGCGGAGCCAGCGGTAGAACATTTAGAACTGTGGCGATCGCCCCACCGAGTTCAAGGTTGGCAGCAGCCTGTTAATGCCCAACCTTCCCGCGCAACTGCCGCATTCTTCATTGCCACCCTACTTCACCGCTACAATTTAGAATCCGACTTCTCATCACCTCTATGAACATTAAAGTAGAACACAACCCTAGCCAAAAACGTTTGGAACTGCTGGGTGTTTTCAATTGGGATATTTGGACGAAGGAAATTTCTAAAATCCCTTGGTATTACGGCAATTCGGAAACCTGCTATTTCTTGGAAGGGGAAGTCATTGTTACGCCGAGGGGTCGGCAGCCTGTAGCCATGGGCAAGAGTGATCTGGTCACTTTTCCGGCTGGCATGACTTGCACCTGGAACATTCTCAGCGATGTGAAAAAGCACTACCTGTTTAGCTGATTGAAAAGTTACGCATTGACCAAAAGAATTTTATCTGGGGTCACACTTGAGACAACACTGATTATTGATCTTGATCTGAAAACGCTTTCGGGCAGCGATCGCGATCGCTAGAAATGAGAAGTGTTATTTTCAGGGAAGGGCGATCGTCCTGTTCACTCTCTCACCCGAACTCGTGTTTTATGGCTCAATCAGAACGCAAATCCTGGGATGCGGGGCGATTCCTGCAAACCCTGACTTTTTTCGAGTCCATTCCTGTCGTTAGTTGGCTCCAGCAGATGTTTTTTGGATCGACCCCGTCCCAGCCGCCCCAGCCCCAAGCAGGGCTAATTTTCGACTTCAGTCAGCCGTCATCCACGCTAAACCAGATTTGGGGCGCACTAGATGATGTAGTGATGGGCGGTATTAGCGCCAGTTCGTTTCAAATCCAGGACAGCGCCGCCTTGTTTACGGGCAATGTTTCTACTGAAAATTCCGGTGGGTTTGCCTCGGTTCGCACCCGCAATTTTGACCCGCCGCTCAACCTGACCGGGCATTCGGGCATTGAGCTACGGCTGAAAGGTGACGGGCAACGCTATAAGTTTCTGGTGCGGGATGAAGATTCCTGGGATAGCCTTGCCTACACCTATTCGTTCGATACCGTGCCGAATCAGTGGATCGAGGTGCGGATTCCGTTTAACTTGATGAGTCCAGTATTTCGGGCGAAAACCGTTGCCGATGCCAAGGCGTTGAACACTGCCCGCATTCGATCGCTCCAATTAATGCTGAGCAAGTTTGAATACAATGGGGCGCTGAATCCCAATTTTCAGCCCGGTGAGTTTCAAGTGTTGGTCAGGGCGATCGCGGTTTATTAGCGTCTATTCCTCACTGTTGAAGTGGTGGTCTAAAAAGTTTAATGTGTGGTTGCGAAGCTCATAGTAGCGGGGATCTTCGCGCAGATCGGGCAGATTGCGGGGATGGGCGAAAGGCACGTCTAGAATCTCACCAATTTTGGCGTTGGGTCCATTGGTCAACATGACAATGCGATCGGACATATAAATTGCCTCATCTACGTCGTGAGTCACCATTAACACCGCTTGACGCTGGCTCTCCCAAATATCCAACACTTGCCGCTGAAGTTTGCCACGGGTGAGGGCATCCAGAGCGCCAAAGGGTTCATCCATCAGCAACATTTTGGGGCGAGTTGCCAAAGCACGAGCAATCCCCACCCGTTGCTTCATCCCGCCTGAAATTTCATCGGGATACTTATTTGCCGCTGCCGTTAGATTCACCATTGACAGATGCTCGCTGACGATCGCCGCTTTTTCTAATTTGGGCAGATGTCCTAGCACTTCATCCACGGCTAGCCGGATATTTTCACGTACGGTTAGCCAGGGTAGCAAGCCGTAATGTTGAAACACCATCATGCGATCGGCTCCCGGCCTGCGGATTTCCTTCCCTTCTAAAGTGACTCGTCCGGTAGTCGCTTTCTCTAGCCCTGCCACCATTTTCAGCAAGGTCGATTTGCCGCAGCCAGAGTGCCCAATTAGGCAGACAAATTCATCATCCCGAACGGTGAGGCTAATGTCATCTAGCACCACAAAACTACTGCCATCCGGGTTTGGGTAGGCTTTACTCAGGTTTTCAATCACCAGAAACTCAGACTGCGGCAAATTTGGCTGAACACTATTGGTTTGGAGTGTGGATTTAATCATGATGTTTTGTGAAAGGAGAGAGTAGGTTTGAAGATTGTTTGCGTTTGCGCAACGTGTGCCTTGCACTCAGCGTCTCCGAAGCAGATATTTTGAGTTTTGAGATGAGATGAGGTCAAAGTTAAAAACTTAATGCTCAACTTCTTTAACTCATATAAATTTTGGTGGGGCGATTGGCGCGAATCTCAAAGCTGTTGAGGTAGCCAACAGGGTCGCTAGGATCAAACCCTTTTTGGTCGATAAACGCTTCGGGTGGTTCAACTTTGTAGTCATCTTTGGGGCAGGAAATACCCAAATCGGCAGCGACTTCGCGATAGATATCAGTCCGCCACCCTTGGGCGGCAATTTGATTGGCATTTTTGGGTATATCTTTAATCTGACCCCAGCGAGCGGCTTGGGTCATGAGCCAGAGGCTGCGCGATCGCCACATGAAGGTGGAATGTTCTCCGGGCTGCTTAGGAAAATCATCGGGCAGGTCAAAAAACAGGGTGGTGTCTGCGGACGAAATCACGCGCTTTTTGCCATCAAACCCACCGTAGTTATAGTCGCCCACAATACCGGGACGGGTGAATTTATCCACGGCTCCTGTTTTGGGTTTAGCGCCCGTGAACGATCGCCCGGTGATCAGGAGGGCGACTTCGTCCCGATTTTCCGGTTTGCCGCAATATTGACAGGCTTCGATCATCGCCTTGAGCAACGAGCGATAGGTTTTGGGATACTGGTCGATGAAGGATTCCATCACCCCCAACAGGCGATCGGGATGTCCTAGCCAAATTTCCTTGCCTTGGGCAAAGGTAAAGCCCACATTCAAGTTGCCAGTAATGGCGCGAGTATTCCACGGCTCCGCGACCATATACGCCTGCATTGCGCCAATCCGCATATTGGTGACCATTTGCGGCGGCGGCACGATGATGATGCGAAATTCCTTCAGCGGATCGACTCCCGCAGCGGCAGATAGATAACGGGCAAAGTATTCATAAATGGCGGAACTGAGCACCACTGCCCAAACTCGGCGTTCTGGCGGTTGATTGTCAAAGTAAGCCCGGAACTGTTTGCCAAAGGTTTCTAGATCGCCGTTGTATTCATGCCAGGGACGCAAGCCAAAGTCCCACATATCTTTGTTCATGGTCATGGCGTTGCCGTGGCGATGGATCACCATTCCGGCGCAGAGTGGGGCATGGCGGGCACCTTCGGCACCAATCCGGGCGTTAGTCACCGCACCTGAAACTACGGGCGAGGCATCCAGGCGACCAAAAATTAATCCATCGCGGGAGGTTGCCCAACTGGCTTCGCGGCTGAGTTTCACGTTCAGCCCATACTTGCGAAAGAAGCCCTTTTCCCAGGCGATCGCAAATGGAGCGCAGTCATTTACAGGCACATAGCCCACCGTAAGATCCGGCTTTTCCAGGTCTTCTGAACGGATGACAGGTGAGATCGCTTTGGCTTCTTCAGTTAATCCTTTTGCCGAGCGATCAACATTTATTTGACAGGAAGATAGCGTTGCGGCAGTTGCCGTTGCACCAGCACTCAACAAAAAATTGCGTCGCGTCCAAGAAGTAGTCATGGCAATAGGAAATGGGGAAAATGATGAGTTTTGAGTTAAAGCCGATAGAGAATCGAATGGAAGGATTGAGGCAGCGAGTCTGTTCCCTGCTCAACTAGGCTGATTCGATTCAAAACTTAGAATTCAAATTTATGAATTGACGGTCGAGGGTCGGCGATGAGTGACAAGGGTTTGAAGTTGAGCGATCGCCACATCCAAAAGCAAACCCGTCACCCCAATCACTAGCACCGCCAGGAAAACGGAACTCAGGTTTAAGCGACTCCATTCATCCCAGACAAAAAAGCCAATGCCAACGCCACCCGTAAGCATTTCTACCGCAACAATGACCAGCCACGCAATTCCCAGGCTAATCCGCAGACCCGTGAAGATGTAAGGCAAACTGGCTGGCAGAATGATCTTGTAAATCTGCCGCCACTGGGGCATTTCCAACACCTGCGCCACATCCAGATAGTCTTTAGAAACGCTCGACACGCCCAGAGCGGTGTTGATGATGGTGGGCCACAGGGACGTAATGAAAATCACAAAAATTGCTGAAGGATCTGCCAGATTGAAAATGGCTAGGGCGATCGGGAGCCACGCCAACGGGGACACCGGCTTGAAAATCTGAATGATTGGGTTGAATGCCAGCATCACCGGACGAGACATGCCAATCAAAAAGCCCACTGGAATCGCGACCAGCGCCCCTAAAGAAAACCCAATAATCACCCGGCGCAAACTCGCTAACAGCAGCCAGCCGATGCCCAAATCTCCTGGACCACGCTGGTAGAAAGGATGCAGAATAAAATCTAGATTGTTGACAAAGGCTTCCGGGGGCGTGGGTATCAAATCACGCCGGAATAGGGCAATGATCCACCACAGGACAATAATTCCTAAAAAGCCTAGAGCAGGCAGCAAAACCGTGTCGCGCAGCAATATCGGTTTAGACTTTTTCCAGGTGGATTGAGCGATCGCGGCAAAAACTACTGCCAAATTCATGAGCAACATCACAGCACCTCAATATCACAAGCGGGTACAAAAACTGAGCAGTACGGGCAAGAGACACTGGCAAGCCGTGCATTCGCTAAAATGCTGACTCTTCAGTCCTCTCTCAATGCTGACGGAGTTAGCTGACGGGCTAGGGCTGAGAGATGCCCCCTTAGGAAAAATTCTAAATTTAAGCTTGGAGTGATGAAGACACTAGACAGCCCTGTCTAATCTAAATTCAAAACTCACAATTTAAAACTTTTCATCAGTTCGCCCCAAAAAGTGGTTCCTCCGCTTTGCTTCGTCAATCACAATGACAAAGCAAATTAAGCTGGCTTCAGTTGTTGAAAAAAATTTAACACACTCTTCTAATCCTTGAGGTAGAAAAACATTAAAAAAGGGGAATTGCTTCCCCTTTTTTAAGTTCAAATTGTATGAAATAGCATCATTGACCAGTTAAAGCATTTAACTGTCTCGCGAAATATGACCGAATTAGGTAGTAGATTCAACTCGCGCATAGAATAGACCACGAATTTTCACATCTTTAGCTGCGTGAGAACCCATATCAGTTTCAGAGGGTTGAATGCTTTCAAAATTACCAGCGACTTCACCCGTTGAACTATCCACCTTAGTCACTTGAAGCGAAATCTTGCCTTTATCAAGTTGAAAACGCTTTACGTTTTCTTTCGCTAGTTCCTCACTATCTGCTTGAGCCGGAAGAGCTACAGCATTATCATATCCAGATGTCAAACCACGACCTTTTGGATCTAAAAAGTTAGACGTTCGATAAGATGGAACCTTGAACTCCCCCTCAAAATCGGTGGATGCGCTAATGGCAGACAAGCCTGGTTGAGTAGTGGCAACAAGTTCCTTAATCGTAAACAAGAAGGGAACCCGTTCTCCCCCAGGAAGTTGGACTGTAACTGCCTGAAAGTCAATACCATCTTCTTCAACAAAGGTTACACTACCATCTGCATTAATCTTCAGTTTCCCTTGCACTGAGTCAATAGACGAAGTGTATCGAGTCATCAATTTAGTCGCAACAAACTCAGCAGCCTGACGCTTATTAACGCTTTCTTCCTTTACAAAGAAAGTAGTCGGTTGTAGACACAAACTTGTTAACGAATAGGATTTGTTATCTTCTAACGGAATTGAACCCCGACTGGTTTCGCTGATCTGTGGGCAAGAGTTGGCTAGACCTGTCCCTCTAATCTCATCATAAGTTAGCGATTCTTTGCTTGAAGCAGGACTATCTGTGCAAGCAGTCAGAACACTAAAACAAATTGCCACTAGGGCAACAATCAGTGCGCGATACCTCATGAACAACCTCAATAACGTTAATTTAATCGGTGAAATGATCTTTAGATTCTTCTTGAAAGTGAACCTGTTCAGTGAACAGATAGCAAGCCGAGAACTTTGAGAAAAACGTTTTAATCTCAAAAAGCTGGGAAAAAAGTCTGATTTATCAGCAGCTTGGGTCAATAAACAAGCTAACCTGTTTCCAATCTAACCAACCCATACTCATTGAAAATTGTATAGGACAACGTAATACACTTTTGTAGCTATAACTCAATCAGCTTCGCCTCAATTTGAGATACCTAGGTACTCCATCGACAGTCATGAATCTTTTGGGTCATCTAGGGAAAATAATTAATCACAAAGCCACTTACGAGTTCACTTTATGAGCAGTCAGGAAATCCCTAAAATTAACCTTGAAGAGGGTCTTCAATCTATTAGACACATAACTTGGGCGATCGCTCAAGACAATCAGGGCGATAGCCTTTCCCTTTTGGCAATCCTAAGATTGTTGGAACAAGTCCATCAAGAAATCCGCGATGGTTTATTTCAACAATCTCTTCCCGATAATCGGCAATCTCTGTATAAGCTGCTGAGGGATATAGAAACCAAAGGAGGTTGGCCCTACATCTACCGCATGAGACTTCAATCAATCATGGAAAAGATAGAACTTAAGGATCTAGAAGAGGCAACAAAAATAAATTTGGATGCCCCAAGCTCCTCTCCTTCTAACTATGCTGAGCCATTTAGCTAGAAACTAACTGAACTGAAAACCACAGTATTTCAGCTAAAAGCAGCATCTAACGTAGAAAATTGCAGAGTAAATCAAAGATGTCCAAACTAATAACAAAATACTTGCCGTTAGTCTAAAACGCTTTATTCCTCTGCACTTCCGGTCGTTTGAATATACAAAATCAGCAGAAAGACAGTAGGAACTAAGACAAACAAAATCGTTGCTATAAACCCAAGGTCATTGACCTGCATACGCTTAACCTCTTAAATATTTGCGATCGCCGATTGTTATCAGAATACCACTGCCAACGGTCATGATTAAACAATGGTATGGACACTTACGCCGAGTCTAAACGCTTGCCAAGCCATTTCTAGTGCGGAAAGCGCTCAGAACTAAGGTTTTGTCTTCACTGCCACCGAACCGTGAACGGTGGTTTGGCAAGCAAGGCGATAGCTTTCTGGCTTTTTACGCAGCTTCTTGCTTTCCACCTCCGTTCTGGGCGAAAGATTTTCCATGCCTTCTAAAATTTCTACAATGCAAGTCCCGCATTGCCCATAGCCCCCGCAGTTCATCATCTTGCCAGTGAAGGTGTATAGGTCAATGCCATTCTCAAGCGCCCTAAACCTTAAGTTTGCGCCATCTGCCGCAACGATTTCTTGATTTTCTTTTACAAACTTGATAGTCATCAATTCACCTAACTGTAGTAGCTCAGAGTCGCTTTAGTTGGAAGTTTACGGAAGCCAAAATTCTGCATAAAACATAAATCCCTATCAAGGAAAATGAGAATTCATGAAAGATGAGAACTTTATCAAGCAAAATACCTTTAGTACCGTTACGAAGCGTTAGGTTGCTTGCAATAGCCTTCAGTACTAGTTTACACTTCGTTATACCTTTTCATTTTTCCTAATGCTTTTCCCAAGGCTGTGTATTCGGTCAAATACCAAGTACAGTGCCTAAAGCATGACTTTTAATTAAAGACTGCCTTAGTAGATTTACCAAAGTGACAGCACTTTAATAAAATACAAAAAGAGGCATCAAAATCGAGCTAACTATTAAGGAGGAGCGTAGTCAATGGGGCTACCTTGGTACCGTGTACACACTGTCCTAATTAATGATCCGGGACGGTTGATTGCTACTCACCTAATGCATACTGCTTTAGTAGCAGGATGGGCAGGTTCGATGGCACTCTATGAACTTGCTATTTTTGATCCCAGTGATCCTGTTCTGAACCCCATGTGGCGGCAGGGAATGTTTGTGTTGCCCTTTATGGCTCGTTTGGGGGTTACAGGCTCTTGGGGTGGTTGGAGCGTTACTGGCGAGACTGGTGTTGATCCAGGGTTTTGGTCGTTTGAAGGCGTAGCGGCTGCCCACATTGTTCTTTCAGGGTTGCTATTTCTAGCGGCATGTTGGCATTGGGTCTACTGGGATTTGGAACTTTTCAGAGATCCTAGAACAGGCGAACCTGCTTTAGATCTACCCAAAATGTTTGGCATCCATCTATTGCTATCTGGGCTTCTTTGTTTTGGCTTTGGAGCATTCCATTTAACAGGACTGTTTGGTCCTGGTATGTGGGTTTCAGATGCTTATGGATTGACTGGCAGCGTCCAACCCGTTGCGCCCGAATGGGGACCATCTGGTTTTAACCCGTTTAATCCGGGTGGCATAGTGGCTCACCATATTGCTGCTGGGGTTGTCGGGGTCATTGCTGGATTATTTCACTTAAGTGTTCGCCCTCCTGAGCGTCTTTATAAGGCTCTGCGGATGGGGAACATTGAAACAGTTTTATCCAGTAGTATTGCTGCCGTTTTCTTTGCAGCTTTTATTGTTGCTGGCACCATGTGGTACGGCAATGCAGCAACTCCGATCGAACTATTTGGACCCACCCGTTACCAATGGGATGGGGGATATTTCAAGCAAGAGATTGAGAAACGAGTTCAAGCAGATTTAGCAGAAGGCGCAAGCCTTACAGAAGCGTGGTCAGCTATTCCTGAAAAGTTAGCTTTCTATGATTACGTAGGCAACAGCCCTGCAAAAGGCGGTCTGTTTAGAACGGGCGCAATGGATAAGGGCGATGGTATTGCCCAAAGTTGGTTAGGGCATGGTGTTTTCACTGATCGAGAAGGACGCGAATTAAATGTTCGTCGTTTGCCTAATTTCTTTGAAAATTTCCCCATTGTTTTGACTGATAAGGACGGTGTTGTACGGGCGGATATTCCTTTCCGTCGTGCAGAATCGCGATACAGTTTTGAGCAAGCAGGTGTAAAAGTTGATTTCTACGGTGGTCAGTTGAATGGGCAAACCTTCTCTGATGCCGGAGATGTCAAAAAGTATGCTCGTGCTGCCCAGTTGGGAGAATCGTTTGATTTCGATCGCGAAACTTTGAACTCAGACGGTGTATTCCGTACCAGTCCTAGAGGTTGGTTTACCTTTGGACATGCGGTTTTTGCATTGCTGTTTTTCTTTGGTCACATCTGGCATGGCACCCGAACTCTGTTCCGAGATGTCTTTGCTGGGATCGATCCAGAACTATCTGAAGAACAGGTTGAGTGGGGCTTCTATCAGAAATTGGGTGATAAATCCACCCGTCGGAAAGAAGCTATCTAGGCAATTTATTCTGATGAAGGGAATGGCAGATTCGCAGTTTTACTGACTAAGTCACCATTCCCTTTTCTTAGATAGAGTGTAATTGGGTTAGTTTTTGGGAGATTGAGACTATGGAAGCAGTGGCGTATATTCTGGTACTGGCTTTAGCAATTGGGGTGTTGTTTTTTGCGATCGCCTTTCGGGAACCTCCCCGGATTGGCAAGTAAACTGCTCACCTAAATTCAGAAAGATTTAAATTCGTTAAAGAGATTGAGTTCTTATGGAACTTTATCTCTTTAATTTTTTAAGTGGCTACATTCTTTCTAGAACAGGGATACCTAAAAGGGAAAGTCCTAGTTTGAGCGTGTTGGCAGTGAGGTTGCAAAGAGCTAAGCGAGAAGTGCGGAGTGGTTCTTCAGCTTGCAAAACCGGGCAGCGATCGTAAAACTGATTAAATTTTTGGCTTAGTTCAAACAAATATTGACACAGCCGATTGGGAAATAGCTCGTGACCCACTTGAGCAATGATTTCATCAAGCTGAAGCAAGTGCTTTGCTAAGGCAAACTCGGTTTCATCCTGTAGCTGAACTTTGCGATCGCTTCCTAGCTGCTCAAAATCAATGTGTCCTTTACGGGTAATGCCTTGAATGCGGACATAGGCATAGAGCATATAGGGCGCTGTGTTGCCGTTGAGCGCCAGCATTTTATCAAAACTGAAAATGTAATTGCCCGTGCGGTTTTGGCTTAGGTCAGCATATTTCACTGCACCAATGCCCACCACTTGGGAAACATGCTCGATAAAGTCCTCTGTTTCTTGCCGATCTTCCGCTTGGATGCGAGTTTGCAGATCGGTTCGAGCGCGGTTGACGGCTTCATCTAATAATTCTCGCAGTCGGATAGTTTCGCCCGATCGCGTCTTTAGTTTTTTGCCATCTTCTCCCAGCACCAACCCAAACGGCACATGCTCCACCTCCACCGTATCGGGTAGCCATCCGGCTCGTCGCGCCACCTGAAACACCTGGGCAAAATGGTTAGACTGTCCAATATCGGTCAAGTAAAGAATGCGTTCTGCTTGATCTTGCTGAATCCGGTAGCGAACGGCAGCTAAGTCAGTGGTGGCGTAGTTGTATCCGCCATCCGACTTTTGCACAATCAACGGCAGGGGTTCCCCCTCCTTATTAGAAAACCCTTCTAGAAAGACACATTTTGCGCCTTGATCAGTGACGAGCAAGCCGAGTTTATCTAGATCCGCCGCCACATCTGCCAACAGTGCGTTATAAAATGACTCGCCGCGCTCTGTCACGGTGACATCGAGCAAGTCGTAAATAATTTGAAACTCGCGGCGAGACTGATCGCAGAGCAATCGCCATGCTTTCAAGGTGTCCTCTGCGCCCGATTGTAGCCGCACTACTTCTTGCCGAGCAGTGTCGCGAAAAGCTTCATCTTCATCAAATCGCTGTTTGGCTTTTTTGTAAAACGCGACCAAATCACCGAGATCAACGGCATCGGCGGTGATTAAGGCTGCGGGTGCCGCTTCTCGCAAATAAGTGATCAACATGCCAAATTGAGTACCCCAATCGCCGACATGATTGAGCCTGAGGACATCATGACCCTGAAATTCTAAAACGCGGGCGATCGCATCTCCAATAATGGTCGATCGTAGATGCCCCACATGCATTTCCTTGGCAATATTGGGACTAGAAAAATCGACAATCACCCGCTGCGGTTTGCTTACCCGCGCTACGCCCAAGTGAGCCTCCGCCAGCATCGTGCTTAACTGGGTTTCCAAATAGTCTGTTTTGAGCCTCAGATTAATGAAGCCGGGACCTGCAACGGTAGGCGGTTCACAGAGATGACTGACATCTAAATGCTGGACAATTTGTTCCGCGATCGCCCGTGGTGCTTGCCTCAATGGTTTTGCCAAAGCCATCGCCACATTCGCTTGATAATCGCCAAACTTGGGATTGCTAGCAGATTCCAAAATCGGATCAACAGTGGCATATTCTGTGCCAAAAGCGATGCTAAGTGCCTGCTCTAAGCGGTTTTTTAATTCGGCGATCGTAGAAATCATAAAACTATCAACGTCCTAATTTCGAGCAGCAATGGGCTGCACTATGGGTTGCACGCTTCTATCCTTACAAACAAAAGCTGGCAGAAAATCTATTCTGCCTTGTTTTGGCGATCGCCGATTCAAATTCTCTGTCTCAGCTATTGCATTTTCATGCTGATATCTAACCAAGTGGAGCGAGTAATGGGGGCGCTACTAGAAATATAGTCCACTCCGGTTTGTGCCACCGAGCGAATCGTTTCTAGGGTAATGTTTCCAGAGGCTTCGATTTTGATGCGGGAATTGGCTTGACGAATCATGGCAACTGCCTGCTGCATCTGGTCTAAGGGCATGTTGTCCAGCATGATGATGTCTGCGCCATGCTCGATCGCTTCCTGAACTTGTTCTAGCTGTTCCGTTTCTACCTCAATGGTGAGCGGGTAGGGAACTTGTCCTCGAATGCGGGCGATCGCGGTAGCAATTCCGCCCACTGCGGCAATGTGGTTATCTTTCAGCATGACTCCATCATCTAAGCCCATGCGATGGTTCACGGCTCCGCCAACCTGCGTGGCGTATTTTTCCAATAGCCGTAGCCCTGGCGTAGTTTTGCGCGTATCAACTAACTGCGTCGGCAAATCAGCAATCTGATTCACATACTGGCGGGTCATTGTGGCGATCCCACTTAGGCGCATGGCAAGGTTCAACGCCACCCGCTCCCCAGTAAGCAATGCATCTATCGCGCCAGAGATTTTGGCGATCGCTCGACCGCGTTCATAGTTCTCTCCTTCTTGGGCAATCGGTTCAAATGAAATTTGATGATTGAGCAGTTGAAACACCCGGCTGGCAATAGGCAATCCAGCAATAATCCCCGCTTCTTTGACAATCCATTCAGCATGACCCATTGAGGGCGCACCTGCAAAAAGAGACGCTGTGGAGCGATCACCCCGACCCAGATCTTCCAGTAGCCAACCCTGCAATAACGGATCTAGCAGGATGGATGGAGGTATAGCAGGCGTACGTTTCATTGATGCGATCGAACGTTTAAGTGAGTCATATTCTTACTCGCCCCTAGGTTCAGGAGTGACGACAAAGGTTAGAACCGTTTCATCGATTCCTTTTAGCTCTAGCGGACTAAATTTAACAATTTCATCTTCTTCCAAATAGTCAGCAACCGCAGCAGAAACGAGAATACAATCTGGATCGGCAACTTCTTGAATCCGAGCAGCAATGTTAACGCTGGGACCGATCGCGGTGTAATCCGAGCGCTCAGAGGAGCCAAACATGCCCACAACCGCTGTACCTTGATGAATGCCGCACCGGAACTGCACTTGATTAATTCCCTGCTCCTGCCATCGTTGATTTAAAGTTTGTAGCGATCGCCGCATCTCACGAGCCGATGCGATCGCGCGGCGAACTTGTTCATTGGGAGACAGTTCTTCCGGTGCGCCAAACAATACAAGAATGGCATCGCCCATAAACTTGTCGATGGTGCCACCATTATTAAAGATCACATGGGTCATCTCTGCCAGATATTCATTCAACAATTCTGCAACTCGGCGCGATCTTAGGGTATTTGAAAGTTGAGTGAAACCGACAATATCACTAAACAGCACCGTGACCAAACGTGGCTCTGGGCGGAGATCTAACACCAGTTCGCCTTGGGCAGCACGATCGACCATCGAAGCAGGCAAAAACCGCTTCAGGACTGATTCCGTTAAATATTGGTTTAGCTCAGCTACGCGCCGCTCATTTGCTTTGAGTGCCAATAGATTTCGGACTTCTGCTAATAATTCGCGATCGTTAAACGGTTTAGATAAGTACGCATCAGCCCCCTGTTCTGTTCCTTCAATACGGGTGTCCTCATCCACCTTGGCAGTCAGAAGAATCACGGGAACTCCTTTAAGCAGGTCATCCAGCCGAATCATCCGAATCAGATCCAAGCCAGACACATGAGGCATCATTAAGTCGGTCACAATCAATTGTGGGACATAGGCTTGAGCCGTTTTATACCCTTCTGCTCCATTGCGGGCGGTTTGAACCTGATAGCCTTTTTCTCGCAAAATGCTAGAGACATAAGTTCGCACATCTGGGTTGTCGTCTACGACCAATACCCGTCTATCTTCCGAATTAATCCCAGGAAAACTACTCACAGCGCTAAGAGTAGCTGAAAGCGGCAGACCATCCAGGTTAAGCATGGATGCTGCATCAGAGGCTTCAGTTCCTTCAATGTCTGCTAGCTCGACAGCCGCGCGATTGGGTTGCAACTCTGCCTGCACGTCAATCACTTGTTGAGGCGGCAGATGAGCTACTCCCGTCTGAATCCACACGGTAAAGGTGGTGCCTTCGCCATAGGTCGAGTCCACCGAAATCTGCCCCCCATGGAGTTCAACCAGTTCTTTGACTAATGCTAGTCCTAAGCCGCTACCTTCATGGCTGCGATTGGCGGAACCCTCTGCCTGCCGGAACCGCTCAAACAGATGAGGAATCTGGTCGGGACGGATGCCAATGCCCGTGTCAATTACTTGCAGTGAGCAGTGATCCCCAGCCGGTTTTAGCAGAACTGTGATGGAACCACCGGCAGGAGTGAATTTCATGGCGTTAGACAAGAGGTTGTAAAGCACCTTGTCAAATTTTTCTAGGTCTAGATAAACCTCTGGACAGGATTGAAGCTGGGTGATCAGGCGAATATCTTTGCGATCGCAATAGGCACGAAAAGAATCAACCGTTTGACTAACAAATTCAACCAAATCGGCAGGACGGAAACTAGGCTGCATCCGTTTGGCATCGAGTCGCTGCAAATCTAAAAGCTGGTTAACCAACCGCAGCAACCGACGAGAGTTTCGCAACGCAATCACGGATTGATCATAGGAAAGCCCTTGTTCTTTGGCAACTGCCCCTTCTAATGGACCAATCGTTAGCGTCAAAGGGGTACGAAATTCATGGGAAATATTTTGGAAAAACTCAGTTTTTTGGCGATCAAGTGCCAAAAGTTGCTCTGCTTGTTGTCGAGTTTTTTGATACAACCGCGCTTGCTGAACGGCGATCGCGGCTTGGGCTGCCACTGCCTGCGTTAACTCTATTTCGGATAAACTCCAGCGTCGCGGCTGATGATTTTGGCGTAAGGAAATGCTGCCAATAATCTTGCCATCCGACAATAATGGCACCACAAGCAGCGCCCGCGTTGGGTTGCGGAAGGTTTGCTCCTCCACCTGCATTTCGGGATACAAATCTAGATCGTTTAGCACTACGGGCTGCTTCGTCAGCATCAATTGCCTTAATACTGGGTTGCGTTCAATTGGCACCATAGATTTTGGTAGAGGACGGGTATCATCCTCCAAATCCAACAGACGATTAGGCTGCAACTGAAACGCTGAATCAATCGCTATAGGGAATGCCTGCTCATTTGCGAACGTTTCTTTTTGAGAGAGCGAATGTCCTGGGTGAGCCGCATCGTGCAAGCCAACACACTGCACATATTCATCTTCCTCTGTCCACAGCGATAAAGCACAGCCATCAGCGCGAAGGACATGCCCAAGCTGCTGGGTAATAGCAGCAAAAATATCTTGGGGATCAAGACTAGAACGAATGGCAGTGGTGATGGTATTAATCAGCGCTTCCCGTTTTGCCAGAGCTTGCAGTTGTTCATAGGCGCGAGCTTGGGCTAGTGCTAAAGCTGCCTGATCCGCCACCATCGCTAAAAGCTGCACTTCGTCATCTTGCCAAGGGCGCGGGTGTCCACATTGATGCAGCGCCAAAATTGCAATTAGTTCGTGTTGATAGCACAGCGGCACAATCAAGCTGGATTGAATATTAACTTCGTGGTAAGCCTGTCGTAGTGATTGAGTTTGCGTAGTATCTGCCTGTAGGCGATCGTCGGTCTCAGTATTTTGAATAATTTGAATGTCTTGTGTTTCCCAAATTGTTTGGAAAAGAGCATCACGCAAGGGGGTCGATCGCCCATGGGCATCGTGTTCCAACGAAGACATCTGGGAATCTAAAGGCTTTGATTGAGTTCCTTGCTCTCCGTAGGCACTGACATAGACAAAATTGTCCTCATCAAAGCGTCCATCTTGAAAAGGAGACACCAAGCAGTAGCTTGTCTCAAAAATATGACCCACGGTTTGACCAATGGTTTGCAAAATTTGTCGATAGCTCAGGGCACTGCGAATCGTGCTGGTGACTGCATTGAGTAATGATTCTTGCCGAAGCGATCGCCGTAACTCCCGCGTGCGAGTTTTTAAAACCGTATGGGTGTCCACTGCCTGCCGCACAACAACCTTCAATTCCTCATCATCCCAAGGCTTCGTCACATACTTAAACACCTTGCCGGAATTGATCGCCTCCACCAAGTCTTCTACATCCGTATAGCCTGTCAAAATAATTCGGATAATGTCTGGATATTGAGTCGCAGTCAAGCTGAGGAACTCAGTACCACTCATATGGGGCATTCGCTGATCAGAAATAATCACAGCAACATCGCCCTCATTAGACAAAATTTCTAACGCGGCAGGTCCATTTTCCGCCCGCAACAC
Source organism: Leptolyngbya sp. (assembly GCA_003249025.1). Classification (GTDB taxonomy): domain Bacteria; phylum Cyanobacteriota; class Cyanobacteriia; order Leptolyngbyales; family Leptolyngbyaceae; genus ULC077BIN1. The sequence continues at coordinate 5,492 of QBMH01000054.1, read as the reverse complement.
CTTAAATTCTCGGTAGAACGTGCGGTAAAGCAAATCTAGATTATCTGGTTCATCGTCCACCACCAGAATTTTTGGTTTGTCATTCGGCTGGGCTTTCATGAACCGCTCTCCTGCTACAAGGGCAGTTGGATCGAAAATCCTTTGGTCAAACAGGAAGTCTTCCAAAGCAAAAGGCTAGATACTGTATTTTCCAACTGTTTCAGCACTGAGATTGCACCCCTATCATCTTAATCTTGTATACCACTATGGCACCTACAAGCTTAGGTCGAGATTGTTCATACAGCTTTCAAAGCCATCTAGCTACTGTATTAAAACCTATAAAGATTACGAAACGTAACTTAGACGCACGCGCTAGGATGAACCGTGCTTTTTTAGATTGCCCTTCCCAAAGCAGTTTGTAACGTAGTACCGAACTATTTGATTGGCTTTTCCAAAATGAATGCCATAAAAAATATTAATGCGATTAAAGTAAATCGGGCATAATCGTTTTGGGTGATTCAAACCCTAATTAAAGTGTAAGAGCTGTAAGAGCTTTTTAATCTGATTAAAATGAGATATAAAACGTACTTAAAAAGTATTTTTTAAAAGGTTTTAAAGGGTTTTTGCTGTTGTTCATTTCGCCTGGAGTGCTTCATCACCATGCGATGTCCTTTTTGTCAGCACGGTGACAATCGTGTTCTTGAGTCGCGTTCCGCAGAATCAGGTCAAAGTGTTCGCCGCCGGCGCGAATGTTTGAAATGCGCTCGTCGATTTACAACCTATGAACGGATTGAATTTGTCCCTGTTATGGTAATCAAGCGTAATGGCGATCGCCAATCCTTCGATCGCTATAAACTTTTGAAAGGAATCGTTCGCGCTTGCGAAAAAACAGGAATTTCTGCTCCGCAAATGGAAAACATCGTCGATGAAATCGAATCCGATTTGCAGCAGCGTGTAATCCGAGAGGTGCCCAGCAGCGAAATTGGCGAACTTGTCCTAGATAATTTGAAATCTCTCAGCGAAGTTGCTTACATTCGCTTTGCGTCAGTCTATCGAAAATTTCAAGGCATTCGTGACTTTGTAGATACTCTGGCTCATTTGCAAAGCACTCATCCTAGATCTCAAACAATAGGATCGATAGAGAGTCCGAACCAGTCTGCATCTATGGGGCTGAATGAACCAGACGATAACTCTGTGCATACCGTTTCTACAACGTAAGAAGCTCTGACTCGAAAAACTTTTCTCTAATCTATTTTTTCAGCAGTGTGCAGAGGGCGATCGGTTAAGGTATGATAGTCCTTCGGAGCCTAAATCGATCTGAACGTTTAAATCTTCTACACTGTGAATAGAAGATTTCCAGGTGTGGTAACCCGTTATGGCGTGCTTACCCATCAAGGAGGCAAACTTTACGCGGAGATAATTACCAGGAAACGATTCGCATGGTCAATCAGGACACACTAACGCTAGATATTGGCTTTACTTACGAAGACTTCGCTTCAAAACTCGATGATTACGACTATCACTTCAACCCAGGCGATGTCGTTGCAGGGACGGTGTTTAGTTTAGAGCCACGGGGCGCTCTGATTGACATTGGCGCGAAAACGGCTGCCTACATCCCAATTCAAGAGATGTCAATCAATCGAATTGATACTCCTGAAGAAGTGCTGCAATCCAATGAAACTCGCGAGTTTTATATTCTTGCAGATGAAAATGAAGATGGGCAGTTAACGCTTTCTATTCGTCGCATTGAATATATGCGGGCGTGGGAACGAGTTCGTCAACTTCAAACAGAAGACGCGACAGTCCGTTCTTTGGTTTTTGCAACCAATCGAGGTGGTGCTCTAGTTAGGATTGAAGGATTGCGGGGCTTTATCCCTGGCTCTCATATCAGCACTCGCAAACCGAAGGAAGAACTCGTTGGGGAAGAGCTACCCCTGAAGTTTTTAGAAGTGGATGAAGAGCGCAATCGCCTTGTATTAAGCCATCGTCGGGCGCTGGTTGAGCGTAAGATGAACAAGCTTGAAGTAGGCGAAGTGGTGATTGGAACCGTGCGCGGCATCAAGCCCTATGGTGCGTTTATTGATATTGGTGGGGTCAGTGGCTTACTCCATATTTCAGAGATTTCTCACGATCATATTGATACGCCTCACAGCGTTTTCAATGTGAATGATGAGCTAAAGGTCATGATTATTGATCTGGATGCCGATCGCGGTCGGATTTCTCTTTCCACTAAACAGCTTGAGCCAGAACCCGGCGATATGGTCAAGAACCCTCAAGTGGTTTATGACAAAGCTGAAGAGATGGCGGTGAAATATCGTGAACAGGTCTTGGCAAAACAGCAAGGAACTTTGATTGAAGAGGCTCCTTCTGCCTTGGAAGAAGAGATTCCTGATGCAATGGAAGAAGCGGAGATTCCTGATGCAATGGAAGAAGCGGAGGTGCCTGCCGCAATAGAGGAAGAGGTTCCTTTAGCCGTGGAGGAAGAAATTCCTGATGCGACGACTGAACCTGAGGAAATCTCTGCTGCTGCTGAGTAGCATAGTTTTGTAGCTGGTCAGACTGTAATTAATTCGTTTTTGAGAAGAGGGAAAATTCCTCTTCTTTTTTTTTAGTGGTGTCCAACGAGAATTCTATGACTTTACTTCAGTGTGGAACTGTGCGCTTTGAGAATATTGAAGCCGTTATCTTTGATAAAGATGGAACATTGGCAAATTCTCACATTTTTTTGCGGAATCTAGCTCAAAAGCGCGCTCGACTGATTGATGCTCAGATTCCTGGCGTTCAAGAGCCATTGCTGATGGCATTTGGAGTGGAGAGAGATCGCCTGAATCCGGCTGGCTTAATGGCAGTAGGAACTCGTTTAGAAAACGAAATTTCAGCGGCTGCCTATGTGTCCGAAACAGGACGAGATTGGATGGAAGCGCTGAGTATTGTTCGATCCGCTTTCACGGAAGCAGATCGAGTCTTTGACCGTAAAGCAGACAGTACGCCCCTGTATGCAGGAGCAAAGGAATTGATGCAGGCGATCGCCCAAGCCAATCTTAAGATCGGTATTTTATCGTCCGATACCACCGCCAATGTGCAGGATTTTGTGGATAAATACCAGTTGAATACACTCGTTCAACTGGTGATGGGAACCGATACTGGGTTAAGTAAACCGAATCCAGAATTACTTCGACAAGCTTGTGCAGCCTTGGGTGTATTGCCTGAACGCGCGATCGTCATTGGGGATTCTGCTGCTGACATGGAAATGGCGTGTGCCGCAAATGCCGCTGGCTGTATTGGCGTGATGTGGGAACCCATTAATCCAGCCTCTCTTAAACAAGCAAATACCTTAGTGGAATCCTTCGCAACCATTCAGATTGTTACAACCTAGCCATCTTTGAGCAGAGTATTGAGTTCTATAATTTTTTGAATTGTTCGTCAACTTTTAACCTTCACTTCATCCGAGTGCCTACAAATGCTATGATCCGCTGAAGTCTTATCATTGTGTATCTTTGCAGATGAATTAGGTATAAAACCTGATTGACTAATAAATTGTTTGTCAGCTTTTTTAAGACTCAGCTTTGTTTATTAACTCTAGTGTGAAGAGAGGAGTTGTCCTTGGCTCGTCGTTACCTTTTTACGTCCGAATCTGTTACTGAAGGTCATCCTGACAAGATTTGCGACCAAATTTCAGACACTATTCTAGATGCCTTGTTAGCCCAAGACCCAATGAGCAGAGTTGCTGCGGAAGTTGTGGTGAATACTGGACTAGTCTTGATTACAGGTGAAATCACCTCCAAGGCAAAAGTAAATTACATCGATATTACGCGCCAGAAAATTGCTGAGATTGGCTATAACGGGATGGATAATGGCTTCTGTGCCAATAGCTGTTCGGTTTTAGTCGCGTTAGATGATCAATCTCCTGATATTGCTCAAGGAGTCAACACGGCTCAGGAAGCACGCGAGTTATCCAATGATGAACTGGATAGCATTGGCGCTGGCGATCAGGGCATTATGTTTGGGTTTGCTTGTAATGAAACGCCTGAATTAATGCCCATGCCAATTTCCTTGGCACACCGCATTTCTCGAAAATTGGCAGCCGTTCGTAAAACAGGGCAACTTCCCTACCTGCGTCCTGATGGCAAAACTCAGGTGACTGTTGCCTATGAGGATAATCGTCCTGTTGGTATTGACACCATTTTGGTTTCCACCCAACATGCCTCAGAAATCGGCAGCATTACTGATAATGAAAAAATTCAGGCAAAAATCAAAGCCGATTTGTGGGAGTCCGTTGTTCAACCTGTATTCGCAGATATTGCGGTTAAGCCAGACGACAAGACTCGCTTTTTGGTGAATCCCACTGGAAAATTTGTGATTGGAGGTCCTCAAGGAGACGCAGGATTGACGGGTCGCAAGATTATTGTAGATACTTACGGTGGCTACTCTCGTCATGGCGGCGGCGCATTCTCTGGCAAAGATCCCACAAAGGTCGATCGCAGTGCGGCTTATGCTTGCCGACATGTGGCAAAGAACATTGTGGCGGCTGGTTTGGCAGACAAGTGTGAAGTGCAACTGAGCTATGCGATCGGGGTGGCGCGTCCAGTTAGCATCATGATCGACACCTTTGGTACGGGCAAAATTGATGACGATCGCTTGCTGGAACTGGTACAAAAACACTTCGAGCTTCGTCCTGCTGGCATCATCCAAACCTTTAACCTGTGTAAGTTGCCTGCTGAACGCGGTGGTCGTTTTTACCAGAACATAGCAGCGTATGGTCATTTGGGACGCACGGATCTCGACCTACCTTGGGAGCAAACCGACAAGGCAGCTTTGCTAAAAGAGGAAGCGACTCACATTTACTCGATGGTGTAAAGCGCGATCGAGTAGCCTAGAAAACTCAACTCATTTCATGCGGCAGGTGATAGTCATCTGTCGCTTTTTCATAGGGCGATCGCGTTTATCATAAAGACATTCCTTGGCACCGAAGTATGGTCAGTTCAAAAACTTTAGCCTCTCCGACCCTGCAAATCCCCCTCGCCGAAAAGCGCGTCACGCTTCACAACATTAGTTGGGATGCCTATGAAATGCTTTTGAAAGCATTAGGGGACAATCGGGGTGCTAAGTTGACCTACCATCACGGCACATTAGAGATCATGACCCCTCTAGAGGAACACGAAAACTCCAGCAGTATTTTGGATGATTACGTCAAGATCTTGACTGAAGAAGAAGATCTCACCCTCAAAAGTATGCAATCCACCACCCTGAATCGACCAGAGTTGAAAGCTGGGGGAGAACCTGGGTAATGTTATAAACTTGTTGTTTTGCCCTAAATAGATAAGCCGAACTCATAGCGATTAATAAACAACCCAATGACCACATCATGCATCAGCACTGACTTGGAAAAGCAAATGGTTTTGCGAGCCAGTCGTTTAATCCGAGTCCGTAAGGTTAAATGCTTGCGTTCAATCTTCTGAGTATTGCGTTTACCCACCGTGTGCAGACTTGGGTCGAGATGTCTTTCATAAGCT
>QBMH01000053.1 GCA_003249025.1 Leptolyngbya sp. | reverse complement strand
TATGGACAACGGTGGATTTATGGCATGGAATTATGGGCAGATTGGGCACTGAAGCTGGTAGCCCTCAAACCCCACAAATATCTCTATTTTCAGAGAGGGTTTTACGCTCTATCCCTCATGCAGCAAGCTGTCTAGCTAGGTTGTCACCCGTTAAGGTAAAGACTTGAGACACGTTAACAACACTCTGCTCGGATAGATCTGCCTCACCGACTTCAAGCAGGACATTGCCAATGGCTTTGGCTCGTCGAAGATTGGTTGTTAAGGCACAGACAATGGCGGTTCTAATCTGAGAGCGATTCAAGACATCGTTTTGAATCACCACATACGGGCGCATATATGCGGGTTCTGAACCAAGAGGTTCTCCTAAATCAATCCAATAGACATCTCCCTGGCGAATCATCCATTTTCTACCAGTTGTCTTTGATGTCGCCGCATTCCTTCTAAAGTTATTTGTTCGTTTTCATCTAGCCCATCGGCATAGGCTTCATTGATGCTTTGAAGCAGCTTTTGACTGTGGTGACGGTGCAGATAGTCTTCAAGCGCCAACGAGAATAAATCACTGGGGGAAATTTGCATTTCCTGCGCCAAAGTAGAAGCCTGCTCGTAGAGGGCATTGGGAATAGAAATCTCTGGGATCATAGTTGTTGGGATGTGCAGATTAATTAGAGGGTACTTCCAGATTACGCGATCGCCCTGTTTTCAAACATGAAATGGTTTTCTGTGGTCAGGCGTTAAGAATACCGACAATTTGGGCATTCAAGCGATCGCCCCTAATTTTTGCGATCGCACTCCTTTTCAGCCGCGATCGCTCCTTTCCCCTTCAACCGCGATCGCCCTTTCCATCTCTCCCCAGCGATCGCGCCTTCACCCAAAACCACCCGCGATCGCCCTTTCCCTTCAACCGCGATCGCACGTCTCCTCAACCCAAAAAGCGATCGCACTCCCTCTTCAACCGCGATCGCATCGGCAACCTGTAACCCGATCGCTCCTTCACCCAAAAACACCCACGATCGCCCTATAGTCCCCTCAAAAGCGATCGCACTATCCCCGTACCGATCGCACTTCCCCTCAACAGCGATCGCCCCCTTCCTTGCCAACGGCGATCGGACTACAAGATAGGCGATCGCACTGCTCATTTTAGCAAGCGATCGCCCCTCTCTTTTGAATCGAGATCTCCCAATTTTTCCATCAACAGCGATCGCCTAACCTAGGGGCAATCGCACTACCGGAGAGCACACTACTTATCCATAAAAACTTCTACCAGCTCAAGTTCTTTGGCATTAAGATTTGAATCAATCCAGTCCTGATTGAGTACCATCTTTTCAAAATCTTTCCAAATTCGTTGATCGTTAGCACAACTGTATTTTTTGCATACAGAAGGACGATCTTGATAGATGCTACAACACCTTTGCTCTAAATTCATTTGATGACAGTACCCATGCGTGTGGTGCCGATTGTAATAAGGTCTACCTAATTCCCATTTCATCAAACCACGTTCAATTTCTTCTACACTTAAAGCAAAATGCAGACGACAACAAACAGCCTTGCAAATATGAAGTCTTTCTTCGCAATTGACGGTCGCTAATTGCTGCTGATCCTCATTATCATCTACTCGAATTGCAACTCCCAGAGTAGCAGACTCTTTTTTTTCTATGATTTCTTTTCGTACAGCTTCTACAGTTTCTTTTAATTCATCTGATTGGATCATTCCTCTTTGCAGGAGATGGTCTATCAAACCATAGATAAATGACTCATTTTCATTCATCCGCATGATTTGTTCAGTCAAGATGGTATGAGTGAAAAGATTACCCTTTTCCACTTGATGCTCTAGTTCTTGAAAATCATTTGATACAGACATAGATGGCTCACTCACCCAAATTGTTAGTATTATTTAAAGCTTGCTTTAACCGCTCAATTTCAGCATCTCTATCAGCAGGTTGATCATAAAACTGAACTGGAATACCGGCAATTTTGCCAATAAAATATGCTGCTGCATCCTTCACCCGGTATCTAAGACTATTACCGAGGGTGGCTTCCCGACTTCCCTCGTAAAAAATCGTGTCTGTATTGTCTAGCAATGTTGTTAAGTAAGGAATAGCTGTTGTTCCCGTTTCCACCAGATGTAAACCCAAGGCACCGTAATCCTGGACTCCCGCCTCATCAGAATGGTACATGTATCCCCATTGATTTCCCGTTATTTGCATCCCTCCTGTCTCAACTCCAGTTAGTGCCAGAGCTTGCGAATAGAGATAAGCTAATGTACTATTCCATTCCTCAAGTGGGTAATCCGGTACTTTTTCATATAGCACTTCAGAAGCCAAAATGCGGGCTAAATCAGGATATTCGCTGCTTTTTACAATTTGCTCTAAAGAAGTACGATTTTCTCCATTTTGCCAAATGGAATCAGATAAACTGCGATCGCCGCTCAGGAATAATCCTGTATAACCTGCATCAGTGAGACTTGCAGAGATGGTTTGAAGGGATTCTTGTGACATATTTTTTTCTATGCTCAGACAAGCTGAACTGTGTAGGGTCAATACAGTAACCAGGATTGTGAGAAACAAGTATTTCACTTTATGCTCTCTCATCCTTGAGGTTAGCCATGTCTGCGAAAGTAACTTCTAAAGTATTTCCTGTGGATACCCCATCGACCACCTTAATCTGACCCGTTACGCGAGGTGGTATTGCGTTTCGGATGATCTGTACTCTTGTTCCGGCTGGAATTGACAGAGGTGGACCTACAAATCCTGCTGGGTATACCCCTGTCATAGGAGCCGTTGTAATTTTTACATCGACAACAGGCAAATCTAGAGTATCGGCTCCTGTCGAAGTTTTGGCAGCATTCCAGATTTCTGCTGCTTTCATAAAGGTAGAGGAAGGAACACCGTCCGATACTTTTTCTAGTGGGAATATTTTAGTGAAATTACCCTTGCTATCGGTTCGCCAGCCCCATCGGACTGATCCATAATATGTTCCCGCTTGACTACCCTTGATAGCTAATGCTGTAGCCTCAAAAATATGTCTTGAATCTTTTGCTGCATTAGCACGTCTAGGTTTGTCTATCAGCAATGCACTTTGAGTTTTGAACGCTCCACCTTTGTCTTTGTACCGGAATCCATGTTTTCCCCATGTATTAGCTTTTGTAGCATCACCTGCTACTGGTAATGTGTCGGCGAGGTTTGCGTCTCCAGCCGGTGCACCTTCAGCAGCGTATAGTGGATTGCGGTTAGATGTAGATTGGTCGATAGCGGTTCCTTCGTCAGTTTCACCTGTACCAGTATTGATACCAATAGCATCTTTTGAAGGAATCGCACGGGTAGCTGCTGCTGGTGTCAGGTTTGGTGCATTATTAACAAATGCTTGAACAGATTGTGTTAATCCAATTAATTCAGCATCAACACTATCTCCAGGAGTAAATTTTAACGTTACATCTACCCCTCTTACTCCTAGCGCTGGAGTATCTTTCACTAAGTCGTACTGATCCGTATCCCATTCCCCACCTGATGTTGCGACAGCACGTTGGATCATGAGTTTGGATAGTGAAGAAGTTCGCAGATGCGATCGCATCTGCAAAGCTAGAGATTCCCGTCGAGCCAGTACACCATCAGTACCTTGTCGTTGCACCGCTGCACCCGTTTGTTGTACCACATGCGTTAGCTCATGGGCAGTGAGGTCATTGTTTCCTGGACTCTTCCCACTCCCATAGTAAATATCACTGTCGTGGGTGAATGCTTGTGCCTCTAACTTCCGGTTCATCTGCACCGCTTCGCTGCCTGTATGCACTCGCACCTGACTAAAGTCGGCACCGAAGCGGGGTTCCATGAAGGCGCGCACATCTTCAGGTAAGGGCGTGCCGCCGCCTTTACTACTATCTAGCTGTTGCTCAAGTCCAGGCTGAGCTTGGGAGCCAGCAGCCTTGCGTTGAATCAGTTTTCCTTGCACCGCCCCAGCGCCGGGGTCTTCCTCTTCTTCCGGTAATGCAGCCTCGCGTTGAATCAGTTTCCCTTGCAGCGCTTTCGCATTGGGGTCTTCCTCTTCTTCCGGTGCCATATCTCGCTGCACTAACGGCGTGATCGTTGCGGCTAGCGGCTTCGTTTGCACCGCAGATTCCTCTGTGTCCTCCCGTTGGACGGCTTGGTGAGTGGCAGCGTCGGGCGTACTCATGACTTGTTCGGCAACGCGATCGGCTTCCTGCTCATAGACATCATTGGGCGCACCCACCTTCAGCTTCGCCTGAATGCTGTTAAAGACCCTAACGGGCGATCGCGGTCCTGGATCGTGGGAAAACCAATCGACATGGGAGAAGTCGTATCCTACTGGTTCAGTTTGAACATCCTGTTGGATGGGCTGCTGGGTAGCTGAGTCTGGCGTACTCACCACCTGTTTGGCAGCGCGTTCGCGTAGCGTCTCCCCAGGAGAATCGGCTTCCTGCTCATACTGGTCATTGGGCGCACCCACCTTCAGCTTCGCTTGAATGGTGTGAAAGACCCTAACAGGCGATCGCGGTCCTGGATCGTGCGAAAACCAATCGGCGTTTTTGAAGTCGAAGCCAGTGTTTTGCGGCTGCACCGTTTGGGGTTGTTCATGGATTTCATCGCCCCACGATCGCGGCTTCAGGTTAACAACCACGCGATCGGAAGACTCAGAATTACTACGGCGTTGGAGGGAAGAGCGAGTTTGCATGAGGATTCACCAAACGGGGCAGGATTGAGAAAGAGAAGGAATACTGCGATCGTGGATCGTTTTGCCAATCTTAACAACTCGACTAAAGTTAGGGTTCAGCCACCGATTGAAGTTCAGCCACCGATTAAAACAGTGAGATCGCCGATCGCGATGCTATTCACTGAAATCGTTTCCTGAATTATATCCCCCTGACGACAGGCAGGTAAGCCATTGATTAATACGGTGGTGCTGCCTGTAATCACGACACCCAGACCATGCGGTGGGGGAATGGGCGGCAGCAGCAGCATTTCGCAAAGATGTTGATCGGTTAATGCCATAATTTGCAGCGCTTTGGGAATGTCTTTTCCCATTTTTTTCAGGGCATTCCCCGCCACAACTGCGTTGTTGCTATTGGTTGCTGTCGTAAACTCTTGAACTGATTGCATGATTTTCACGACCAAACTCGCCAACTCGACTGCCGCCGCAGGAGACAAACCCCGCCATGCAGGTTTTCCACCAATCAAGACGTTTGGGCTACCGAGACCCGGTTTAAGCGCAGTTCCATGAGCAGTCAGATCAAAAATACGGGCGGCGGGTCGTCCCATGAGTAGCTCCTAATTTAGTTTGATTAATACCCCTTGAACCGTGATCATGCCGTTGGCATTGATATCGATATTGCCAATGGCTTTGATATTTAAGTTTCCGGTAGAGGAGAGTGTGATGCTGCGATCGCTATCGTTGATCACTACTTCATGACCGCCTGCCGTTTTGATAATCACGCCAGCCTGACTGCTGCCTTTCGATTCTTCAACGAATTGCAGTTGGTGTCCTGTGCGTGTTTTGATTGTTCGCAAGCGCACTTTGCCACCACCAACCGCATCTCCAACCTTCTCCGGTGGGCTATCCGAGCCATTCCACAACCCACCAATGATGAATGGACGATGAATATCGCCATGCTCAAAGCCCACCAGCACTTCATCATCAATTTCAGGCAAGCAATCGAAGCCGCGCCCTTTACCCGCACCGATCGCCACCACCCGCGCCCAGTGACTTTCGTGGTCTTCCGTCAAGGTCGGAAACTTTACTCGCACCCGCCCCAAACCATCGGGGTCTTCAATATTCGTCACCTTGCCAATCAACAACGTTTGTCCGGGATGCAGTTGGGTTGATGGCGATAACAGAGTTAGCAAATCTCCGCCGCGCAGACCGCGCACACTGAAAGCAGTTTTGTAAAGCCGCTCACTAAAGGTATGGTGGGTTTCGGTAATGTAGTATTTGCCGCTATATTTGCCCATGCCTTTGAGCGTCACCACCCGCCCCGGACGGATGGAGGGATGCCCCTGAGCCTGTGCATCCGCATGAACAAACTGATCGCACATCTCGTTAAATAGTGCCTGAGCAATGTTGTCGGCTTCCTTTTGGGTTTCAACGGGCTGATCTACCACGATCAACTTGGGTGAATTGGGCTTGCCCTGAAAGGCAGAACTCGTTTTTTGCCCTTTGCCATAGTCGGTTTCAGTCAAAATCTTTTCGTTGCTGCGGTTTGCCACGATCGCCCGCTTCTGTTTGTAATCCCATCCCCGCACTTCCACTTCATTCACCTGTTCAGCGCTGGTGACCCGCACCTGAAAACTGGTCAAGTTCTGCTGCCAGGTCATTTCCAGAGAACCATCTTTTTTCGGTTGGCGAAAATGCAGTTTGCCATCTTGCATAAATAGCTCAAATCCGTTCCGGGCTGCACGTTCCCGCAGAAATTCTAGATTGGTCTGGTTTTCCTGAAACACATAGTCGTGAATGATGCTGCTATTGTCTACTGTGCCTTCTTCAATCCCAACTTCCTTGATAATTTTTTTGAGAATTTCGGTATCGCTCATTTTTTGAAAAGAACGATTGTGACAGCCGCGATTGAGCCGATGAGAGCGATCGTAGCCCCGAATAATCATGGGAGCTTGAGAACCGGACGTGAAATGGGTTTCGATCGCGGTAATCTCTCCCCACAAAATCCAATCCGTTTTCTCATCCTGAAATTCAGGAGATTCAGTAACGCTATTGGTAAACCCAATCCGAATCGACTTGCCAATCGACAACAGCTTTTCATGTTCCCAGGTCTGCCGATCCTTTCGCTCAGGAAACGCCTCCGACTGCTGCTCTTCTCGACCTGGAAATGCCGGATTGTTGAAGACAATCGTAAACATACTGGGCAGGTGCAAACTCTCCTCAATCGAGATTTGCAGAATATCGCCCATGAGCTTATCTGAAGCAGCTTTACCCTCAATTTCTAAATGCGGTTCAGCAGTATAAGTCGGTTGCGGTGGCATGGCGTGATCTCAATAGCGCTATTCAAATTCGGGAGATTTATCGCCTGGAGGAGATTTTTCGCCTGAAAGCTTTCTGCCGCCGCTTTTTCGCTGGGCTTTACCCACTCTCGGTGGACTTTGATCAGGCTGTGATTTTGGGTTGTCAACCTGTTCTAAGGTTAGGTCGATAATTGCCCGCACGGGGGTGCCATCGGACAAAAACATGGTTAGGCGGAAATTACAGCTTTTAACAAAACACCGCAGATAAGAATGGGCACCCCAAGTGAATAAGTAGATTGGCGGTCGTTTTGCTTTTGGTCCTGCTGGCGCTTTTGCTCCCTTTGCGGGGGCGGTAACTGTCTCCTTGACATAGGCAACCGCATCGGTAAATGGCTTTAGTGGTACTAACACATTCCGTTCCTTTCCTTGCTTCTCGTAGGTGTCGAGAATGATGTTGCTAATGGTGAGTTGGTAAGGATTGGGATGTTTGAAGCTGGTTTGATTCTGCCCTTTTTTTGTGGTTGCTCCGGGGGCTTGATCAATGGCAACACTGCGGCTAAATTTTAACTCCGTAGGGTTGAACATGAATTCTATTTTTGTTGCCGTTTCTCCGGTCGCGGGTTTAAGTTCCGCTTTTTTGAAGTCCCCTGAGACTGTCATGGGTCATTTCCTCAGTAATTGCTGATTAAAGTAATCGTCCTGAACCAGATTTGCCGCCGCGCTCTCGCTCTAGGGCTAGCCGTTGCCGAATCAGTTGATAGATTTCTTGGGCAAGACGTTCGAGATGTTCGGGTGAGCCTGATTTTTCTGAATGGGCAGGAGGCTGGCGATCGCCCTGAGTCTCTGTTTCATGAGGCTGTGTTTCTGCGGGTGCGATCGCTGCAACGGTCGGCGCAGGACTGGGTTGAATCATATTATTGGGTGCTGAGTTATCTGAGTGAAGCAACTCAGGGTAGCTGTCATCGGCAAAAGCAATTTCAGGCTCTAGCCTGGATCGATGGTCTACCGATGGCTGAAGCAGGTCGGCAATGTTTGCCCATTCCGTCGGCACTGGTGAATCTTGAGGGAGCGAATTTCGGGTGGGTGATTCTAAGGCAGGTGCGATAGCGTTCTGCGTAATGTAGTCGTTCGCCTCGACACTACTTTTTCGTCTAACACTGGAAGTATCGAATGGAAGACCAGCTATTGGCTCAAACGGTTGCGCTTGAATTTCTGGAACCGATGAGCTTATTGCTGGAGCAGGCTGTACTGCTGGTACTGGCGTGGTATGAAGCGGCAATATAGGCGCGATCGGCTCTAAAATCGATAGCCGTTGAAGAACGCTGGGCAATTCCGGTAAAGGACTGGTTCGATCTACTTCCACGGAACTCTTATTTTCAACCGTTGCCTCTACTTCAGAAACAATATTTTCAGCCTCAGCACCTTTCCTTTGAATGGGTGGAGAGATTTCAGAGATGGGCTGAATGGAAGGCGGCTGAATGGTGATCGGGCGATCGCTGATCGGTGGATGAGCGAATCGGGCTTCTGATTCTGCTGGAGTGGACTCAATCCATTCGGGCGTAGGCCTATCGGATACTGATTGAGTATCAGCCTGAGTCATGATCTCAGGTTGAATGGCTGAAACTGTAGCCTCGGCGGCGATCGGCTCTGCTTTTGGTGGAATGTGTTGAATAGTCAGCTCAGTGTTCGATTGAGTCACTGGATCAAGTTGAGGATCGATTTCAGGTTGAACCCGTTGCCCTGGAGTCTCGAGAGCAATGGGTTGAGAGACTCTTTCAGCCTCGAAGTCTTGTAACGACTTTTCTTCAACCGATCTAGACGAAGTTGGCAGGCTTTTTTCAGTTTCTATTCCCGTCTCTATTTCCGTCTCCTTAGGGCTGCTTAACAAGTTTGATCCATCAGCGCTGGTTGCATTTTCTTCCGAGGGTTCTGGCTGATGGTGAAGGATACTTGAAGGGTCTAATGAATTTGCTTGAATCGCAGGTTGGGTAGCCGTTTGATCCTGTATAGAATTGATTGCAGGGCTGTCGATGTCAACCTTAGAACTTGCTGGTTCAAGGCTCATTTCTACTGGATCTTCAAGTTCCTCCTTTTCAAGTTCCTCACTTTCAAGTTCGTCTCTACCTAAATCATTGGTCTTAGGCTGAACGACTTCAGCATCACTAATCGGACTATCTGCTGGATGGGATGCGATCGCTGCAACGGATCTATCAGGGTCAAGATCAGGGATTGCTGGTTCTGAAATAACTGGTTCTACAGGCGATCGTTGAATCGTTTGTCCAGCTATTGATTCAGAAGGGGAACTGAAATCAAAATCGCCTTCAGGTTCTCTCAAGCTCGCAATGGCAGAAGATGGCTCACTTGATAAGTCTGACGCTGCGGATAATGAAAATTCTGATGACGCTGGAATAGCCAATTCCTCCTGAGAACCAGCATTCGATCTATCTCCATCTCTAAATTCTGACTCGCTAGACAGAAGAGAAATAACTTCAGTTTCGTTCGCCTGTGGCAATGTGGCTGAAAGTAAGGGATCTTCAATCTCCTGATTATCTTGTGGCACTCTATCTGATGCCGATTGAACAAGCGATTCAGCTATATCAACAACGGGATCAATTGACTTATCCCCTGATAACCGTGCTGTCACTTCTGGCGCATCTAACATCCTTTGAGTAATTGATGAATCGGTTGAGGAGATCGATTCCGAGTGATCAACAACTGGCGGTAAAGCAACCATTGGAGATGATTCAGCTACATCAACAATGGGATCAATTGACTCATCCGCAGTCAAACGTGCTATCGCTGCGGGTGAATCCAATATCGGTTGAGCGATCTCTGCCTCAACATCAGGGATCGCTTCTGAGTGATCAACAGGCTGTGATGAAGCAGTCGTTGGGTCTGAAGCGGATGCAATAGGCAGGATGTTGTCTGTTAAGTTGAATTCTGGCTGAATTGATTCAGTCAAATCTGCATCACTACTGGTCAAATCAGTCGCAGCCGGAGTAATTGTGTTTTCTGCTGAAATTGGAGCAATCAGAGAAACTGAATCTTCTAAATTTGTAGTTCGTTGAATGGCTGCTGGGTAAGTGGGCTGAGTTGAGGTAGGGGAGATAAGGTTGTCTGAAGACGAGGGCGATCGCTGAAGGAGTGGCGCTTCTGGATATTCGTTTGCTGTTTCAGTGGGCGGGTCGTCTAAGGCAGAAATATTTGATGGCAACGGTTCGATTGAATGTTCCGCAGGTGTGTCTATAGGAGTTTCTGTAGAGAGACTTGAAATTGACGGCGAGGGAGATTCAAATCGGTTGAGCGGTTCATTTTGAGGAGTCCGGGCGATCGCTGCTACTTCGCTTGGGGCAGATTGGATCGCTTCTGTGGCAGGAGACGCGATCGCTGCATCCGTTTCAGGGATTGGAGATCTGGCGATTAGTGGTTCTGTGATCGCGAGATCTTCAACTGGAGATGTTTCAATCAGAGGCGTTTCAGCGATCCCTTCAAAAGGAGCCGTGGTTGGTAAATTGATCTCAGATGGGGCAGGCTTTAGTGGACGAGGTTGGGGCTGCGTCTGAATGGTTGGAACTGTGGATTGAGAAGGCGTAGAAGAATCTGGGGCATCGAAAAAGGGGGAGTCTTGAAACGATGATTCCTCATTGGGAAAAGCCAAATCTGAGGCGGGTAAAAAGATAGATGGATCAAGTACCCTCAGCGATCGCGCTCCCAACGGTGTAAAAAACTTGGGTTGCAGCATCGACTGACCCAGCGGCACAGGCGGCAGGAGCGGCTGTTGAATGCCTAGCGGTGTTTCTACTGAGGATTGGGTTGGAATCGATCGGTCATCGGTCATCGGTGAGAATCCCTAATTTGAAAAATAGCCTTGATTACCTCGATATACGCGGGTTGATTCAGTGTCACCAGTCGTGCCGCCCCCTTTCGCCTGCACCTTATCGGAGCGATGCACAACGGTTAGCCCTTCGTAGGACAAGACCAACTCTTCCAGGGCGATCGCGCTGGAATCAGCCTTGAGGGCTGGCGTTTTCCAACCTACAGGAACTACTCCCACTAATCGCCAAGACTGAATGGTTTCCCCCGCTTGGTTAAATACCAGAATGTTGATGTTGCGCCGCCGCAAGTCGTCTGCCGTCAAGCTTTGACTGATCCAGTTCCAAAATGCAGGATCATCGGTGATGCCGCGCTTCAGGGTCAAATCGCCAAACTTAGCGTGTTTCAAAAAAATGCGCTGCTGTTCATTCACACCGCCTTCTTGATACACCTCTTTTTCAATTTGCACATCCAAACCAGAACATTCACTAAAGGCAGCCGTCAACTGGCTGTCCATTTCGACGTAGAACCGATTGGTGGTGACGTAATTTAGCACATTTAGTTTAGGCATTACCTGCGTCTCCCATAGCCGTGATTCCGCTCCTGTTGTTGCATCAAATCTTGGTGCAATAATTCCACGACGCGATCGCTCAATCGCCTCACTGCCAATGGATCTTGCAATAGCTGCCCCGCAAGCTCAGATAACAGCGCCAAATCTTCTGGGTGGGTCAACTGCAAAAACCGAGCCGGGGCGGCGTACCCCGCCGGACGAACGGCAACGGGTGGAATCGGACGATCTTGGGCGGCTGATGCATCCGGAGTGGGTTGGGGTGGGGGATTAGTCATGGGGTTCCTCTACTGCACGATTATTTTCTGCACGATGGCTTTCAATGATGGTTCCAGTATCGGCATCGGGTGAATGGGCGCTGCGGGTTTCCTGTGCCCGACTCAATAGGTTTTGAATCCGACTGGTCTTGCTGCTATTCCGAGGTTGGGCGATCGCAGTTTGTTTCACCGATTGCTCCTTTTTCACATCTGCCTTCACTTGGGCAGCGATTTGTTGATATAGCGCCTGCATTTCCGGTGTTGCGTTTGCCAGCGGCTCTGTGCCTAACGATAATAATTCGGCGGCAGTTTGCCCTTGGCGCGCTGTCCGAGCACGCTGCACCAGATTTTCTAGATAATCTCCTCTGCGATCGCGGCTTGATCCCTGTCCTTGAACCTGATCTCTAATCTGTTCATAAATTGCTTGGGTATAGCCACTCCGACTGGCCAAATCAAGCACTCGCACCGCCAAAGCAGTCAGAATCACAGCAGACAAAGTTGGGACAAACGGCACCCACAATCCCTGAGCCAAAAATACGCCATAGCAAATGCCCCAGAGCGCTAAACCGAAGCCCACCAAGCCAATCAGAAACAATCCTAGCCGTCGATTATAAAAGGCAAGTAGCCCACTTCCAATCGACCAGGCAAAAATCCACAGCACTTCCCCCAGGTTTGACCAACTGCGAATCAGGGGGCGTTGATCTAGCACCGCGCTGAGGATTTGGCTGACCGCGTGGGCATGAACTACCACACCCGGCATGGTGCGTGATCCGTTTCGGGTTTCACTGTAGGGCGTGTTGAGTTCATCCTTTGAGACTTCGGAGTTGTAGCCGATTAGCACCACGCGATCGCGAATCAACTGGGGATCAACTTTCTTTTGCAGCAGATCCAGCATGGGGATTTCCCGAAAGACCCGCTTGGTTCCGCGATAGTTCAACATCAATTGGTAGTCGGGCGCATCAGCGCGAACATAGCCACCAAACTGAGGATCAATCCGTCGCAGCACGGTTTGGCGAAACTGAATCTCATTTGTTGCGGTGGAGTCGGGCTTGATGCCAACACCTTCTAGATACATCAGTGCCACCTGAAAACTCAAGGAAGGAATCTCGTTATCGGCTCGGACATCGTTACAGTCGTGATTCGTGCGGCTGCGTTTGTTCGATTGGGCAGGTGTAGAAATCAGCTTTGTCCGGCGCACGATTTTGTCAACATCCTGGGGAAAATCAGCAAAGGCTGCTCCGCCGGGGGGAGTCCCTGGAGCCGGAGGGGAACCCGGATGATTGGCAGTGCTGAGCAGACAGCCCGTAATGATCGTCTCGCTTTGCTTGATCACCTGAGTCAGGCGATCGCGTCCCGCAGGCAACCCATGGGGCACATCCCGCGAAATATCTAACCCAATCGCACGGGGTTGACCGCTTTCCAATATCTTCAAGGCTTCTGCCAAGGTGCCGTCATGAATTGGAAACTGCTGAAGCTGATCGATATCGTCATCGCTGATCGTTACAATCACGATGCGATCGTCGGGTGTTTCTGCGGGGCGACGACGAATAAAATCGTCATAAGCGGCTAGCTCCGATCCCTCAAATCCACCCAAAAACCGAATGCCCACGATCGGCACAGTTACCGCCAAACTGGTGAGCAAAACCGTTTTGAACAGAGATTTTAGGGAAGTTGCCATAGGTGAGACTTGCTTTTGTAAAGATTAGGGAGAAGTCGCCGCTTGAATTTCCTGAACCCAACGTCGGCGATCGCGATGCTCCAAATCCAAAATGTCTTCCAAAGTCCAGTGGAAATGTAATGCAATAAAAGCTACCTCCTGGTGGAGCCGATCCAGAGGGTAGCTTACAACTCCCCCGACAGCACCAACTCTGTGTAAAACTGATGGTTGCACTGCGGACATTGAGCGGGCACCTGAGCGCTTCCGGTTTGATTAATTCGGTTATACAGTTCCCGCAGATAGGCTAAATCTTGAGTCAGCAAATTTTCTAAATTATCGGGTGAGATGCTTTCCAAAGTTCCCAGTTGAATAATCACTTGAGACAGCAACACCAGCATTAAATACTCTGGATAAGTCTGCACATGTCGATGTTTGTGGGCGACCAGTTCATCTCGCGCGGTTGCCAATCGCATGATTCCCTGTCGATGTACATCCCCGCTGCTATCGATTAAACCACGAGGCAGGGTAAAACTAAGTTGAGTTAAGAGCGCGTGTGTAATCGTCATAAATTAGCTTGCCGCTACAGATTCAATAGATTCAATCGCAGATGAAACGGCGATCGCCTCGTTCAGTTCTTCTAGTTCATTGATTTGGCGATAAAACTTTTGTAAATAGCTCAAATCACAAGCAAAAAATCCTTCCACTACTTGCGGCGACACCTCTTCTAAAGCCCCCAGTTTCGTGATCACCCGCGCCAAAATAATCACCGTGGCATAGGCAGGATTAGACTTGACGCGCGGATCTCGCAGCGGCACAATTTCATCGATCGCCATTGCCAACCGCATCACGCCCTTACGGTGCAGATTCTCCGTTTCATCTAGGTAGCCCTTAGGCAACGTAAATTCAAACTCGGTCTGTATCACGGCTCCTCCTTAACGAATTTCGTTGCCCTGCGGGTCTACGCGAATAAAATCTTCGACCGTCAGTTCTAGTTCTTCTAACTCAAAATCGGTGCTAGACGCTTTTAAATCAGAGATTTTGTAGCTGGCGGGCCATGCTTTAAAGAAGCGAAACCTTGCTCTAGCTGTGGTTTTTTGGTCATAAATGGTGATATCGCCATCGCGCCGTTGCTCTCCCCACTTGCCATCTTCCGTTGCCTTAAACCAGCGCCAGAGCGTATCTGAGATATTTAGCCCTCGTTTGAGGATAATATTCTCACTTTTCGTGTTGCCGGGTAGTTTAGTGCGGAGAACTCGCCCCATCTTGGCATCCTTGCTGCCCCATTTTTGCGGGGTGACTTCACAGACAGAGATTACTTCTTGCGATCGCTTAAAGCCCTGACAATCCATAAAGTAGCCATCAATTTCATCTTGAGACCCCGCCAGGGTAATCTCCAGATAAAACCGAGAGCTACTCAACAATTCATATTTTGGTACAGTCAACGCAACTCACCTCCCTCAGTTGCTTTTGGGCTGGGACTAGGAATTACAATCACGCTCATCCTAATTCTCGCCTCACTTCACCCGATGGCATGTTTCGTAAACAAACTCCACCTTCTCGCTAAACAATTCGGTTCCTCCCGGCTCCATTTTAGAGGTTGTGTAGGATTTTGGAAAAACGCCCGAAAAATTCCAGCGGGCTGCATCCTTGCCTTCTTGGTTGTAAACCGTGAGGGAGCCACTCTTCCGTGCCCCACCACTCTGAGATCCCTTTCCAGCCATCGGACCTCCGGATGAGTGCGAACCGCGATACCAATCATGCATTGATTGATCTTCGACCGTGGCGACAAACTCAACGGTCATGGTGCCACTGGTCACGCCACTCACAGTTGCCTGCATAAAGCTGGCGGCTTCTTTGCGAACCCCAAAGGATTTCATATCGCCCGCCGCTTCCAACTTAATGGACAAACCACTGATTTTTTTCACAATCAGTTCGGTAATCCCTTCAAACTCTAAGTAGAACTTTGAAGTCGCCAAAACTTCTTTTTCTGCCATCAGATCTCTCCAATTAATCCTTACTTGAAATTTGGTACGTTATGCTGACGCTAATAGATCCCTACTCAGTTGATTACCTAGCCCACTCAGTTGATTACTTAGCCCTGTTTCTACTGTTTGGGTGCAACTCGGCGAATATCTTCACAGACAATTTCAAACGTCTCGAAGGCGAGGTCGCCGCCATCTGCCGCAAAATCGGACACCTTGTAGCTTTTGATCCAGGCGTTTTTGACTTCCCACCGCAGGATTGCCTTGTCATCAGGATCATAGGCAGTAATTGCGCCGCCCTTGCGGTTGTCTCCCCATTTCCCTTTTCCGGTTGCGCTTGCACCAGAGGAGTAGCTGGTTGGCATGGTTTCCTGAAACCAGTTGTAAAAATCCATGTCTCCTTCTCGCAGGTAAACTTCGATCGTGAAGTTTGGATTTTCCTCAAAACCGGTTGAGGTGCTTTGGCGCAGGGTTTTGCCACCTTTGGTCGAGGCGAGAGCTTTTTCATAGCCCTTCACCTGTCCCTGAAACTTAATTTCCTGAACGCTTTTGATCAGCTTATCTGTCATGTCATCAAATTCAACATAGAATCGGCTGGTTGTGATGGGTTTAACCGAGGTTGCCATAATCCATTCCCTGGTAATTGTACGTTGCTTATTGATTCGGTGACCATTGGCTAATTCGGAAGATGACAAACTCTGCCGGACGGACTGGAGATACGCCAACTTCGACATACAGGCGACCCAACATCATGGTGTCGGGGGTATTCAATTCGCCGTCGCACTTGACATAAAATGCCTCTGCCGGACTTGCCCCAAACAGTGCGCCATCTCTCCATAGCCGCGTTAAAAAGCCTTCCACCGTGCGGCTAACTCGCGCCCACAGGTCTTCGTCGTTGGGTTCAAATACCACCCACTGCGTTCCTAGCTCGATCGATTTCTCGATGTAGCTGATCAAACGGCGAACGCTGATATAGCGCCATTGAATGTTGTCGGGTTCTACTAGCGTGCGTGCGCCCCAGACTTTGTAGCCGCGATTGTAGTTGGCAAAGTTTCGGATACAGTTGATTCCTAAAGGGTTAAGGAGTTCTTGCTCCCGCATGTTGGGTTCATAGGCAAGTCCTAATACACCGCGTGGGGTTTCGTTGGCAGGGGCTTTAAATACGCCGCGTGACTCATCGGTGCGGCACCAGATGCCCATCATATGACCACAGGGCGGCACCATGATTGGACGGTTATTTTTGCGGGGGTTGGCAACTTTGACCCAGGGATAGTAGAGTGCGCCAAACATCGATCGCCGATTGAAACTGGTCAACCACTGAGCAACATCCTGCGGTTTTTGCTCTTCAGGCTTGATTGGCTCATTTCCGCGACGCAGTTTCACCGGGGGCGGATCAATCACCACCATGCGATATGCGGGTCCGGGAAAAGAGTTTTCGCAGGAACTCAGCATCCCTTCCATCACCGCATGGATTTGATCGAGATCTAGCAGTTCAGATTGATATGCCCGCATCAGGTCGGGGCAGGCAATCATGGCAACTTCGTCAATTTCAAATAAGCCCTGGATGCCCTGGCGATCGTCCCGCACTCCGTGAATGTCTCTAGATAAGCGCTCTAACGGGGCAATGTAAGGCGGGGGAGCGACTTCATAGCGACCATTGGCAGGGCGACGGGTGAGGGGGTGCCCCTGCTCCCCAGAAATATCAGTCACCGTCAAAAGCTCATAGTCTGCTAGGGCAGTGATCACGTAATCTCCCAGGGCAGGATCGATCTGGGGGTTAATACTCAGGTGCGGAAATACTTCGGGTTCATCATCGCCGCTTTTGACAATTAGCTTGAAAAATTCCCCTGTATTAAAGGGTGGTTCTGCATCGGGATCGGCATTTTCTACGGGCTTTGGTTCACTTTCGGCGATTGTGACGGTGACACGATCGATGCTTCCAGGCAATACGGGGCGATCGCCCTCTTGGGTGGGCACTTGCAGATTTAGGCTCAAGGATGGCTTTTTGGCAGAAGTCAGCAGGCGAGTGGCGGTTTCCTCTGACTCGGGGGCAGGGGTTCCCGGCAATTTCGTGCCAATGCTCACGACCCAACATCGACCGCCACCATTTTGAAACCAGCCCTGAACTGCAAATGGCAGATAAGCATCAAAATCGGTGAAGCCATCGGAACCCGGTCTGGCAAAGTTTTCTAAATACTGACCCCAATTTGTGATCAGGAGGGGCTTGAATAAATCGGCTTCACCCCGCACATCCTCTGTGAATCCGACGAAACCCGCCACACTCATACTGATGCCCTCGATCGGGCGACTACCGCGATCGACCTCCTCGACGTATACCCCTGGAGCAAAGTAATCCAATGCCATAGTTGACTCTCCGTGAAAGGATTAGGTTGTTTGAGTGTTCAAGATGGTGATAAAAAGGCGTACTGGGTTTGTTTCTTTGCCACAGTCAAGGGTCAGTACAAATGATAAGCAAGCACTCTTACTAGATTCTGTGAACCCCTGGCAATTATCGATTAAGGATTAGACTGCTTGATCTTCTCATCCATACTTTAGGAAAGAGAATCCATCTGCGGAACCCGACTTTAGTTAGGAATTAATCAAATCAGCTGGTTTGAATACTGAAATTGATAGACACCAACAGTAGGCATCTACTGAGTTCAAGTTAAGAAATTTAAAACTTAATGGGCAGTTCTGCGGAAATACCGGGGATAAACTTGAAACACGTAAAGGTATAGCTATAAGCTTGAGATGAAAATTTTAGGAAAAGATATTACATCTCACCGTTGTCTGGACTGAGCTTCGTCTTTCAGCAGGATTCTGTTTACGGGAGATTACAAGTGCCTATTCAAACTTTGGAGTTTCTCAGTCCGCTTTCTTTAGAAAGTGATTTTGATACCACGGATCTCCAGTCTTCTTTAAAGCAGTTCGTCAATCAATTTTCGTTGAGTGGCTGTGGAGTTTTCCACTTCTGTTCTGAGCGATCGCAACTCTTCCAAATTGACTACTGGGCTGATCCAAACGAGTCGATTTTGGCACAGCTAAAGTTAATCTCTAACTGGCAGCATTCTGCCCATTCAGTCTTTGAAGTTTTGCCGATTGAAGCAGAGACACTACCGTATCAGGTTTATCGCTGCTTGCTGAGGATTGACCACAAGTCCTGCGATTATCTCGTGTGCTGGCACTATACACACTTGTCTGAGCATCAAAAATATGGGATGAGTCTTTACGCAAAGAGTTTAGAATTTCCGCCAGTGAGATCGCCTGAGTTGACCATTGAATCCACAACTCCAAGTTTAGAGAAGGCGTTGCAATGTGCGCGTCATCAACTGCGGACACCCTTGGCACTGATTCTGTTGTATGTCAATTTGTTGAAAACGACCTGTCTTGATGCGCGATCTCAAGAGTGGCTAGAAAATCTCAGCAACACTGCCGAAGCAATGAACATTAGTTTGGAACATCTGACTACGATTCAGGGCAAAACTGAGCAATCCTTCAGCTATTGCAATTTAGGCGATTTGATCGCGCAATGCTGTCAAGAGATGGAACCCTGGATTGCAGAGAAGCGGCTAAAACTGGTTTGCGATTTGCCCCCGTTATGGCTATGGGTCGATCCATGGAAAATCAAACAAGCCTTTCAAAATTTATTGAGCAATGCGATCGCCTTTAGCCCTGAAGCCGGACAAATCTGCTGGGAATGGCAGATTTGTCAAACAGAAGTACTCATTAAAATCAGCGACCAAGGATCGGGACTCTCTCTAGAGGATTTGCAGTTGATTGGCACGCCATTTTATTCACGCCGCCTTGGTGGAACTGGATTAGGACTGGCGATCGCCAAGCAGGTGATTTTGGCGCATCAAGGCAGTTTGTCGGCGGTCAATCTGCCCACCGGCGGCGCACAGTTTTGCATTATTCTGCCTAAAACTCTCTAACGATTCGGCCCTATTCTTTCTGGATTCACCATGTATCCCCCCTCGCTTACGCCCCCACCCACTCAGCCGATTTCCACCCTACTGGTCGATGACTGCTGTGCCTTTCGTCAAGGATTAAAGAATTTACTCGACTTCCATAGCGCAACGGGTTTGATGCAATTTCAAATTGTGGGGCAGGCGACTTGCTATCAACAGGCGATCGAGTTAGCAATTCAACAGTCTCCCACGCTGATTTTGCTAGATATGGAGTTGGCGCAGGGCAGCGGCATTGATGTCCTCCAACAGTTGAGAACGACTTCATCGCGGGAGACGATATCGCTTCCGCAAGGGAGCCATGTTTTAGTATTATCTGCGCATGAGGAAGCAGAATGGGTCTTTAAAGCAATGCAGGCAGGCGCGCAAGGCTATGTGCTGAAACATCAACTTTCAACACAATTGCTGGAAGCGATCCAGGTAGTACTACAAAATCAGATTTATTTAGCTCCAGAGGTTGCCACCCAATTCTTTCAACTGTTTCACTTTTCGGCAGGGCGATCGCTACCTAAGCCCCAGACCGTTCATTTAACAGAACGCGAGCGGGAAGTTTTATATTGGTTAGTACAAGGAGCATCCAATGAGGTGATTTCTCAACAGCTTCGCATCACTATTGGCACTGTAAAAGCCTATTTAACCATTATTTTTGAGAAATTAAAGGTGACTAGCCGCACTCAAGCCGCATTGCAAGCTCTGAAGCTTGGGCTAGTTGCCACTTAAAAGTTTGTGAATCACTCATCACTCCCCTCTTATGAGCAACTATCTCGCTGTCGCTATGATTACTGCAACCCTCCAGCGAACGCTTCAGGGTGTTGTGCAACGGGATATTGAAGGGGCACGAGTGACGACCGTGCGTCCTTCTGATATTGGGAATGGAACTCCTGAAACTGGGGTGAATTTGTTTCTGTATCAGGTGATTACGAATCCTGCCTTGAATAACATTGATGCCACGCCCTCGCGATCGCGGGGAAACCCAACCAAACGACAGGCTGCCCTCGATTTATACTACATGTTTAGCTTCTACGGGAATGAGGTAGAACTCGAACCTCAACGATTGCTGGGCAGCGTGGTGCGATCTCTGAACGATAAGCGAGTGATTAGTCAAGAGATGATTCGGGAATCTTGCCGCGATGCCACACTAGCGTTTTTGCAAGAATCGGATCTAGCAGATCAGGTACAGCAGATTAGCATCGTGCCACTGAATTTGAATTTAGAAGATCTCTCGAAAGCGTGGTCAGTGTTTTTTCAAACGCCCTACTTGCTGTCACTCGGCTATAAAGTGTTGGTGGTGATGCTGGAAGGAGATGAATCTCCCACACGAGGATTACCCATTCGCGATCGCCGGACCAATGGACTTCCACCCTATTTCAGCCAGCCTCAAATCGAGCAGGTGATGGATCAAGGCGGAATTTCTCAACCAATCTTGTCAGACAGTATGCTGGTGTTGATAGGTAAACAACTCAAGGGCGATTGGTCAACTCAGGTGCGACTGTGTGGAGTAGAAGTGGCACCGACTGAAGTGAGCGATACCCAGATTTTGCTGTCCCTATCTCAAGTTCCCACTGCTGTTTTGAGAGCAGGAGTTCAAAGTTTACAAGTCATCCATCCGCCTCAAAGCAGCGATCTCGAGGCTCGGAGACGGGGCAAAGAATCGAATGCATTTCCCTTTGTGCTGCGTCCTCGGCTTTT
Organism: Leptolyngbya sp.; assembly: GCA_003249025.1. GTDB lineage: Bacteria > Cyanobacteriota > Cyanobacteriia > Leptolyngbyales > Leptolyngbyaceae > ULC077BIN1. The sequence goes on along the minus strand of QBMH01000053.1, from coordinate 2,618 downwards.
GGATGTGGAACTGCTAGAAGCCATTGGAGAAGAGGAGGATCTGCGATCGGGTCAACTACAACTGCAACTCAATTTACCCATCGGAGTGAAACAACGGGTCGTGATGGTGCTAAATGAATGGCGGAGCGATCGCCCCGCTGATTACATACCTGCTTCTTATCTATTTGATGCGCCTAGCCGCACTGAGGAGAACACTGCGGTTACCATTGCCTTTCAGGATGTTCGGTTAGGAGAGTATCTCGTGCGGCTGATGGTGGGTGGGGCAGAGAGCCAATTGCAAGTGGATGATCAGCCTGAGAGTCCGACCTACGATTGGTATGTTGCCCCCAAAGTAGTGATTCATTGATTTTCCGGCGTTGCTGATTCAAAATATGAATCGATGGTTGAAAGCCGTGAAACCTCGTTCAGAATTTTGCAAAATCATATCGCCATTCAGCAACGCCGATTTTCCAATGGTTTATTGGAGCAAGTGCATGGGTAATACAGAGATGGATCAGGTTGACTCCCAGTGGACAACGCTCAACTATCGATATCTAATGCTTGCGATCGATCAGGTAGTTGCTTGCCTTAAATCGGAGGAAATCTCTGTCCCAAAGCCGTTGAATCCGCCTGCTGCAATCGAGCAACTCTGTCAATTATTTGGGTTATCTCAGTTCGAGCGGGCGATCGTGCTTTTAGTCGCAGGGATGGAGTTGCACAATAGACTGACAGCGTTGCTCCCATCGATCGTAAGTGAATCATCAATTGCCCGTCCAACTTTCAGCCTAGCTTCTCAGTATTTGCCTCAAATGCACTGGAGCGCTTTTACCCCTGAGTCACCACTCCGGCGCTGGCTATTGATTGAACTCGGTACAGCCTCCACAGTCATCCATAGCCCGCTACGAATTAATGAGCGGATTTTGCACTTTCTCATGGGCAATGCTCAGCTAGATGCCCAGCTTGTGGGGATGGTCACTCGGCTATCCACTGACAATCAACTCAGTTTGCCACCATCGCAACAACAACTCGTAACAGAGATCGTCACGCTTTTTCAACGAGACTCTGTTTCCTCAGTGGTGCAAATCTGCGGCTATGATAGCGCCACAAAACAGGCGATCGCCAGTGCTGTCTGTGCCGAACTGGGAGTCGGGTTGCTGAGTTTGACTGCTAACATCTTGCCCACTGATTTTAATCAACTCAACTTGCTTCAAACTCTGTGGGAACGAGAGGCAATGTTAGAAAATAGTCTGCTGCTGCTAGATTGTGATGGCGTTGTGGACACGCATGAGGGAGCCAGTACTGCACCGTCGCCGATTAATGCGATCGCCTATATTCTGGAACGTTGTCACGAGTCGATGTTAGTGTTCAGCCGCGATCGGCGATCGCTACGCAAACGGTCAGCCTTTAGTTTTGAGGTGACTGCACTCACTGCCTTTGAGCAACGACAGATCTGGCGACAACAGTTGATAGAAGAATCAAAAAATAGGGAGATCAATGATGCGATCGAAAAGCTTGTTAGTCACTTTAACTTGTCTCCTTTATCCATTCAAACCATCTGCGCTCAAAGCCGCTCTAGTAGCGCAGATAGTTTGTTAAAATGCCTTTGGAGTACTTGCTTGAACCATGCTCGTCCGCACATTGAAGAACTAGCACAACCCATTCGCACCCAGTCCAGTTGGGCTGATTTAGTTTTGCCTGACAAAGAGGAGCAAACGCTGCGAACCGTCATTACCCAAGTGCGGCAACGAGCAAAAGTGTATGAAGAGTGGGGTTTTGCCAAAACAGGAGAGCGGGGGTTAGGCATTAGTGCTCTGTTTTCTGGAGCCAGTGGAACCGGAAAAACATTAGCGGCTGAGGTGTTATCGAATGAATTACAGTTGGATCTTTATCGCGTTGACCTGAGTTCAGTAGTCAGTAAATACATTGGTGAAACCGAAAAAAATCTGCGGCGAATTTTTGATGCGGCTGAAATTGGTGGGGCGATCTTACTATTTGATGAAGCCGATGCTCTCTTCGGTAAGCGGAGTGAGGTCAAAGATTCTCACGATCGCTATGCCAATATGGAAGTCGCCTATTTATTGCAACGCATGGAATCCTACCGTGGATTAGCAATTTTAACGACCAACTTGAAAAACTCTTTGGATCAAGCATTTCTACGACGCTTGCGATTTGTCGTACAGTTTCCTTTTCCCGATGCTGCTCAACGTGCAGAAATTTGGCAGCAGGTGTTTCCCAAATCTGCGCCCACAGCCGGATTGTCCTTTCAAAAGCTGGCTAAACTAAATATTCCGGGTGGCAACATCCGTAACATCGCCTTGAACGCAGCTTTTTTGGCGGCAGAAGCAGATCTGCCCGTACAAATGTCACATATTCTCCAAGCGGCTCAAAGTGAGTATATCAAGCTAGAGCGACCTCTGACAGAAGCTGAAACTAAAGCGTGGAGCTAAGCTCATAACCCTAGGGAATACAAGATACGGTGACAGGTCGCCCCGCGCACTCTGGGGAGTATCGCATCAATCAGAAGTTGGTAGTGCCTTTTCGTAAAGGGTAAGGGAAAATGGAGAAAAAGTAGTCTCAAGTTAGCCGAAATCCCGATGAAACTCTACTTAATCTGTCCAAGTTGCGGGTCGGATGACATC
>QBMH01000052.1 GCA_003249025.1 Leptolyngbya sp. | reverse complement strand
TACGCTCTATCCCTCATGCAGCAAGCTGTCTAGCTAGGTTGTCACCCGTTAAGGTAAAGTGGCAAGTTCCAAAATCATACAGGTGGCGATCGCCTCCACCATAGCAAGCGCTATTTGGGATCAGTTGCAAGGTTGGATAGGTGAATAGAGCGATGGGCGATCGGAGTGTGGCGAATGCAAGTGAAAGTATCGGTAACTTTAAACTCATTCGTCATTCGTCAGGTGCCTCTTGCTACAGTCTATAAACCCTCTGTGTTAAATAATCATGGGTTAAGCCATCTAATTCACTGAAGACTAACTCTGTTTAAATTGAAGATGGACGGCAGCTTTAGCGACGTAACGGATGGCGAAGCAATGACTTCTTTTGCAGACATGAAACCCAGAATTATTGTTTGTGGCTTGGATGCAACAGGATACAAAATCTTCCGGTTACTGAAGCACCAAGGTATTGCCGTTGTGGGCATTCACGATCGCCCATTGCCCGGTGAAGGAGATGATGTGATCATCGGCGACCTGCAAGCAGCACAAACCCTTTTAGAGGCAGGGATTCACGATGCTCAAACCCTGGTTTTGACAGATGATGAAGATGGCACCAATCTGGGCGTTTTAATGCAAGCACGGGTACTCAATCCCCGCATTCGGATTGTGAATCGTTTGTTTAACACCAGCTTAGGTGAACGGTTGGATAACACCTTACCCGACCATATTACGATGAGCGTTGCCTCGCTTTGTGCGCCGATTTTTGCGTTTTCGGCGTTGGGCAGTGCGGCAATTGGTCAACTGAAGCTATTTAACCAAACGTGGCCCATTCATCAAGTGCATGTCGATGAGTCCCATCCTTGGCGTGGACGCAAGCTGAGTGACCTTTGGGACGATCGCGATCGCATGTTGATTTATTACATCCCTGCAAAAACTCGGCTAGATCTGGTGTCGGCAGTAGTGCAGGGGTACTCACTTCAGGTGGGCGATCGCCTGATCGTCGGCACAAAACCAACGGTTCATAAGGCTCAACAGCGATCGCTATCTCAACGGCTCAACAAACTATTGACCGCCTTAAAATACCTGCGACAACATAGCCAGGGGCTACTCGCCAGCATCTTGCTACTGTTGGTGATGATTTTTATATCCACACTGGTGTATGTCTCGTCTATTCTGAAAACCTCACCGGTGGATGCGCTCTACTTTTCTGTCAGCATGATTACCGGAGCGGGAGATAGCTTGGTCACTGTGGGCAATCCACCTGACAGCCTCAAGCTATTTACCATTTTCACGATGTTGATTGGGGCTGCCATCATTGGGCTATCCTATGCATTGCTGAATGATTTTGTTTTGGGGACTCGGTTCAGTCACTTTTGGGAAGCAGCCCGGATTCCGCAGAAGCAGCATTTTATTGTCTGTGGGTTAGGTGGCGTGGGCGTGCAAATTGTGACTCACTTGCGCCAGTGTGGACATGAAGTGGTGGTGATTGAAAAAGATCCCAATTGTCGCTTTCTCAGCACAGTGCGATCGCAAAAAATTCCGGTAATTCAAGGCGATACCACCCTGCCCACCACGCTCAAAGCCGCCAACTTTGCCACGGCTCAAGCACTGATCGCGGTCACCAGCAACGATACCGTTAATCTAGAAACCGCTCTCACTGCCAAAAGCCTTAACCCCAAAGTGCCCGTCATCGTTCGCTATCATGATCCAGAATTCGCCTGGATGGCGCAGCTAGTCTTTGAGTTTGATGCGGTGCTGAGTCCAGCAGAACTGGTGGCTCCCGCGTTTGCCGCTGCTGCTTTAGGGGGGCGCGTTTTGGGCAATGGCATGACGGCAGATAGCCTATGGGTGGCATTGGCAACCCTGATTACGCCTGCTCATCCCTTTTGTGGTAAGGGCGTTCAGGAGATGGCAGTGACCGCCGACTTTGTGCCCCTCTACATGGAAACCCATTCTCAAACCGTACATGGCTGGGATTTGCTGAAAGTTTGCTTGAGCGCTGGCGATATCCTTTATCTGACGATGCCAGCCAATCGCTTAGAGCAATTATGGCAACCAACATCCTCTCAATTCATGCGATCGGGCGCATAAACTGAGATTAGCGGGACAACCCATTTCCTTTCCACTCATTCACCTGTAATAGACAGTTCCTCAACCCAGACATAGGGACACACGCCAGAGGGGGTGAGATGGGCTTCCTTGCCGAGGTGAGTGATGGATTTCAGCAGGGAGAGGAAGTTTCCAGCAACCGTAGCAGATTCTACGCTGATCCGCTTACCGCCTTTCAGCAACCAGCCGTCAAACGGCAAGGAAAAAGATCCCTGAAGCGCTTTTACCCCCGCGTGCAGGGCTTGCAGGTCATCCACTAGCACCACGTTTTCGGCGGTATTGAGATCCAAATCTGGTTTCCCTGGTGCGCTGGAAAACACATGATAAAAGTGGGGACTAACAGTGACCTTTGCGCCCATGTTGGCATGTCCAGTGGGATTGGCATTCAAGCGTTTGGCAGTGCCAGAACTGTGGAGAAACCCCGTCAACACACCATCCGTAATGAGGGATATGCGGCGAGTCGGGGTGCCTTCCCCATCAAAGGTGCTGACTCCAATATTGGCGGGATGGAGGGCATCGTCAGCCAAAGACAGTAGCGGCGAGGCGATCGCGGTTCCCAGTGCCTCTGGCGTAGATAGGCTTTGCTTATCCAAAATGTTTTGAGCGTTAAACAGGTTAGAAAACGCTCTCAGCAAATCCAGAAAGGCTTCGGGCGAAAAAACGACGGTGTATTTGCCCGTAGTAATTTTTTTGTAGTCTAAATGGCTAATTGTTTTTTCTGCCGCTTCCTTGACACAGCCTTCCACATCTAAATTTTCCACCCCTCGGCTAACCCGAAAGGCTCCAGCACTACGGGGTCTTTTTCCTTCTGCTTCCGTTTTGGTGTACAGATACATCGACGCAGTGGAGGCGGATTCTGTCCGCATTGCCCCTTCGCTGTTGAGATAGAAGCGATCGCTTTCCCGTTGAGCAATGCTGTTATAGGGCACCGACGCGATCGACTCATGGGCTGATTTTAATTCCTTCTCCGCCCCCAGCAGCTTTTCGAGCAATTCTGAAACGCCAGCCGCTGGAACCTTCTCGTGAAAGTCCTTGGCTAAAGGAGCCGCAAATTCTGGACTAAAATCCGGCACATTTTCCGTTGCCCCAAAAAAGCTAGCTTCCGAAGCCGTTTTCAGCGCTAGTTCCAGCCCCACCGGATCAACATTTGTAGTGGACGTGATCCCCACTGAACCCTGATCATTCCACACCCGCACCGCCACACTACAGCGGTTCGAGGCTTTGACCTGATCCGGTTTACCCTGATCCACCTTGACACTCGACTCATCAATAATCGAGCCTGCCATATCAAATTTATGAATTCCTAAACGGCTAGCCGCCGCCTTTGCTTCCGTTGCAAGTTCTTGAATCGTTGGCATAATTTTTTGTTGAATTGAATTAGGTCAGGATTGGGTAGAGGTTTGGCATTCGGGCAAAGATCTGTGCAATTCATCTAAAATTCAAGTTCCGAATGCTAAACCCGTACAATCCAATGTTTGATATTTAATCTGCGATTCTAGGTTCTAAGGCATTAGGATTTTCTCTTCCCTCTTCCCTGAAACCTGCTTCTACCGTCCGCCCACCGTAATGGAATCAACCTTGATGTGGGGTTGCCCAACGGTGGTATAAACGGTGCCGCTGACGGAACCACAAAATCCCGCTGCCAGATCAATATCGTTAGCGCACATGGAAATTTTGGGCATGATTTCCGTGGCATCACCAATCAGGGTTGCGCCCTTTAGCGGTTTGGTCAGTTTACCGTTTTCGATTAGATAGGCTTCATCTACGGCAAAGTTAAATTGACCGACGGCTCCTACGCTACCGCCGCCCATTTTTTTACAATAAATGCCGCGATCGATGGAGGCAAGTAGGTCATCAACAGAATATTCGCCGGGGGCAATGTAGGTGTTCCGCATTCGTGAGGCAGCGGAGAAGGCATAGTTTTGGCGGCGACCGCTGCCCGTGCGGGGCTGCCCGGTTCGCATGAACCCAGCGCGATCGCTAATAAAGTTCTTCAAAATGCCGTTTTCGATTAGCAGGGTTCGCTGAGTTGGCATTCCTTCATCATCCATCGCGATCGTGCCAAAGGCATTTGAAGTTAGCCCTTCATCCCAAGCCGTGACGCTTTCGTGGGCAATCTGCTCGCCTTTTTTATCGAGAAACGGCGTGGTGCGTTTTTCGATTTGGGTGGTTTCTAGCAAATGTCCACAGGCTTCATGGAAAATCACGCCGCCAAACTTGTTCGCCATCACAATCGGATAAGAACCCGATTCCACATAATCGGCATAGAGCATTTTGCCAGCCGATTCTGCTACGTTTTCCGCCGTAGTCTCATAATCCCAAGTGCGAAGAAAATTGGGATTGCTGGTATCGCCCACCCGTTCCCCAATGGAAGAACGATTTTCGCCATCGGCACAGAGGAGGCTAAAGCCTACGGATTGAGTCAGGCGCACATCTCGTGCAAAGGTGCCATCACTGGCAACCACCAGCACTTCTTGCCAGTTGCGAAAATAATCGGCGCGGCGAGATTGAATATGGGTGGCTTTTTGCTGTAAGCGAGAATTGGCGGCTAACAGCACATCGCCCATCTCCCGCATGGAGCTGGACTCGCCCATCCATTTATCTTTCTCGCGCAGGGTGCCATAGTCCCGCAGGGGTTCCAGGTTCGTTTCGGGAATGAAGGCTCCGGGAGCGGGTAGCTGTAAGCCCAAAATGTCCAGCGCTTTTTCTAGGGCAGATTTCAAGCCTACAAAGGTGACATCATTGGTGCTGACGTAGCAATCGGTTAATCCGCGAAAGACACGTACCCCGGCTCCGGTGGTGAGTGCGGGAGCAATGTTGGTAATGGCATCGTTTTCAGCAGTACAGCTAATATAGTTGACCCGCTCTAGAAAAAATTCGATGAAGTCTGCACCAGAAGCTCTCCCTAGCCCTAAGAGCGTGGATAGGGGCGATGCCCAGCTTTCGTCAAAGCGATCGAGGGCGGAGGCATATTTTAGGGTGGGAATTTCCCTGGAGCGAAGTAAGGAAGTGGCAAGCATGAGAATCCTCGTCTGCGGAGCGTGGATGAGCGACGAGTGAAAGGGTTAACTTTTCGCCCATCTAATTCCTTTACTATAATTCGCCTTAACAAAACTCTGCACTCTAGCTGTCTTTTTCTGAGTTAGATCTATTCAGACAGAGGGAATATTAAGTCAAGCTTTGATAAAGCCAATCCTGCTTTGCCTCGATCGCTGCATCCAAAACCTTAACCAAAACCGTTGATAGAGACGGCGCTGTGGTTCTATCGCCAAATTTGATCTAATCCGTAACTAGCCATTTCCTAAGCTATTGAGAACATTATGGTGACTGCAACTTCCTACCAAGATTCTGCTCGTTTAAAGAATCCCAAAAAACACAATCATTACGGATTTCGAGACTTTTTCCAATTTGATCCAGATAAGGGCACCATTACCGATTGGAATGGCAGTTTGAATGTTCTGACCACAGAAGATTTTATTATTGGCTTGGTGCAAGGTCTGGAAGAAGAAGTGGGAGATGCTTCGGCAGCCATTATGTACACCATTGGTTGTGAATGGGGTCAGAAAGATGCGTTCTTTTTTGAGAAGTGGTTTGAAAAAGAATTCGATCGCAACATTCGGCAAGCCAATCTACTGTTTTTGCTAGAAACTTGGTGGTGGCCCTTTACCTCTCAAGGATGGGGTCGATGGGAAGTAGACATGGGCGATCGCAAGCAGGGTTTCATGTTCATCAACGTGTTTGACTCCGCTGTTGCCCGGACTTTAGGCGATGTCGGCAAGCCCGTTTGTTACCTCTACGCCGGATTATTTGCAGGTTTTTTCACTGAAATGGTGCGAAAGCAACTAAGCTGCATCGAGATTCAGTGTTACTCCATGGGCGAAACTTACTGTAAGTTTTTGCTGGGCAGCCAAGATCGGATTGATGCCGCCTCCTTTTGGATGAATGAAGGGGCAACGGCAAAAGATATTGAAAAACGCTTGAAAGAGGGGGCAATATTGCGATGAATAGCCTGATAGCGATCGCAAATGGTTCTACTTCAATGAATACGGGTAATTGGCTGCAATCCTCAGTTCAAGAGTTTTTTAGCACCCTAAATTGGGAAGACCTGCCACCCAATATTCAGCAGATAGGCGAGGTCACGTCCCAGTATTCCGATGCGCCCCTTAGCCTAGACCTGAGCGTCAGCAGATTTTTTGCCGCCATCAATTGGGAAGGGGTAGCGATCGCGGCTCCTGTTTCAACCCCAGCCCAATCCTCTTCAGCCGACAGTTTCACCCTGGATGATTTTTCAGGATTATTTGGCTAAGTAGAAGTCCAAATAGGTGAGTTTTGAATTTTAAGTTTTGAATTTTAAGTTCTAAGTTCACCCCTCGCCATTCGCCATTCACTCCCCATTCCCTATTTCCTAATTCCCATGCATCCACAACTTGAAGCCATTTTTGACGATGCGGAAAGTCGCTATTTAAAGCAAGACGAACTCCAATTGCTCACTCAATATGTAGATTCGTTGCCCATTCGACTGAATGCTTACCGCACGTTACGCGATCGCGAACTAGAGATAATGCAACCGATTGCCGACCAACTTCAGGCACAGTTGCCGAATGAAAAAATTGCGAATTTAGAGCGTGCCATCAAAACCGCCATGCTGACCTTGCGCTATTGCGCCATGGGTCTGCTGCTAAACGATGAATCCTTTGCTCAAGATCGGTTGATCGGTTGGCTAGGGGGCACCATGCGCTTATATAACATTCAATCCATCAACACTGTACTTTACCGTCTAGTGCATCAGTATCTTTCGCAGATACTAAGCCCTCAAGAGGTTAATCTGCTGACTCCTTACTTGTCTTTGGCAGAAACCTTAATGCGCGAACAATCGCTTGAAGCAACTAGTAGCGCATCAAATAATTAGATGGAGAAGTAAAGAAGTAAAGAAGTTAAACAGTGTTTACTCCTTTTCCCTTTCCCCTCTTCCCCCCTAAATTGAAATTGACAAGCTACTAGCAAGTGTTGACTTAGCTCCTAATCCCCACTCTCCATCCCCTAAAAATTTATGATTTCCGTTGCTGATCTACTCACAAATAATCGAATTCCTGGCAACTACTTCACTACGGATACTTATGTGCGGAGTGATTTAGAGTTAGGGTTGCTAGAAAATCGTCGGGGCGATCGCCTGCTGGCGCTGCCCGAAACATTGATTCAAGCGATTTATTCTGGGCTTGATCGAGAAACTGGACAGGCGACTCGGTTGGTACTGTTTAACTGCGGCAGTTGGTGGGGTAAAAATTTCTACACTCGCTTTCGCGAAGAGTTAACAGATTATTATGGGCAAGCTCTCTCAGATATGACGATGGCGGAATTCTTGCAGTGTTTTGAACAGTGCTGGATCACGCATGGCTGGGGAAGATTCAAATTGAATTCAGAGTACCAAAATCGAGGTTTTTTGGTGCTTGAAACCGTTAATTCTCCCTTTGCTAGCCACGCGCCCAAAAGCGATCGCCCAGTTTGCTTTTTTGAAGCCGGAATTCTCAGTTCCTTTTTCAGCCAACTTACTGGCAAAGAACTTCGCTGCATCCAAACCGCGTGTGAGTCGTTAGGGGCAGAGTCTAATTACTTTGTGCTGGGTCTAGCAAAACGGCTTCAGTCTGCCGAAGCTATGGTAGAACAGCAAGTGCCTCACACGACAATTATGGAAACACTATGTGCTTAGGGATGTGTCTAACCTGCTGTGTCTAACCTGCTGACCAATCTGCTTTATCATTCCAACTATCGCCTGATGGGGCTGGTTGGACAGGGGCAATTTGGGCGTGTTTATTGTGCCAGTCATCGCAAGACGGGGCGACTAGTTGCGCTCAAAGAACTGAACCGCGATCGCTTTTCTACCCGTAATTTTCTACGCGAACTACGCTTTTTGCTGAGTTTACAGCATCCCAATATCGTCATCTGTCAGGCGTTAGAACATACTGCCACTGGACGCTGCTTAGTCATGGATTACTGTGAAGGCGGCACGCTGCGTGATCTACTAAGCGACGAGATGCAGCTTCATCCCCTACAGGGACTAAATCTGATTATCCAAATTTTGGCAGGGCTTGATCATGCCCATCAACGCAAGATCGTGCATTGCGATATCAAGCCAGAAAATATTTTGCTAGTCGCAACGGCTACGGGGTGGACGGCTCGCATTACTGATTTTGGCATTGCCCGATTAAGCCAAGAGCTTTCAACGGAGGGATTTGGCAATACTGGATCGCCCGCTTACATGGCTCCCGAACGCTTTTATGGACAGCATTCTCCTGCCTCTGATCTCTATGCAGTCGGAATTTTACTGTTTGAAGTACTGACCGGCTATCGTCCTTTTTCTGGGTTGCCGGGAGAGTTAATGGCGGCGCACTTAAATCAAGCCTTAGTGCTGCCAAATACTATTCCCAATGCAATTTGCCCGATTATTCGCACGGCGCTACAAAAATTACCGGCTCGACGATTTCGATCAGCGGCTGAGATGCTTGGGGCTTTACAGGACGCGATCGCGCAATGTGAGCTATCTCTGAGCGAGGGATGGCAACCCCACATATTGCAGCGTTCATCAGCAACACGGACGATTGTCCCTTTTCGGCACGCCTATCAAGAAGGCTTGCAGACTCCCGTGCGACAGTTAGCAGCCTTACAGGACAATCCAGCCGCGATCGCCCAGCCGCTTTATCGCGTATTTAGCAATCAGATTGGCTGTCAGTGGGTCAGTGAGCTTGAACTTTTTAGTAAAACGGCGTTGGGGACAAGTTTTGAAATTAAAAATCCCACTGATTTACCCTTAAGTTTCCCCCTCACCACCATCCGGTTGCCGGAACCTGCTTTACAGTTGCAGATCTGCGCTCAAGCCTGTTTTGCGGCGACCCAACAAGCCGTTTATCGCTTGGCGTTGCCAGTCCTTCAAACTGACCTTGTTCAGCAACGACAGCCAAATCGAGATGCTTTAACTATTCAACAATCTGCACCTCAATTGATTGCCACACTGAGACAAGATGCCGTATTGACCATTGAACCGAGCGGACGTTGGTTGGCAACGGCAACCCCATTGTTGGATAAAACCCAGAGTCAATTGCATATCTGGAATCTCCAGAACTCCCAGCCTTTCAAACCCGCGATCGCCCTAGCGATCGATCCCTGCTTTCAACTCTTAGCGCTTGATGCTCGGCATGGAGCGGCGCTTTCGCCCATCACCGACTCCAGCGCTAACGCGTGTATTGTCGGCACCCAAATTGAACTCTTTACCCGACGCGGCAAAATGGTGGGCCGCATCAGTTTACCGATTCCGCTACGGCATCTCTGCCTTACCCAAACCCCTTATCGTCTACTGGCACTAGAGCCGGGTCATCCAAACTCATTGGTATTGCTGGATTTGAAGCCCTTGAGAATTGAGCGGATCGGGTTGAGCTTAGCTCCCAAATTTTTAGCTTCTACAAACTGGGGATACTTAGTGATGGATGGAGCCGGACAGATTGTGTTGATCAATCGTATGGGACAAGAAATTGGGCAGATTGATGGACCCATAAACCCAACAGCAATGGGATTGCTTAATGCTTACCAAGTCGCGATCGCCACCTGGAACGGCACTGAAGGCACCCTTTCAATCGTAGATCTGCGCCACTTAGATCTAGATATTGTGTTTTAACCTTCAGAGTGCGGAGTGCGGCGAATGGAAAAGTATCTAGATTTCCGCTCCAGTGTCCTGTCATCCGAAACCTGTCACCCGAAACCTGAAACCTGTCACCCAAAACCCATCTTCTCTGCGTTGCTTTGAAAGCCGCTATCACCGTATTGTGGATTTTGAGACTTTACCCAATGGCGACTTATGCAGACCGAGTTTTCCCCATCCGGGATGCAAGAAGCTTTTTCCGACTTACAACAGCGATTGCGCGATTTATGGCGATCGCTGGAAACCCTTGATACTGGCGATGCCGATATTGTAGTAGTGCCATCCCTCAGCCTCGATCAACGGGAATTGCAAAAGATTGAGGGCTTTCACCACTATGAAGAGCGGCTATTATTTTCTTTAATTCGGCTACAAAATCCTCGTACCCGATTGGTCTATGTCACGTCACAGCCACTCCATCCCAGTGTGATTGATTATTACCTGCAATTACTACCCGGCATTCCCTTTTCCCATGCCCGTGATCGCTTACTGCTGCTATCCACCTACGATTCTTCACTCAACCCCTTAAGCCAAAAAATTCTTGATCGCCCCCGGTTAATTGCCCGAATCCGGCAAGCGGTACGGCTCGATCGCTGTTTTATGATTTGCTACAATTCCACAGCCGCAGAGCAAAATTTAGCGGTTCAGCTTGGCATCCCTCTCTATGCGCTTGATCCTGGCTTGCTAAAATGGGGCACCAAAGGCGGCAGTCGTCAAATCTTTGCCGAAGCAAACGTTCCCCATCCCGATGGCAGTGAATCAGTGTGGAGCGTCAACGAACTGGCAACCGTCGCCGCCGAATTATGGGAACGTCAGCCAACCCTCAAGCGCATGGTGGTCAAGCTGAATGAAGGGTTTTCGGGTGAAGGCAATGCCTTGTTGGATCTGCATACCATTCAATATGCTGCCCCCGATCGCACCCACCATTTAGCACGAGTAGACGCATTAACCGAGCAGTTTTCCTGTCTGCGGTTTGAAGGAAAAGGCGAAACCTGGGATAACTTCAGTCAGCGGATTCCCGAAATGGGCGCGATCGTCGAAGCATTTTTGGAAGGAGAAAAGCGATCGCCCAGTGTTCAAGGGCGCATTACTCCGCTCGGCGAAGTGGAAATCCTTTCGACTCACGATCAAATTTTAGGCGGACCCAGTGGACAAATCTATTTAGGCTGTCGGTTTCCAGCGGATGAAGCCTATCGTCTGATCCTACAAGATTTGGGAATGCGAATTGGGCGCAATCTCGCAGAAAAAGGCGCGATCGAGCGCTTTGCCGTCGATTTTGTCGCCGTACATCAATCGGATGCCCCCCAAAAACCGGAATGGGATGTGCAAGCGATCGAAATCAACCTGCGAAAAGGCGGCACCACGCACCCATTTATGACGCTCAAGTTTCTAACCAACGGGCGCTATGACTCTTCCAGTGGGTTGTTCTACAGCCAACAAGGACGACCCAAATACTACATCGCCACCGACAATTTGCAAAAAGATCAATATCGTGGATTGCTGCCAAACGATTTAATGGACATCATTGCTAACTACCAGCTTCACTTCGACACCAGCACCGAGACAGGCACCGTTTTTCACCTCATGGGCTGCCTGTCTGAGTTTGGCAAGCTAGGGCTGACTAGTATTGGTAATTCCCCTCAACAAGCAGAAGAGGTTTATAAAAAACTAACTCAGGCAATGGATGAGGAGACGCGGCGGCTGCCTGAGACGAATATTAAACGCTATCTGCGGCTGCCTATGAGTTGGCGAGAACAGTGTTAAGCCGAAAAAGTGATGCTCTCCTTAGCGGGATAAAGGAACGTTTTAGTTTTGGGGTTGAATAGTTTGAGAGGGAAATGAATCTGGATAGAGTTGCTGCTCTAAGGTCGGGGTTGTATTCACTGGAGACACTTTATTAGGTGGAGATGTGAAGGTAGTAGAAGACGCTGGAGATATGATTGTGGTGGTAGACGGCGTTCTAATTATTTCATTTCCTTGCTAGGTGGTTCCTTGCTGGGTGGTAGTAACAGGCGTATTTGGGATAATGCCACCGGGGTTTGAAACGGTCGGCGTTGGCGAAAAATTAGTTCCGTTAGGAATCGGGCGAACCTGCACGGGTTGCCCTGGAACAAATGGCAGTACGATCACAGGTTGCCCTGGAACAAGTGGCTGGGCTACTCCGGGTTGCTGAACCGTTCCAGGCTGCTGAGTATTTCCTGATTGAGCATTCACTGTAGTGGTTGCAACGGGTATGGGGGTAGCAAGTCCTAATAAAGATTGAGCCGTGGGATAGTAAGTTGCCCAACGACCCGCATTAGGATTGCTCCGCCACTGGTTGCGACTGGCACGGAGAGTTAACACTTGAACCGTAGCTCCTCGATTCTGCCCTGTGACCACGATAGAAAGATCTGAAATTGAACTGTTGCGGTTGAAAGTGCCTTGGGTCGCTGCTTTGGCTGCTGCGGTTGCTCGTTGCATAAAGGCATCGTAGGTTTCTCCAGCTTGCACATCCAGCATCACATTGCCGCGCAAAGGGACGGCTTGAACCGCAACAGGCGCGATCGCATCTTTTAATATCCATGCCGCCGTGATACAAACGGTGCTGGTGATGCTGAACCAGACAGTGTACTGTTGCCATCGACGAGATGAGTTTTGCAGGTTGGACTGCGATCGATTCAGTAGTAGCATAATTTTGATTCCTAATATCTTGTCAAAACAACGAGTCACTTAAACGAATTACTCAGCAGTTCAAAAAAGGAAAAATTAATCGATTGAAGTTAGCCCTTATAGTAGGGATACGACTATTCAAAAAATCCTGGCAAGTCCACAAATCAGTTCAGTAGTCATCCAATAATCATTTATACAGCGGTAGTTTAAAACTATCTTAGGAAAGATTTAGCAGGACAATATAGCCGTCCTGAGGCGGATAAAGTGCATCATGCTTTAATGACAAGGATAATTACAAGGAGCTTAATCGCCTTGCTTGCACCCTACTCTATTCCAATAAGTTACATCAAAGAATCTGAGTTTTTTGTCGCGTAGAAAATCAGTCTGGGCATGTTAGTAATAAACGACATGGGGCATCTGTGATGAAACAGTGGGCAGTCTTAATTGGGCTTGATGCATATCAATCTTTGCAACCCTTGAACTGCGCTCAGCAAGATGTTCAAGCATTGCATCGCTTCTTGGTATCTGAGGCAGGTTTTTCCTTGAATCAATGTCTTCTATTCACAGAATCATCACCTTTTCTAGCAGGGCGCTCAACCTATCCCAATCGAGAAAATCTGTGTAATTGGATTGAGTTTCTTGCTCAAAACTATTTTCAACCGGACGATCAAGTCTGGATCTTTTTGAATGGATATGGAGTTTGTCACCGGGGGCAAGACTACTTTATGCCAATTAATGGAAATCCAGCCGCGATCGAGGCAACCTGTATTGCGATCGCGCCATTACTGAGTCGGCTCAAATCTGCCTTGCCCAATGGACAACCGCTTCTTTTATTGGATATCAGCCGTAGCCAAGGGATGATATCCAATGAAACCGTTGGCATTCAAACCGCACAGGTCGCCCATCAACTGGGTATCCCCACGATTCTTTCCTGTCAACCGGGGCAATTCTCTCGCGAAATTTCTAGTCTAGGACATGGACTATTCACTGCATCGCTGCTAGAAGGCTTGCGCTATCACCAAGGGGCAACCCTAGCCACGTTGAGTCACTATCTCAGCGATCGCCTACCCGAACTCAGCGAACATTACTGGCAACCGATCCAACATCCCGTTACCATCTGTCCACCGCATCTCGTTCACCAACCCCTACTATCCATTCCGGCAGATTCGTGGCAGGGTGCCACTACCAATGGACATAGCCCCCAAAGCGGGACTGAAATCCACCCAGCCGTAGAAACGCTGAATCCAACCGCAGCTTTTACTCTGCCAGCGTCCCAGGCTGTCCAGTCCTACCCTGCTGGTGAAAGTGAGTTTGCTAGGAACCTGTCCCAATCTACTCATCCAATTCCCCCTCTTTCTAATGGACAAAGTGGTAGCAGATATACCGCCGAAATTCCTTCAGTCTCAAATCATTCTACTCAAGTTGAATCTCTAGAAAATTCCTATCGGGGGAATACTACTGCAACAGCGAATATTGTGCCCCCTGCACTCGGTGTGGTCGAGTCTGAGCCTGTGCAGGAAGAAGTTCCCCTGTGGCGACCTTTTTTACTATGGGGCGGCTTAATCTTTTTGGGGCTATTAAGTGCGGTTTTATGGCGTAACTGGTCTGTTGTGTTAGGAGCACCCCACTCTCAACAAGCTCCTACAGTGGTTACTGCTCCTTCAGCAACTTCCCAAACCTTTTCTCAGACTCCTGCGAGCGGTGCAACGATGCCTGTAGCAATTCAACCGCCACTGTCTCCGCTTCCTCCCACAGAGACGATGCAACCAACTTCTGTGAATGCAGGCATTGCAGGTGCAGTCTCCATGCCTCCTATTCCTCAAGTTCCAGGGGAAACCATTTTGCAGTCGGCGCGATTGATGGTGCGAAGTGATCAGGCAACGCCCTATCGCGATGCGATTCAGCAAGCGAGAAAAATTCAGGTGGGCGATCGCGTTTATCAGGTGGCGCAGCAAGATATCGCCGGCTGGAGCCAAACCATTTACACCATTGCTCAAGAGCGGGCATCGCGTCAACAGTTTGATATTGCGGTGATGGCAGCCGATCTGGTGCCTTTGGAGGATAAGAAATTGCGTCCTCAGGCTACTGATGCGATCGCTCAGTGGTGTCAATTCTTACGTCAGCCAAACAGCAAAGCTCCCTTTCAACAACAGGCAAAGAGCATTTGTGGAAGTTGATAACACCTATTATTCATCCAAGCCTATAAGTTTTATGGAAGAACAGCCCCATCCAAGCTAAACACTGGAATGGCACTAAAACGTTAAAACGGTGCGAATGCCTTCACCGCGATGCATCAGATCAAAGGCTTGGTTAATTTGCTCAATGGGCATCACCTTGGTAATTAGATCATCAATGTTGATTTTGCCATCCATATACCAATCCACAATCTTAGGAACATCCGTGCGACCTCTAGCACCCCCAAAGGCGGTTCCTTTCCATACTCGCCCTGTGACCAGTTGAAACGGTCGGGTGCTAATTTCGGCTCCCGCTGCTGCAACCCCCACAATTACGCTTACGCCCCATCCTTTATGGCAACATTCTAAGGCTTGCCGCATCAGATTGACATTGCCAATACACTCAAAGCTGTAATCGGCACCGCCATTGGTAAGTTCTACCAAATGGGCAACCAAATCACCCTCGACCTCTTTCGGATTGACAAAGTGAGTTAACCCTAGCTTTTCTGCGATCGCCTTTTTGCTTGGATTAATATCGACCCCAATGATTTGGTTTGCCCCCACCATGCGGCATCCTTGAATCACATTTAAGCCAATGCCGCCTAAGCCAAACACAACTACATTTGCGCCTGCTTCCACCTTGGCAGTGTTGATCACGGCTCCAATTCCTGTTGTGACTCCACAGCCGATGTAGCAAACCTTGTCGAAGGGTGCGTCTTCTCGAATTTTGGCAAGGGCAATTTCGGGTAGCACGGTGTAGTTGGCAAAGGTGGAGGTGCCCATGTAATGGTGGATCATCGTGCCATTTTTAGAAAAGCGGCTAGTGCCATCGGGCATCAGTCCTTTTCCTTGGGTTGTCCGAATTGCCTGACAGAGATTAGTTTTCTGGCTTAAGCAATAGGCACAGTTGCGACATTCAGGCGTGTAGAGCGGAATCACATGATCGCCGGGTTGGAGGCTGGTCACGCCAGCACCTACTTCTACGACGATCCCGGCTCCTTCATGCCCCAAAATGGCGGGAAATAACCCTTCTGGATCTTTGCCAGAAAGGGTGTAAGCGTCAGTGTGACAAACCCCCGTTGCTTTGATTTCGACTAATACTTCCCCGGCTTGGGGTCCTTCTAGGTGGATTGTTTCTACCGTGAGGGGTTTTCCCGGTTCATAAGCAACGGCGGCTTTTACATCCATCTTTTTTCCTGCGATCGCGACCTGTACATAATTGTTTAATTATCTCGTGGATTGTTGTAGATCACGTTTTTAACGGCTCAAACGGTGAAAGTATTAGTCCAAATCGATGAAACTGCTGCTAGACAGGCAAAAAGATTAGTATTTTTAATACTATTTTCTGAATCTATCCACTTGCAGTAGGTTCATTTTGAAACGGCTGAATTATAATCGCTGCAAGCTATTCGATACCATACGAGGTTTGTTATGAATAAAAGCGAGTTAGTTGATGCGATCGCGGCAAAAGCAGAAATCACCAAGAAGGATGCTGATGCAGTTTTGAGTGCGGTGATTGATGCCATTATGGAAGCGGTTTCTGAAGGCGAGAAGGTTACTCTGGTAGGCTTTGGCACCTTTGAGGCTCGTCAACGTCAGGCTAGAGAAGGGCGTAACCCTAGTACTGGAAAACCCATTAAAATTCCAGCAACGACCGTTCCAGCCTTTTCTGCGGGTAAATCTTTTAAGGAAAAGGTTGCGCCTGCAAAAGAAGATGTGAAAGAAGAAAAAAAAGCGACCAAATCCACAAGTAAGAAAAAATAAGTCTAATTCGAGTAAGGGATTGGCTCAGGGCAACTGCTTAATTAATTTATTCGGACGAACGGTGCCCTTAAAATCCCTCAATTCGTCCAATACCTTTTATCGTTTCATGGACAGTCGGCTTAATGCCAACAACTCTTCCCTAGGGAAAGTTGTTGGTAAGCACTGTGATTTCCACTTAAGACTGACCCAGGAGGGTTAAAAACTCTTGCATCTACTCAATTAGATCATGTTAGGTTTGCGAAGTTTGAGTTAGGTGGAGTTTAGATTTGACGAAGTACGCGATCGGGCATCAAACCTCTTTGTTTTCGGTGGCAGACATGCCGGGAGGCTATCGGGTAGAACCCGTGGAGCCGCTTCAAATGAGTGTTGAGGTGTTGCAGTCGTGGAAACAGCAAGTTTTTCAGCACCAGCAACAAGTAACGGTGAATTCGCCTGCCCATCAAGGCAGTTTATTTGCGCTGTCGCCTACCGTCGCAGATGTGGCAGAAAGCATTGATCTATTTAACTTGCCGCGACAGAATACGGAATTTTGGCGGTGGAAAGCAGATGATCAGGGAGTTTCAGCGCTTTACTTTGTAGTGGATTATGAGTTGCCAATTGTGCTGTATGTGGGAGAAACCATGAAGTCGGGAATGCGATGGAAAGGGGAACATGACTGCAAGCGCTATATCCTCAATTACGTTTCTGCCCATCGTCCCCACGGTTTACCTGTCGCCGTCAATATTAGCTTTTGGGCAGATGCACCCACTAATACTCGCGATCGCCAAAAATTAGAATCGGCGCTTATCCATAAATGGCGATCGCCCTTCAATAAAGAAAACTGGAAATATTGGAACACTCCATTCGTCAGCGAAGGTTAAGAGCACAGTTAGATAAGTACGAAGTGCGAAGTGCGAAGTGCGAAGGACAAGTTACATTATTCGACATTCGGCATTCGACATTCCCCCTAGCCCCCTTTTTCATGGCATCTCAACCAGACTCTTCTGCCAGAACAAAAACAGGCGCACGACTATTTATCATTGCGTTGTTGAGCTTTTATTTTTTAGGATACTCGACGTTTTTGAGCATTTGCTTGGGGGCGATCGCAGGGGTCTGTGGCGGTTTCATTTCCTCATGGTGGAACGCCACAGAAGATTACGTCACTGACGAATCTACCGAGCCTATCCAGTCAGAAGAAGGTACTGCGATTACGGTCGTTCAACCCCGTTCAAGGCGGTATGGTATGGGCGTAAAGCTCGCACGACAAAATCGAGAACCCCCTACCAGAAA
Organism: Leptolyngbya sp.; assembly: GCA_003249025.1. Classification (GTDB taxonomy): domain Bacteria; phylum Cyanobacteriota; class Cyanobacteriia; order Leptolyngbyales; family Leptolyngbyaceae; genus ULC077BIN1. The sequence goes on along the minus strand of QBMH01000052.1, from coordinate 6,005 downwards.
GCGGTTCGGCTGGCTTTTTCGCCGTAATCGTTCCTAAGTGTGCAGAGTACAGGGTGCGGAGTATGGGGTTGCGATCCGACACCTGAAATCTGAAACCTGAAACCTGCCCCTATTACCTCACCCGTGGTTAAGAGTGATAAGGTTCTGTTGCATTGCCACAATCACTGCCTGGGTGCGATCGCGCACTTCCAATTTATGCAAAATGGCGTGAACATGAACTCGCACGGTGCCGGGTGCAATATAGAGCAGATCAGCAATTTCTTGATTCGTCTTACCGGCTGCCAGCAATTCCAAGATCTCTTGTTCCCGGTGAGTCAAAGGATTGATCAACGTAGTTGGGGAATCGAACTCCACCGTTGGCATTGGCTTCTCTAGTGCCGACCGAATTTCTTTCGTTGCGGTTTGATCCCACCAAGATGCTCCTGCCGCGATTGATTTTAGCGCTAGCACTAAGGTTTCTGCTGCAATGCCTTTCAAGCAATAGCCCTGTGCCCCAGCTTCAATCAGCCGGGTAATCAGCGCCGTTTGCGAATGGGAGGTCAGCACTAAAATGGGTAAATTTGGCTGTTGCTGCTTGATCTGCCGACAGGCTTCCAAACCACCAATTCCAGGTAAGCCGACATCCAACAAGACGACATCAAGGGGCTGCTGACTGGCGAGTTCCACTGCGGTTTCGCCATCTTCTGCCTCTGCGACAATTTCTAGATTTGGCTCTTGCTGGAGGCGCACTCGCAACCCCAAGCGAAAGAGTTCATCGTCTTCTACCAGCAAGATTCGGACAGGCGACATATTAAACCAACTTAAACCAGCGGATGAGGATAGACGGGTAGCTTGAAGGCGAAGAGGGCACCAGAGATCATCTCTGAGCGGTCTTTGCCGATCGCGCTGCTATGGGAAAATCGGTTCTCTGCCCAAATTGTACCGCCATGGGCTTCAATGATTTGTCGCGATAGGTAAAGCCCCAAGCCAGAACCCTTGATGGTAGGGCGATCGCTCTGTCCTTGAAAAAACCGCTCAAATAGGTGAGAAAACTCTTCAGGTTGTAGTCCTGCGCCCGTATCCACCACTTTCACGACTTGATAGGAGGTTTGCGACTCTAGCATGACTTCCACGCGATCGCCCCGGCGCGAGTGGTTGATGGCGTTAATCAATAGGTTAGAGAGAACGCGCTGAAGCTGAAGTTGATCGCCATTCACCCAGAGCGATCGGCGAAAATCTGACTCGCCATAGTTCACCGATAAATGCACCCTCCGGGCAGCAGCCAGATCGGTGAGGGTGCTTGCCACCTCTTCAGTTAAGGTTGCTAGATCCACGGGTTCAAGCTGAAGCGTCAAGCCTTCGGTATCGTTGCGATAGACATCTAGCAGTGTTTCCACCAGTTGTAGGCTTGTTTGCTGGCTACGTTTCAGGGTTGCCAACACTTTTTGCTGAGTGGGCAACACAGTACCAAAGCGCTCTTGCTGAAATGCGGTTAGAGTTTCGATCGCGCCCAACAGCGGCGTTTTCAGGTCGTGAGTGAGCGTGGAAGCAAAATCTTCCCGCACTTGAGCTAACTGCTCTTGGGCTTGCAGTTTGACTTTTTGCTGAGCGATCGCGTCTTCACTCCGGCGCAGGCGATCGCCCAACAAGCCAGTTATAATCAGCGCCAGCACCGCAATTAGCCGATTTGCCAAAATTGAGATTCCGACGAGTTGTCCTTGAGGAATCCAGATGTTAGACAGGGTTAAAATTACGGCGATCGCAGTCACCCAAAACGTCGCAGATCGACTTAACCGCGCATTTGCCAATAAAATCGCACCGATATACAAGTAGCCAATCACATATTCAGGCGGCGTGCTGTATTCCAAAATCAGCGCGATCGCAAACAATCCGCCAATCAAGCCATAGGTTGAACGCGATTTAGAGGGTGTCATAACTCAAACTATTCCCTGCGGGAACGCTACGCGAACACAATCCTGCACTCCACACGCCGCACTCCGAACCTTCTACCCTGTTTAGATAGTTTGATTTTGATATAGAAATCTAAACGCATGGTGTTTTGGGTTAATTCAAACTAGAGAAAAATCACGATCCTAGGGAGAGAGAATGTATCTGCATAATAAACGCGATCGACCTCAATCATTTGAGAGCGATCGCGCGTTGTAGAAAGTAAATCTCCTTAACTAAAAAACAGGGTTAGGAGATGGGCTTGGGCTAGGAGACGGACTGGGAGACGGACTGGGAGATGGACTAGGAGATGGGCTTGGGCTGGGACTGGGGGATGGAGTTGGGCTAGGAGACGGACTGGGACTGGGAGATGGGCTGGGACTGGGAGATGGACTCGGATTAGGAGTCGGAGTGGGTTTAGGAACCTCAGATATAGGAATCGGGCGCAATCCCACTAAACCAGGAAAAATGCTGCTGCCGGGTCCCGTCTCTTCATAAGCAACGACAACCACCCCTTTTGGATTCGTCCCGACATATACATTTCCTTGACCTTGCCCCGGCACAAGGGTGAACTCAATCACTTGATCCAACAGGACAACATAAGTGAAATTCTCCTCCAGCGATTCGATGGTGAAGACCCTAATCCATGAATTAATTAGCTCAATAGTATTGGTCTGAACGCCTACGACTGTAATTGTTCGAGGCGGACTATTAGGAATTGTCCCAGCGACAACCGGGCTTCCACTTGGCATATTCGGACTACCACCGGGCATATTCGGACTGCCACCGGGCGTATTCGGAATATTAGGAGGCGGAATATTTGGGATTTGCGGCGGTCTTGTTGGACCGCCATAGTTCGGAGCGCCACACCCACAATCTCTCAGCCCCAGAGTGAAGCCTCCAGTCGGTTGCAATGTCCCCAATCGGAGGAATGCAGACCCACTGCTGGAACCGAATACCGTGCCTGTGGATTGGTTGAAGGTAAAGGCGGTATCTGTGCGGGGACTGACATACCCATAGGTCGTGCCATTTACGAAGGCTGAAACTCCAATGCCTTTACCATTCACAGCAAAATTGGTAATGGTTCCATCTTTGGTCGATACGGTGCCAAGCTTAAAAAAGCTATCCACTCCGTCAACGCCAAATCTAACGCCATCGGCATACCCAAGGATGGCAGGCGCATTACCAACCTGAACTCCAAACGTAACGGGCAAGTTGTTCAGATTACTCGGATCTTTCGTCGGATCGCCATCCACTCGAAAGAAAAGCGCGTCGCCGAAAGGATTCACATCAAAGTTATTTCCAAAGTTCGCGCTAACAATCTCCTCGTATCCATTTGCTGGGGGTGGAGGACTTGTATTGTTGGTGAGCGCTCCACGTCCACTGAAAAAGAATGAAGTGGGGCTACCTAAGAAGATCTGCGGCACCGTTACTCCAAATAAGGGACGGAATTGCAAGGACGAGGGCAGATCAATTCCCCCTCCAGTCACATCACCCGCAAATGTGCCAACTGATAAAGACCCTCCAATTGGATCGTTGTAGAATGTTGCACTGGAGGAAGTGAGGTTGAGGTTGCTCACTGGAAGATAGAGTTGAGGGGCATCAACACCTGATCGCGGAGTGATTAAAATCCCCCCTAAAGAAGCGGCAGACGGGTTAAAACTGGTGAGTGAGAAATTGAGACTGGTGGGCACCCCCGAAAAGCCGACCGGGAAGCCGCCACTGGTGAAAGCGACCCCAGCTAGAACTCCTTGCAAAACTCCCGTATCGCCGGGAGTGGGTCGGTTGCCTTGCGCGTTATAACTGCCTGATAGAGGCAAGAATACTGAAGTGTTGGTGGTGCCGTTGCTGGTTCTCAGGTTGAGAGAACGGATGGTGGCATCAAATAAGACGGATTTCCCGGTTACTGGGTTAAAAAAGGCGGCATCGCCCCTAAGATTGCCACCTTGGACGGTGATCTGAGCGTGGGCGCTGGGCGTGAATGACAGTAGCAGGCTACCAGTGATGCTGGCGATTCCCAGCGGGATCGTTGCACGAATTGCAGCACTAGATAGTTTAGATGGTTTGTTCACCATGAAAGCAGACTCCTAACCATGTGAATGAACGGGACGGTGGATTGAGTTTGGGTGGAGGGCATGAACGATCGCACACTTATCAGCCAATCACCCAAAAGTTATGCAACTAAAACGTAAAGGTGGTGCGAACGGCTCCAATCGTGATGGTGTCGTTGGCAGCGTTATTACCCGGATTAAACACAAAAATCACACCCGGAGTAATGGAAATATTGTCAGTGACACGGACTCGGTAAAAAAGTTCAACATGGGTGGTGGAACTCGGTTGTCCTCCTTTGTTGGCAAAGAAATCTCCCTGATTGAAGAAACTAGGGAAATTGCGCCCTGAGAATGGATCGTTCGGAGTACCCACTGGTAAAGTGCTGCTGGTGATCCGAGGCGGTTGCCCCACATAAATACCCGCCAAATTGCCGCGTCCGAATAGATCGGGAAAATTGAGGAACGTCATCCAGTTCAGGGTTTCCACATTACCCGATCGCCCATTCAAGGTTGAAGTCGTGTAACCAACCCAGCCTCCTAAAGTGACGTTGCGGGTGGCTCGCCATTCCAGTGTGCCGCCAAAGGCATTGGTGGTGATAGGCGCTCTAAAGTTGGGTCCTAGCAGCGCCAACTGATCATCACCAACCCCGGTACTCAGCCTGCCAACTGGTGAATAGGCATTGAGATATTGCAGGGAAATGTCCAAAGAACGAACGGGTGAAACCACAAGCTGAGCGCCAACAGTGGTTTCACCGTTTTGTCCACCAAACAGACCATTCTCCGGGTTGTTGGCATCCCCAGCGGTATACACTGCCTGCAAACTCGCGATCGGGGCAAATTGCCAATCCAGCCCTAACCCAGTCCGTCCGCCGCCAATATTGATAATGGGGTTGCGCTGAGCCAACAATGAAAGCGGTCCAAATCCGGCTCCTTGAACTCGGTTCACGCCGCGAAAAACGTTCACGGGATTGACTCCAACAGCCCCAACAATGACTGCCAGTTTAGTGCCAATCAGTTGACGGTAGGTGACATCGCTAAGTTGCAGGGTGTTCCCCGTATCTCCCTGATACCCCAAGCGCGCAAAGTTCTCCAGGCTAGGAATACTGCCACCGCCATTGCCTGCTTGTAGCCCCACCAACAGTAAGCTTTTGGGACTGAATTGCGTTAGCAAACTCAATTGAGTATTGGTTGTTAGGTTGATTTCAGTGTTGGGGTCATCAAAACGATTGCCAAAGGTTTGAAATGAATTTTTCGAGCGCCCTTGAATGCCAGCCACCACCTGACCGAACAGCTTAGTTGTCGTCGAGAATTGTTGCTTCTCTAGGGTTGCTGTGCGAACTTCTAAACCCTCTACCCGTCCCCGTAAGGCTGCTAGTTCTGCCGCAAACTCTTCCTGTAGTTTTTTGACAACCTCCAGGTCTTCTTTTTTGACAAAATCTGCTGTAGCCGCCGCAATTAGTTCTTGGATCTTGTCTAAACAGGCATTTAAGCCAGCGGCAAACTCGTAGCGGCTGAGGGCACGATTGCCCCGGAACGTTTTGTCAGGATAGCCAACAATGCACCCGTAGCGTTCTACCAAGGATTGCAATGCCTGAAATGCCCAATCAGTGGGCTTCACATCAGTTAATTGCGAGACGGAAGTGACCTGCTCTAAATCTGAGTTTTCTTCCAATAAGGGATCGGCTGAAGGTATAGCTGTCGCCAGTCAAGATAGGACATAGACTAGAAGCATCCTAATCGTTTTACTTCGACTAGCAATGGCTAAACCCTACAGTTATGATTTCCGGCAAAAGGTAATGCAAGCGATTGAGTTGGATGGACTCAAGAAAAGCGAAGCCAGTGAACTGTTCAACATTAGTCGGAATACGATCAACTTATGGTTCCAGCGTAAAGCCGAGACAGGAGATGTGCAGGTCAAGCCAAAACTAGGCTTAGGAACCCCTGGGAAGATTACGGACTGGCAGAAGTTTGAGGCATTTGTCAGGAAACACGAAGATAAGACTCAAGCCGAGATGGCAGAGTTATGGG
>QBMH01000051.1 GCA_003249025.1 Leptolyngbya sp. | reverse complement strand
TCAGTGCTTTGTTAGAAACTCTTCTCCCCTAACTCCCTGAATTGCCTATAGAGCCTTTTTTTTTAATATAGCCACCACGCAGATTGTCGGTTCGACAACTGGTGTTATTGCCATCGCTCTGATTGGAGTTTTCGTTGTCGGTAGTGCTGTCGTTGGTTCTCCCGTTTACCTTGCTGCCAGTACTATTGCTAGCGGCATCATATTTGCATTCCTTGGACTTTTTGCTGTTTCTAGTGTTCACGCTAGCTCTGCGATCTCTGCATTCATCCAAGGGATGCTTTGGGAAGGAACGGCACACAGCATAATGGCACTTCTACCCTTTAGCTGTGCAGTCTACGTCTTGTTTCATTTGGTCAAAATAAGTCAAAATGCCATCGGAACAATCTTCAAAGGTGCTGATTTGAGCCACGCGAACTTCAGTCAAGCATGGCTTGTAAATACCAGTTTTATCCAAGCTAACACTGAGTTTATTAACTGGACAGAAGCTCAACTATCACGAGTTAAGTTTCCCAGGCATTTTGAAGATAATGACGTGATTGCGCTCTGCGTCAGTCGCATTGGGCGAGGGCAAAACTATCGCTATGCTAACTTGAAGAATTTAGATTTGCGAGAAGTGGATTTAACAGATGTCGTCCTGCTCTCTGCCAATTTGAATGGAGTAGATCTAAGCTATGCCAATCTTGCTAATGCAGATTTGTCCAACGCTCAAGCACTCGGCACTGATTTTTCAGCAGCGAATTTAACTGGAGCCTGCATTCAAAATTGGGGCATCAATTCTGATACCCAATTTACCAACATCCGCTGTGACTACATTTACCTGGAAACCGGACAGCGAGAACGCAAACCTGCCAGCGGCAGCTTTCAACCGGGCGATTTTGAAAAGCTGGTGCATCAGTTCACTAAAACCCTGGATTTTCTCTTTCGCAATGGCATCGATCCAGAAGCCTTCGATTTTGCCTTAAAGAATCTGCTCATCAATTACGAAGACGCTGACCTCTCGCTACATTCCCTGATAGATGTCGGCGGTGGTAAGAGGTTAGTGCGCTTTAACAAAGGAAACCCTAACGTAGATCCTGGAGCCATGCACGCCCAGTTCTTTGAAGATGTTGCGTTTATGCAGATACAGCTTGGAGAAGCACGAGAACAAAATCACTTGCTCGAAAAAGACTTAGCCCATGGCAAAGGGCAAATCGCGATTTACGAAAAACACGACACACTTTTGTCGATTGTTCTTGGAAGACCGACAATTTCCATTCAAGATTCACAAATAGGAGAATTTATGTCTGACAAGGGAAACAAAGTTAAAATTGGTAGGATTGGCGGCGATGCCAGCGGCATTTCTGGCGGCGATAATTCTGGGGTTGCTGGGAAGAACATCACCGGGGCAGCAGGGGGCGATATTAGCGGCACTCTGACGATCGCCCTCGATCAACTGTCAGACTCTCAAGATCCGCAAGCATTGAAACTGGCAGATTTGCTGAAGCAAGTGAAAACGGAAATTGAGAAACAAGATGCGGGGCTGAGCGAGAGTGATCGCGCCAAAGCGTTGAAACATCTGGAAGCGATCGCCCAGTTGGGCAGCGATCGCACCAATCCAGATTTGTTGGAAAAAGCAAGCGATGCTCTGGATGCCTTGCCCACGATCATCAAACGTGGCAACAATCTGGCAGAGTTTGCCGAAAAACACTTGCCCACCTTCACGGCTGGAGTCAAAGCAATTTTTAGTGTTTGGGGAGTGCCGCTGTAAGGCAGCGATCGCGATTCGGTTTTGGATCACATTACTTTGGAAAACGCGATCGCCCAAATCCATCAAACCCGCGAGGGAAATATACGGGGTTATGTTAGCTACTCAGCTAGTAGGAAAGGTCTGTCTATCCTACTAGCTGGTCTAGATGAATGGGTGCCTACTTCTGCTGTGACGAATAACGATCACGATTTAACCACCTCATCTAACAGCGCTCTAGCCAGCCGCTGTCATCAGTTTCGCCTCCTCTTCCTTCGCCAACACCCGTCCTTCATCTTCAAAGCCAGAAATTTCATTGAAGTTAAGGTAGCGATACAGATCCGCCGCAAACGGATCGATCTTCTTCGTTACAATTTCCAGGTACTCTTCCACCGTCGGAATTTTGCCCAACAGCGCACAGACCGCCGCTAGTTCTGCGGAACCGAGATACACCTGAGCGCCCTTGCCCATGCGGTTGTTGAAGTTGCGCGTTGACGTGGAAAACACCGTCGTATTGTCCGCGACTCGCGCCTGATTGCCCATACACAGCGAACATCCTGGCATTTCGGTTCGCGCCCCGGAAGCCGCAAAAATGCCGTAGTAGCCTTCCTCTCGCAATTGCTGTTCATCCATGCGCGTCGGGGGACAAATCCACAACCGCACCTTCACGGTTCCTGCGCCTTCCAGCACTTTGGCAGCAGCGCGATAGTGTCCAATATTGGTCATGCAAGAGCCGATAAAGACCTCGTGAATCGGATCACCCGCACACTCAGTCATCAGTTTGATGTTGTCCGGGTCGTTGGGAGCCGCGACGATCGGTTCCTTGATTTGATCCAGATCCACCTCAATGATTTCAGCATATTCCGCATCGGGATCAGCCTCCATCAAGCTGGGATTTGCCAGCCATTGTTCCATTTGGGCAACTCGCCGCAGAATGGTTCTGGCATCGCCATATCCTCGCGCCACCATGTTTTTCAGCAGCGCCACGTTCGATCTCAAATACTCTGCCACCGTTTCCACACTCAGCTTAATCGTAGACCCGGCACACGATCGCTCCGCCGTCGCATCTGTCAGTTCAAACGCCTGCTCCAACTTCAGATCGGGCAATCCTTCCATTTCCATAATTCGCCCAGAGAACACATTTTGCTTGTTCTCCTTCGAGTTCGTTAGCAATCCTCGTTGCATCGCCGCATAGGGAATCGCGTTGACCACATCCCGCAGCGTCACGCCGGGTTGCAATGTGCCCTTAAACCTGACCAGCACTGATTCCGGCATATCCAACGGCATCACGCCCAAAGCAGCGGCAAACGCCACCAACCCAGAACCAGCCGGAAAGGAAATCCCCAGGGGGAAGCGGGTATGGGAATCGCCGCCTGTGCCCACGGTATCAGGCATCAACATCCGGTTCAGCCAAGAATGAATGATGCCATCGCCCGGTCGCAGAGCAACCCCACCGCGCTCATGCATAAAATCGGGCAAATCATGGTGAGTTTTAATATCCACAGGTTTAGGATAGGCAGCCGTGTGGCAGAAGCTTTGCATCACCAAATCAGCCCCAAAGCCCAGACACGCCAGTTCTTTTAGCTCATCGCGGGTCATGGGTCCAGTGGTGTCTTGGGAACCCACCGTGGTCATCAGCGGTTCGCAATAGGTGCCGGGACGCACACCGGGAAGACCACAGGCTTTACCGACCATTTTTTGCGCCAGAGTAAAGCCTTTACCGGTATCGGTAGGCACGGTGGGACGGGCAAACACCGGACTTGGCGACAAGCCCAACACGGCGCGGGTTTTATCCGTCAGAGTGCGCCCAATCAGCAGGGGAATCCGTCCACCTGCCTGCACTTCATCCAAAATCGTGTCGGGCTTGAGGGTGAACGTGGAGAGAATCTCGCCAGACGCACCCGTGATTTTGCCTTGGTAAGGATAGATCGTGATTACGTCGCCCGTTTCCAGTTGGGTGACATCGCACTCGATCGGCAGGGCACCGGAATCTTCCGCTGTGTTGAAGAAAATGGGCGCGATTTTGCTGCCGAGGATATACCCTCCTGTCCGCTTGTTGGGCACGCAGGGAATATCGCTGCCGATGTACCACAGCACAGAATTAATGGCGGATTTGCGAGAAGAACCCGTACCCACCACATCGCCCACATAGGCAACGGGATGCCCTTTTTTCTTCAGTTCCACGATAGTTTCCAGGGAACCGGGCTGGCGTGTTTCCAGCATCACCAAGGCATGGAGGGGAATATCGGGGCGGCTGGTAGCGTGAGGGGCAGGGGAAAGGTCGTCGGTGTTGGTTTCTCCGGGCACCTTGAAGACGGTGACAGTGATTGCTTCAGGCAGTTTGGGGCGGTTGGTAAACCAGTCAGCGTTTGTCCAAGAGTCCATCACTTGTTTAGCGTTGGCGTTGCTGCTAGCCAGTTCTTGAATGTCGTGGAAGGCATCGTAGACGAGCATGGTTTTGCTGAGGGCAGCAACAGCGGCAGCAGCAAGCTCAGTATCGGGCGACTGGAGCAAGTCAATCAGGGCATGGACGTTATAGCCCCCCATCATGGTGCCCAAGAGTTCCACGGCTGATTTAGGGGAAACCAACGGACTGGTGATGTCACTTTTGGCGATCGCGGTCAAAAAACCTGCTTTCACATAAGCCGCTTGATCCACACCAGGCGGCACGCGATCGCGCAGCAGTTCTAGTAAAAAGGCTTCCTCGCCCATCGGTGGATTTTTCAATAATTCACCTAATTCAGACATTTGTTGAGCGCTCAATGGCAAGGGTGGAATGCCCAGAGCAGCGCGTTCATCAACATGGTTACGGTAGGATTCAAGCATAAAAAATTCTCTGAGAGAGTGACAGTGAATGGTGATTCATACACGCATTCGCACAATATTGCATCAATTGTTCAGCGTACCGTTTGGACGATCTCATTTGTAGTCGGGATTGCTACGAATAGCCTGTTATCTCTATTCTAAGGAGGATTGATCACCTCAGCCGTATTGTCTATATTGAACATGGTCGATTGGTCAGCGATGGCATTGATATGACCGCGAAGATGCAATCATAATCAGTGGAGCATTCGGGTGGGCGTGATCGTTTTTTCATTGTTGGTCATTGGGAGAGCGCATCTTGCTTGGCTGTTAATAAAAGCGATCGCTCCATACCTGTTGAAACGCAAAGGCGTGATCGGGAACTTTAGCTATCACTCCAATAAACAACGGAGGCACAACGTCTGCACCTTTTCGCTCTCCTTTCCCAAAAAGGCACTAACCCAGTTGTCGCGCTTTGCTTTCCCTGGGGAACTTTAGGACGGGTCAACCTATATGAATCGAACTCCTGGGAACAAAGTCATAGTTTTGCGGTCAGCATTATCAATGGATCAGTCGCTTTGCCATCAGAACCGAGTCATCAGGTTGCACGCAAGCCACGGTTGCATCACCAATTTTTACTTGAGCCTGTAGACAGCGCTCAAAAGAGCAAGAATTGTTTGCTATTGCCAAATACGTGTAATTCATTAGTACTGCTCAATTTACGGGATTTTTATGTCTAACATTCATCTGTGGTCTTCAAAAAATGCAGTACTGCTGGCATTGGGTGTGACCTCAACTGCTATTGCACCGCTCGTGGTTTCGGCTCCAGCTTTTGCCGTCAACTTTGCGGATACGCGCTCTCATTGGGCGCGACCCTTCATCGAAACGCTGGCCGAAAGACAAATTATTGCGGGCTTTCCTGATGGTACGTTCAAGCCCGATGCCCCAGTGACTCGCGCTCAGTTTGCGTCGATCGTCAAAAATGCGTTCAGTACCAGTTCAGTGCGCGTCTCGCGTGGCTTTGGCGACGTTCCCAGTTCGTATTGGGCTGCAACGGCGATCGGCAAAGCGTATGAAACGGGCTTCATGAGCGGCTATCCGGATGGTGCTTTCAAACCTGAACAGCAAATTCCGAAAGTACAAGTATTGGTCGCTCTTTCCAGCGGCTTGAACTTCACACCCACTCGCGCTGCTGATACAACTCTGGCTGCGTTTAGAGATAGCAGCGAAATCCCTGCCTATGGAAAAACTGGCGTTGCAGCAGCGGCAGAGCGAAATGTGGTGGTCAACTATCCTAACGTCAGCTTCCTCAATCCTAATGAAACGGCGACTCGTGCGGATGTTGCTGCCTACATCTATCAGACCTTGGTGAATCAAGGCAAACTCGCACCGATCGCTACCAGTGAAGGGGCAAACAACTACATTGCCCGACTCAACGGCGCGGCACCTCTGCCAAACACGGGCAGCAACCCAACTCCAAACAATCAAAATGCGTTGAATCCACGTTATTTAGTACCTCAAGGTACGTCGGTCAACATCCGCTATCTCGGCTCGCAAAAAATTGTGGTGACTCCCGGTGAGACCATCAATAATCTGGCTCTACGAGTGGTCGATGATCTCAAAAATGCTCAGGGACAAGTTGTTATTCCCAAAGACAGCGACATTATGGGTCAACTGATTCCGGTCAGCAGCAATGGTCAAATTTTGGGCACGCAGTTTATCGCTCAACGGGTGACGATTGGCAGTCAGTCGTATCCTTTTAGTGCGCGATCGCAGGTGGTTAGCGGACAACCCGTAAACCAAAACACCAATCCCGGCACGCTTAGAGATGTTGCCACTTCTGCCGCAACAAACGCTATCTTGGCAACCATCTTAGGTCAAAAAGTTAATCTGGGTACTATCCTGACAAGTGTCACTGGCGGACAACCCGCCAACCAAACGCAAACTCCCCAAAAACTGATCGTGATTGACCCATCGACCGACCTCCGCCTGACAGTCAGCAACGATTTCTACGCCAATCCATAATTGGCATCTGCGATCGCCCACTTCAATCTCGTTAGCTGGGCGATCGCGGAAAAAGCCTGAGCTTGCAACCGAACCACCGTAAGCGACAGCAGCCAAACCGATGAACGACAATGCATTCAAAGCGATGAGTGAACCAAAAGCGATAAATGGGAAAGTCCTCGTTTCCTAATTTCTGTAAGTCCAACACTGTTAGTAGTCTGGCGATCGCGCCTCGATTGGCTGTCATTAGCAGCGGCGATCATGTCGTCCAGTTATAATCCTGAAGCGATCGTTTTTTCGCGGTTGGTGATTGCGCGATCACGTTACTTATACTTACAGACACCATAAATAACCTCGAACTACTGCCATAACCAAGCATCTGCTGGGTATTTTCGCACTCACAGTCACCTCAAAGGAAGAGCCAGTTAACAGCAGATTAGGGAGAGTCACCAAAGCAACAAGTTGATTTCCGCTCAATATTACCGCTTGCTGTATATTTATATTTTTCCTGATACTTTGTATTCCAGTCTGGGCAAAGTGATTGTATCTGACATTCCTGTTAGATAATGGCAAACATACACGCAACAAATAAGCGATATGACGCAAGCAACGGATGGAGCGGCTGGAGAACAGCGAAAAAGCAAATACGCCCGCACACCGACTGAGTATGCAGTTCATCTTTTGATTGATGGAGGACATCGCGAAGAAGTTCGCTTTCCAACCATTCAAGAGTTTCAAAAGTGGTACAGCGGTGAACTGGTGCCCAAAGCGGCTTCCAGTGATTTTATTACGGTACCAATCAAAAATATTCAGGGCGAATATATGGTGCTGCGACCCTCTAAAGTGCTGGCGATTCGAGTAGAGCCTGTGTTTAGTTCCAGCGTGGAGCGGTTTTAGGACTGATGATGCGACCTTGGGCGATCGCAATCGGTGCCTTCAGCATTTTGGGACTGTTAGAAGTGGAGCATAAGCAGGCTGCAAGGGTAGCCGCTCCTGTAGTTCAGATTACTCCTCCAAAACCTGCTGCCAAGCCCAAGTCGCTGATCCCGATTGCTTTTCCCAAAACGTTGGGTTTAGATCTGAAATTGTTCAGCATTGGGCGACAATTGGGCGATCGCAAGACCCTCGTGGCAGCGATTGATAACAGCTTGCGCTATTTAGGAACTGAAAAGGCGATCACAGAGTATGGCAAGCTGTCTACAAATATCACGCTCGACCGAGTGCGGCGCAGTTTGCAGCGATTTCGCTACTTGCTAACAACCAGCCGATCGGCGGCAGCACTACAAACCACAATTCAGCACGAGTTTGTCTTTTATCAAGCAACGGGTAAAGATGGCAAAGGCACCGTCGGCTTTACGGGCTATTTTGAACCGGTTCATAGGGCGAGTCGTACCGCCACAAACGAGTTTCGCTATCCCATTTTTCGACTGCCTTCTACTTTTTCTCGCTGGTCAAAGCCTCACCCAACCCGCGCTGCCTTAGAAGGAGCCGATGGGTTACAGTTTGCCAAAGGATCGCTCAAAGGAGCAGAAATTGCCTGGTTGCGCGATCGCCTGGAAGCCTTTCTAATCCAGGTGCAGGGTTCCGCCCGCCTCAACCTCACCGACGGCAGCACAATGACGGTTGGCTACGCCGGAAGTACGGATTACCCCTACACGGGCATTGGGCGAGAACTGGTGAAAGCAGGCAAATTTAAACTAGAAGAATTGACTCTGCCAGCCCTGATTCAATACTTTCGAGATCACCCGGCTGAGATGAATATTTATTTGCCACGCAATCAGCGGTTTGTCTTCTTCAAAGACACTCAAGGTTCACCCGCCATGGGCAGCATTGGCGTGCCTGTGCTACCGGAACGTTCGATCGCCACCGATAAAACCTTGTTTCCTCCGGGCGCTCTGGCAGTGATCCAAACGCAGATTCCTCAGCCGACCACGGGCGGTCAGTTGGTTCAGCAACAGGTAACCCGCTATGTGCTGGATCAAGATACTGGCAGCGCCATTAAGGGCGCAGGACGGGTGGATGTATTTATGGGAACCGGAACAATGGCAGGCGATCGCGCTGGACTGATCAACTCCAACGGACAGCTTTATTACTTGCTGCTCAAGCAGTAGAAAGTTGCAGGAGGTGGAGAAGGAGTGTGCAGCAAGACAGCACGCACGTTTAGCGTAAGAAACCTACCGGATTACTCGCGCCGTTTTTTCCAAGTCACGCGCTTACTAAGTGGCTCGAAATCGAGAATGCTGTTTTAATATGTCCGTTTGAAAGCTCTGAATCCACTTCAGTAATTGGTCTGAACATTCATCTTCAGTGGGTCGGAGCAACAATGCAGTGTACTGTGTGCGCTGTTTGACAATCACTGCAAAATAGTCTTGCCCTTCAATGGTGGCATGGTGAAAACCTTCAAGCTGCAAAGAAGACATTAGCAGCGATCGCAAGCCAAGCGCTTGAAAAATGGTTTGCACCCAACTCATATTAGTACTCTCAAGAGTGGTGAAATACTCCTTCGGTAGCCCGTTTAAATCAAAAATGGCTGCACCAATAATGTCATCAAGATAAGACATCGCTGAGCTTGCTAACAGTGTGGAAGATGTTAACTCAGCATTGGTTGAAGAAGGAGGCATCGGTTTATCTTTCAACGGGTGGGGCGATCGCTGAGAAATCCAGCTTGTAGCGACCTTATTTCAGCACTGAAGCAATCCTAGTTGATTTAGAGTTAAGCCTGAAGATAGACTTAAAATTCTCAACATTGCTTAAGCAATCAACACTTAGTAGCTTAAACAACTATTCTCTCTCTGGCGACCGTAAAATCCCGCAGCTAAGTTTATGTCAAATGGATTTCACTCCAGCGTTGCTGCAAATCTGAAATTGTAAAGATAGATTGAAAGGGAATCGCTGCTTCCTGATAGCATTCTGTACCACCCTGAAGCCGATCCACTAAAGCCAATACGCCATTCACGCGATAACCTGCACTCCGTAGGCGATCGACTGCTTTCAACGCAGACTTTCCTGTCGTCACCACATCTTCTAAAACGGTAACTGAGCTTTTTTCGGGTAAACTGGGCCCCTCAACATACGCCATTGTGCCGTGCCCTTTCGCCTCTTTTCTGACGATCAAAGCTGCCAGCGATCGCCCTTCATAGGCAGCTACCACACTAGTTGCTGTCACCAACGGATCGGCTCCTAAGGTCAGCCCTGCAACTGCAATTGATTCCGGCGGCACCATCGCCAACAGCAATCTGCCAACCGCAACCCCACCTTGAGGATGCAGCGTCACTTGTTTGCCATTGATGTAATAAGAACTGGGTTGCCCTGACGATAAAACAAAGTCACCTTCTTGGTAAGCAACTTGACAAAAGAGATCTAAAAGTTGTTGGCGGAGTGCCGGTAATTCGAGAGTTGAAAATGAAAGGGATAGTGGCATAAATACTTGAAAATAATACGAGATGAATCAATCTAGAGCAAAGGCAACCAATTCAAACTGAGAGAAAGCTTTCATCAGAAAAACAACCTCTCTTCATGCTCATTTAACGGAGAAATCATTTAGAACTGCCATGAAAATGAACTCAAAGAATCGATCTAAATCAATGTCATTAATTTAGAAACTCATGAGTACAATTAAAAGGCTGATGAGTAGATATTAGTCGGTTTGGTTAAAAAAGCAGCCCAAAGTTTTGAAAGCTGTGACTGTTTTTGAAAACAACCAATCTGGATTCTACCCATCAGAATGGGCACCATCGAGAAATTTGAGGAGTTATCTCATGAATTTTGAGAGTCGTTTTATGGCGATTAGCTGTCGATCTGCGATCGCAGGATTGGTTGCTGTCACAGTTGGAATCGGGTTTTCTACGGCAGCGATCGCCCAGGATTTCCCTCTGGTTTCAGGCGTTCCCTTTGGGCAACTGCCCCAGAAATTTGATAATGCTTTCTTTCAACGCAGCCCCAATTTTTATGGCAGTCAGACTCTAGGAGGACAACTCAAATTTCTCCTTGGGGCTCCGGAAAACTCCATTGCTCGTGATGGCAAAGCCGTCAACGAGCTATATCGAGAAGTTTTGTACAAACAGATAAACGCAGGTCCAATCATTCGTACCCTGGATTTGCCCAGCCCCTTTCCCTACTCTGTGCGTAACCTGCCTGCCTCAGTCGTAGTCATGCCCAATGAGTCAGCGCCGCCGCCAGTGGTTATTTTTCCAGAAGCAGCACCGCAACCCCTGCCTCAAGCGATGCCCCAAAAGCCAGTTCCAGGGCTTTGGTAAAAATAGGACAGTTGCTAATTTTAGCTAGTCAGCAATGGGGCTAAAATTTTACTGCTGAAAATGGGTGATATGCAGAGTGATCAATCAATCCAGGGTGCAGGAGTTGAACCTGCCTGGGGCGAATTATGAGTTCGCTGCCTAAACCGCTCGGCCAACCCTGGGTTCAGCGTTTATTGTATCTTGATTTTGTACTTTGGTTGCTGCACACAATATTCTGTTTATCCACAAACATGCTTCTCTATGGATGAAGTTTAGATCTCAAGATAGGCGATCGCCGAATACTCATGCTTGAAAGGGGTGTCTTTAGAAAGTGAAAGGTTCAACTGCATATTCTTTCCACTTACGTTGATACCATTCGGCAACATACGGGCGAACCGTAAACTTAGGAGGACGACCGTCTTTGACATCAATCCGAATAAAAGAGTAAGGACGGCGTTTTTGAGAGCTTTGTCCACTACGACCAATAAATAACTGCGAGTGGGCAACCGAATGGGGTTGATTTCCCAAGTTTTCTAACAGGTCTGAACCTTCAAGTCGCTGCCGTCGCAAGCTAAAACCACTTCCGCCGCAGACAATCCAGTTTGTGTGAGAATCTGCGTGTCTAGTGTTGTTTGTGCGGAGATATTCCAGACAATGAGCGTGACCGTTAATCACCAAATCAACGATTGGGCGATCGCCTGCCATTTTACCTACCGCTTTTGCAACAGCATCTAACACTTGCCGCAACCGATGACGGATTGCCAAGGTTTGCGCTTGATGCCATTTGGTTGCTTCTGTTACGTAGGGTGGATGATGAAAGTAGAGAATGCGTCCCCGAACTGAGTCAGTATTCCAGGATTCAATTAAGCGCTGCTTTAGCCATTCCAACTGTTCGCGATCGCTAAAGCTGGTTTCATCCACATTGAGTTGTTTGTCAATGTCACGAATACTTTCTGCCAGTTGCTCTACTTTGGCTTGAATATCATTCCATTGTTCTTCCTGTTCTGGCTGTTTGCAGTCTAAACGATCTGCTTCTTCCAGCAGCGATTGCTGTTCCTGTTCCAGTTGATCTCGTTTCCGATGCAATGCCTGCCGCGCCTCTTCTCCATCTATTCCTTTCGGTAAAGGTAGGGGCGCATTAAAGGTATTAGAATCAAGCGCAAAAAAATCAATACCTCCAGCTTGAAAGGTGTAATAACGATTGGGCAAACGAGTAAATTCTCCCGGTCGATAGCGCAAGCAACGCCCCGCATTAGTTTTAGCCGTGTAGTGCTGATCGAGGTGATGCTCTAGTTCTGCATCGGTGAGAAATCGCTTTAAATAATCTAAAAAGGCTTGGGCATAAGCATTTCCCTGCCCAGAGCCATGCCAACCTATATCCAAATCCAGCCGATTGCGAACCAGGTATCGAAATGGAGAAGCGGCTTGAGCGATCGCCCCAGACCACCAAGGCATATCGTAATAATCATGGTTTCCTGGGATCGGCAGAAACGGCTGATTGAAAATCATTTGATCGTAGGTAATGCGGCTAGGGCGATCGCCGCCGACTAAAAACTCACGATAGGGATCAATAAAATTTTTAGGATAATATTCACTAGAGCCAACTAAATAAATCACATCGCCCGTGTGCAGCACAAAGCGGCAGTCTTGGCAATGGGGGAGCATTTGTTCCGCAATTTTTCGCTGGGGATTGTGCCCACGATGGTAACCAGAGCCGGTGTCGCCAATCACCATAAAGGAAAAATCAGGGCTATCAGCAACCCCGTCATCCAGCACCAGCGATGTTTGATCGATGTTTTTCTCAGCAAATAGGCGATCGCGCCAGCGCACCCGCTGCTGCATTTTGGCGATTTTCGTCGCACTATCCGGATCGATGATAAAAGTCATTCCTACACCCGCTACTCCACTTACTGACCACTATCCACGATTCGCTTCACCAATGGATTGACCGATGGTTTTATCTACAAATTAAAGTTCTTAGCTGGCTTGGCACAAACAGCTCATTTAAAAACTCTCATATTTGTTGTTTGTAGCAATATCTGTTTCTGATTGACCAATCAGGCGGTCTAATTTTCTGATGCTAAATCTGCTTCAATTTGCCGATCCCACATCTCATCCAGAAATTCTTGAAGCCACTTTGCCAGATTGCGAACCTCACCCTCTGGTAATTGTTTGATAGCCGATTCAACTTCTAGCCGAGTAGTCATACGACATTTCACATCTCAACAGCATTTCTACAGTATCGCCAATTATGTGGAGGTCAGTGCTACTGAAGCGCCATTAGACGGGAGCGGTTTGACAGCTTGCTTTAAAACTTCGGGGATGTGCCATACGCCCTAACCAATATCTCAGTTTGCAAGCTATGTGCCTAGTCAGCGGCAGCAGATATCAGGGCGATCTCATCTTATAAAATGGCAGAGACCAAATTCTAGCTTTCCAAATGTTCATCAGAGAAGATCAACTCAACTCCATGAACCCTCGAACATGAAACTAAAACCGCCAGGAAAACTGTCTGACCCCTTCAGCAAGATTGAAGACCCTCGGATTGAGCATACCAAAGGGCACCAATGAATCGACATCCTGACGATTGCTATTTTGGCAGTGATTGGTGGGGCAGATAGTTGGGTCGGGAAAGCTTTGGGCAAGCGAAGCACCCTTGGCTTAAACGCATCCTAGAAATGCCACACGAGATTCCTTCGCATGAACCCTTTGCGCGAGTCTTTGCCCGGTTGAACCCAGAGCAGTTTCAGGCATGTTTTCTCAACTGGGTGCGATCGCCCTCCTAGAAAATAGGAGCGCGATCGCCTGAGCCAATAGAGTGATTCCTCTAAAGATTGAACGTATCGATCAAACTAAACAATCACGTTGCCGGTGTACCACTTTAAGGTTGCCAACAAGTCACCACCCTTGCTGATCGTGGTGTCGAACTCGCCCTTCGTGATGGTCAGTAGATCACTAGGCACCAATCCAGAACTGCGAGTCAGCTTGTCATCGGAGTCAAAGCCGAAGACTGTCACAGACCCGGCACCCGCATTCAGGGCAATGGTATCCACACCATTGCCAGTCCATCCCTTGATGATGGTATCGTTACCGATTCCAGCGTTGATGGTGTTGATGCCGCCGCCACTGACGTAGATGAGGTCATCGCCTGCACCTGTAGTAATGGAATTATTGCCCATCCCTGCCCAAACAACATCATTGCCAAGACCCGTTGTCACGCGATTGTTACCTTCCCGCGCAAACACCGTATTATTGCCATCGCCCGCATTAACCCAGTCATCGCCAAGATCGGCGTAGATAGTGTCGTTTCCTGAGCCAGTGGAAACGCGATCGTTGCCTCCATTGGCAAACACCGTGTTGTTGCCGTTACCCAACAAAAACACATCATTGCCGCCTTCGGCATACGCCGTGTCATTGCCATTGCCAGCAATCAGGGTATTGTTACCGAGCAAACCATGCAGCGTGTTGTTGCCTTCGCCGCCGTTGATTTCATCATCGCCATTGGTGCCAACGAGTACGTCGTCGCCCGATCCGCCTTGCAGCAGATTTTTAACGATATTGCTGAAGATAGCGTTATCTACATTCAGAGGCTTAGATAGTTCTAAAGTGACGATTTCGGTGTTGTCGATCGCGGGTGGACGACCGAGAGAAAACGGGTAGTTGTTATCGTTTGCAACCAGAATGGTTTTGCTGTCGAGTACCAACACGTTTTCGATCGTTTGAAACGGCATCTTGTAAGTGGTGCTGCCATCACCATTCAGATCTTGAGGATCTTGAATGCTCAACAAATTCGCCACTTCTTCTTTAGCAACATTGCCGTTCGCATCTTTGCTAGAAAGATCAACCTTAAAGATCTTTTTGAACTTAGCAGCATCGCCCTGGTTCTCATCGCGCTCAATCACCAAATATTCGGTGTTGTTGATCACGGTAAAGTCTCCGATCGCGTTGGCAGGGTTTTCCAGTTTGTAGTAACCTGCCAAGCCTGTAAATTGTCCAGTGATGGCATCGGCTTTGTAGATTCGGAGTGAACCGGCTGGATCGCCTACCACAGTTCCCTCCAGCAAGGGGTAGAGCGTTTTTTGATCAGGACTGATCGCCATACCCTCAAAGCCTTTGGAGCGATTCAGATTCGACACTACCAGGTTGCCGTAGTAAGGTTGCCCGGAGTCTGCCGAGTAGCCTGTGCCAGCAAAGTAGTTGTTGACCAATACAGAATGCCCGGTGCCGGGGAAGTCGGTAAAGAAACCGTCTACACCCAAGTCAATGAACTGCTTGAATTCCTTAATTGGATTGTTTTGATAATCGGATGCTAGGAAGAAGGGATCATTGCGTAGGGTATAGAGATGAACGAGCAGACCTGCGTTGTGAGCATCCTGAATGAGCGTGGTAGATTTGCCCAAGACGCGATCGGCATCGCTGATTTGACCATCACCATTGAGGTCATCGGGTTTGCCATCGTTGTTGCGATCGACCGTGCTAGCAGGCACAATCAGGCGCTTATCAGGACCAATACCAGAAGCATATTTGCCCACTTCAGCTAAGCCAGCGGGAGTGATCAAGTCGGCATAGGTGCGTTTGTCGCCTTGAGCTACGAAGTCGTAGGGGCTACCCGAACCACCGAGCAGTTGAATCAGCGGTAAATCGATACCCGCTTTGGGTAGGATGTTGTCGTTTAGATCCTTTAAGTTGCTGACTTCAAAGGATTGAATGTAAACCCGCTTCGGATCGGTAAAGTTATTCTTGACTAGGAGATCAACCAGCAATTGACTGGTATTAAAGCCTTGCTGTGCAAAATAGGTAGGGTGCTTGGTTTCGGGGTAAATTCCGATTTTCTTGCCCGTTTCTTTTTCGTATTGCTTAACCAAATCGATGATTTCTTGAAAGGTCGGTACTTTCAACCCGTCGTTATCAAATTGGGTGCCACGCAATGCAGGTAAACGCTCGATCGCATTGAGTTGCTTCACTTCCGCTAGGGTAAAGTCTTCTGCAAACCAACCCCTCACAGAAACACCATCCAAAACCTTGGTGGTGAGGCGATCCGCGAATTCTGGACGCTTGTAAACATCGGTGCTGGTGTTGGTATTGTTGACGCTGCCGTCGGCGTTCAACACCGCTAGCATCGGCTCGTGACGGGCAATTAACACACCATCTTTGGTGACTACTAAATCACCGCCTTCAATGAAATCTGCGCCAGCCGCGATCGCTGCCTTATAAGCTGCCAAGGTATGCTCAGGACGTTCTCCCGATGCGCCGCGATGCCCAATCACAATGGGCGCTTTGCCATCCAATGTGCCGAAGGTAGGAGTATTTAGCACAGCAGGATTTTGGGGCGATCGCACGACGGGTGCCGTAATTTGGTCGCGCACCAAGTCGCCTGTGCCCGGAAAATCATCGAAGAAGCCATCCACACCCAACCCAATAAACTGGCGCAGTTCCAGTTCAGGATTGCCCTTGTAGTCAGAAGCCAGATAGCGAGCTTCATTGCGGAAGGTGTAGGGATGCACCAATAAATCCGCCGCGTGGGAGTCTTGAATCAGGCTACTAGGGGCAAGAGTCACCTTGTCGGCATCATTGATCGCGCCATCGCCATTCAGATCGTCGGGTTTACCGTCGTTGTTGGCATCCACGGTTTTAACGGAAACAATCATCCGTTTCCAAGGACCAATGCCATCAGCATAAGTTGCGATTTCTGCCAGTCCGGCGGCGGTTTGCAAATCGCCGTAGGTGCGGGTGTCGCCAGCAACCGTAAAATCGTAGGGACGGGCATTGACATCCTCATACAACAAGGTGCCATCATCAGCAACATCATAGGCATCCAACAACTGAACCAGGGGAATATCGACCCCAGCATTGGGCATGATTGTGCTGTGCAATTCTTTAAGGTTGCTCACCTCAAAGGATTGGATGTAGATGCGATTGGGGTCAGTGAAGTTGTTCTTCACCAAGTTGTCAATCAATAGCTGACTGGTGTTGTAGCCCTTTTCCTCAAAGTAAGTGGGGTGCTTAGTTTCAGGATAGATGCCAATCTTTTTGCCTGTGTCGAGTTCCGTTTGCTTGACAAGGGCGATGATTTCGTCCAGCGTGGGAATTTCAAACACGCCATTAAAGGTTTGGTTTCGGAAGGGCAAGCGCTCGATCGCCCGC
This sequence comes from Leptolyngbya sp., assembly GCA_003249025.1. Classification (GTDB taxonomy): domain Bacteria; phylum Cyanobacteriota; class Cyanobacteriia; order Leptolyngbyales; family Leptolyngbyaceae; genus ULC077BIN1. Next base: position 6,965 of record QBMH01000051.1, on the reverse strand, counting down.
AGGGTTTTGAGTTCAGCCAGGGTAAAATCTTCCGCAAACCAGCCTGTTGTGGGTGCACCATCCAACATTTTAGTGGTTTTGCGATCGGCAAACTCAGGGCGGCTAGCGACATCGGTGGTGCCAGAGATTTCTGGCTCGTGGCGCGCCACCAATACACCATCTTTGGTTACCACTAGATCCGGCTCAATGAAGTCGGCACCGCGCTCGATCGCGAGTTTATAGCTGGCTAAGGTATGCTCTGGGCGATCGCCGCTGGCTCCTCTGTGCCCAATCACAATCGGCGCTTGACCGTTGAGAGTGTTGAGTTTAATGGTGTTGGGTGTGGAGATCGGGGCTTCTAGCAACTTGCCCGTAGCATCAAAGTGGAGCAGATACGGTCCAAATTCATCGCCAATCCAGATGGTGCCATCTTTCGCAATGACAAATGATTCAACGTCAAAGTCGGCTCCCGTGAGGTTGCGATCGCTCGTTGTTTCGTTGATGATCTTGAATGGAACTTTTTTGTCAGGGTCCGACAATTGAGTGAATCCAAGGATGTTCACGCCGCCAGTGCCCGCTTCGCTGCCCTTAAAGTTGGGATCGACCTGATAGAGACGCAACAAAAAGTCGGAACTGTTATTTTTGGCACCGAAACCATTGTCCGCTAGGAACGAATATAGACCTGTGGCGGCAGACTGCACACCGCTAAAGCCTTGAACAGGTTGGCTAGAAAAGGGAATGGGTCGTCCATTTGTGGTGCCAGTAATGGTGCTGCCGGAAGGAGGTCCTTCAGCAAAGGTATCGGCAGGAAGCGAGGCAAAGCCTTTGAGGGTTACGTCAGTCATAGGATTAAGGGGGAAACACCAAGATTTGGATAATTTGACTCAGCCAAAATCAGTGTGAGGAGTCCTTTGGATCAAGGGCTTTTCACACTAAAGCAGGGACACTGTGGCGTGCCCCTTCAATCAGTTAAGAAAGAATTAACGGTTGTCTAAGATTCTGAGCACGTAAGGAGGTACGTACTATTGGTTTCAAGTGCACTAGCAGACTACCATCCACCCTGCAATTGCACTAAGTCCTACACGCTACAAGAAGTATCAAGATTAGGTGAAGTATTGTGGATTCTACATAGACAGTTTTTGATGGCATTAGGAAAGGTGCAGTAAAAGAGGCGATCGCGCTCCTATTTTCTATGAGCGCGATCGCCTCAGCGACCTAGAGTGTGAACTCTAAAGGTTGAAAGTAACGATTACGCAATAACGTTAACGTCTCCGGTGTACCACTTTAGGGTTGCCAACAAGTCGCCACCCTTGCTGATCGTGGTATCAAACTCACCCTTGGTGACCGTTAACAAATCACTCGGCACCAAGCCAGAACTGCGAGCCAGCTTATCATCGGAGTCAAAGCCGAAGATGGTCACAGACCCCGCACCCGCGTTCAGGGCAATGGTATCAACGCCGTTGCCAGTCCATCCCTTGATGATGGTATCGTTGCCAATTCCAGCGTTGATGGTGTTGATGCCGCCGCCACTAACGTAGATCAGGTCATCGCCTGCGCCCGTGGTGATGGAGTTGTTGCCCATCCCTGCCCAGACGGTATCGTTGCCAAGACCCGTTGCCACGCGGTTGTTACCTTCCCGCGCAAACACCGTGTTATTGCCATCACCTGCGGTAATTGCGTCATTACCTGCATCTGCGTAGATAAAATCGTTACCTAAGCCCGTGTTGATGATGTCATCTCCTTCGTTGGCAAATACTAGGTTGTTGCCATTGCCTAAGAAGAACAGGTCATTTCCAGCATCGCCGTAAGCAGTATCGTTTCCAGCACCCGCAATGATGGTGTCGTTTCCGCCCAACCCAGCCAGGATGTTATTTCCAGCACCGCCATTGATTACATCATTGCCGTTGCTTCCAGTAATGGTGTCATTGCCAACACCACCCGTATATTTGAGACTAGTAGGCACCGCGAGAATGAGTTGTCCACCTTCCGCATATCTGCCACCCAACACACTGGTGCTGCCGCTAGGATTCACAATGGTATGAGCTTGAACATCAAACAGATAAGCCCCAGAGGTTGTAGAGCTTCCACCGATTTCGATGATGCCAGAGGTTTCCCACTGTCCCTTGGCGAGAGGATTGTTGAACTGAGTTCCACCCGCATCTTCGTTTATATAGAAGAGAGGAGTCACAGTCTTCGCCGCAATGTTGTAAGACACAATTTGGGCTTCGCGATTTTCAGCTAACATCAACGCACCACCAAAACTTGTTTCGTCTTCTTGGATGAGGACGTTGCCATTCTTGGTAATCGTGATGTTGTCGTAACTGTTGCCCTTACCGGGACCGCCCACTAGCACTTGTTCAAAGTTAGAGATGGCACCCGTGGGGTTGTTGGGGTTGAGGCTAAAGCGGAACAAGGCACCATAGGGATCTTCTGCCAAATTAGGGGTTGCAACTGCAACGGATGTAGAACCTTTTGCGTTAGTGGTTCCCGTGGTCACAAAGTAGAAAGTGCCAGGATTGCTGGGGTCTTCACCAAAGTCCTCAATCCGTTGGAAGTTGGTCGTCCGACCAGCCGCATTCGCCCAATCGCTGAGCGCAACACCATTGGCAAGAGGTTTGCCATCTGCACCGAAGACTACGGATTTATCAACCTTCGTCCAAGTAGCATTGTACTGTGTGCCTTGCTGCAAACCGCTGGTGTAGTCAGCGGTGCCAACTCTCAAAGCATAGAGGTCGCCATTGCTGAAGCCGTTGGGATCAGTCGCAGTTTGCTGACCAGCCCACATGTAAAGTTCACCATCGGCGTTGTCTTCGGATGAGAACAGTACGGTGGTATTGGAGTTGGTGCCCCGGTACTGAGAAGCCGCCACCACGTTCTCTTTTGCGTAGCGACCTAGTCCATCCAATGCTACGGCAATGCCGTTGGGGGTGACTGCCCAACCCCGACTGGTGTTCCCGCCTTCTTCAGGGGCGAAGAAGGTGGGAACTTCGGTGCCTGTTCCATCCACAAAGCCATATTCTGCTAGATAAGCCGAGCAAAAACGGTTAAATGCATCAAGACTGGTGCCAGAGGCACTGGTATAGAGTCCAGTGGTGAGGTTAAGGTCGTAGGTGCCCGTAGTGTCTACACGAGTCTCGATCAGGTTTTTCCCCCCGATCGCGTTCCAGTCTTTGTCGAACACAAACAAAGAAACCCGTGCACCTAAAATTTTGCCAGGAACAGTAGGAGAAATATCGGTAGTAACCGTGTTGCCAAGCTCTTGGTTGACAAATGCATAGTACTTGTCGCCTGCTTGATAAACGCCTAACCCATCAGGAATGCCAACGAATGCAAAAGTTTTGCCTGCAACGGGGGTTAAGCTGCCAAGGCTATTGCCAGAGAGCAAAGGAACTTCATCGCCTACGGTCAGTAGAGGAAGAATGTTGTAGCCAGGAGCGTCAGGGGAATTAACCACATAGGGTTGAGCAGCAGTCTTTCCGTCAATAATAGTCATTGATCTGTGTTTTCCTTTAGAGTGGATGAATAAGCTTCAGGTGCCAAAAGGCAAGTTGTAGAGAAGACGATCGCTTCCAATCAATTTCGTTACGTGTGATACGTAATATCCCTTAGATACCATCCCACTCGAAGGTTAAGGAGAGGTCGAGCTTCCGTTAAAACACGGTGGATGAAGTATGTAGATATGATGAAGTTACGAGGTCTTTGGCAAATAGTTGCAGAGGAATTCCTTGAAACCACTTTTATGGACGGGAGACTGCGATTCGTGGAACGTTAGCGAAGCTTTCCACAGAACTCCCTACAGGAATCGTACTCACTCGATTTATCGTTAAAGTGCAAGCTCCACAACCCTTCTTTTGATGAATCGGTGGGTTTTTGAGGAGTTAAGCGACAGAAGAATAGACCTGAGAATTGATCACGGCTTGATAGTAGTTGTGCAGTTGGTGGGTCGCGGCTGACCAACTCCAACATTCTGCTTCTCGACGGGCGTTATGGCGCAGCATGGCTTGTTCTTGAGGGTTTGCCAAAAGTCGCTGAGTTGCCGCGATCGCCCCTTGCTCATCGGTTGGATCAAACAAAAAGCCATTGACTCCATCTTCCACAATATCGGGAATGCCGCCCGATCGCGCTGCCACCACGGGACAGCCTGCCGCCATTGCTTCTAACAGCACTAAGCCCAACGTTTCAGTACGCGACGGAAAGACAAAGGCATCCGCAGAGGCAAAGGCTGATCCGAGGTCTAATCCTTGCAGGTAGCCGACAAAATAAGTGGCAGTGCCTTCAAAGTGTTTTTCTAGCACCTGTCGATGGGGTCCATCGCCGACTAATGCCAATCGTGCATTGGGAATCGAGTCTAAAACGGGTTTAATTTGCTCAATTTCTTTTTCGGCAGAGAGACGACCCACATACAGCAGCAGGGGCGAATCGGGATTGCCTTGAGTGAGGCGCGATCTCATCTCTCGGCTGACCATATCAGGTTGAAACATTTCTGTATCAACACCCCGCTGCCACAAATCTACTCGTTCAATGCCGTGTTCTGTCAACGCCTGCACCATCGCCGTCGAGGTGCAAAGATTCAGTTGCGCCTGGTTATGTCCTGCTTTGAGCAGTTCCCAGACCAAGCCTTCCAGCATTCCCAGACCATAGTGCTGAAGATATTCTGGGATATGGGTGTGATAGGAGGCAATCAGCGGAATATTCAGCGTTTTGCTATAAAAAATTCCCGCTAACCCCAACACGGCAGGATTGACCACATGGATGATATCTGGCTTAAATTGGGTCAAGGCATCCCCGATCGCCGGTCGAGGTAGCGCCATCTTTAGCTCTGGATACAGCGGCATCGCAAAACCCGAAACGCCGTAAATCTTTGCCCCTTTGTACTCCGTCAAGCCGCCATCTGGCGATATCACCAACACTTGATTGCCCATGCGCTGTAGCTGCTCTACGGTATGCCGCAGACGGGTAACAATGCCGTCAACCTTGGGCAAAAAAGTCTCGGTGAACAGAGCAATACGCATAAATGAACGCTTCAATTAAAACGGCAGGGCTAACGTCGAGAGAGCAGGCAAAGACCGTGAACACCAATGGATACCATAGTGCCGCCTAACAAAACTCCAATGCCTTCTGCAAAGCAGTTGATCCGATGTCGATTTTCAGCCGCTTGGGCAATGGATAACTCGCGCATGGCTGCCCCTGATGCTGCCAGTTTTTGGTAGTTTTGGTAGCTCCTGTCTAACGCTGACCATTCTGGGAACAGGTAAAAGGTGCTAATGGCGATCGCCCCTAATCCAGGCGCGATCGTCGTCGAAACTAATAGCAACACACGACAACCCATGGAGGTTACCGTTTCCAGGTGACTTTGGGCATAATCTGCGACTCGTCTACACGGGTTTTGTATTTAACTGCCACATTGAGCAACGAATCGAGCAGCGAATTTGAGAGATAGTGAGGCTCCAATCCGAGATCCAGCAAGTTTGTATTTTTGGCGTTGAAGTAGTGTTCTTCTTTTTCAATCCGAGGATTTTCCAGATGTTTCACTTCAACTTTCAAGCCAATCTCGCTGCCTGCTTTTTCAACCATGGAGGCTAAATCGCCAACGCTGAAGAGTTCAGTGAACTGGTTGAAGACTCGGAATTCACCAGGTTCGGCTGGAGTGGAGATCGCCAACTCCACACAACGCACCGTATCGCGAATATCCAAGAAGCCGCGAGTTTGCCCGCCCTTGCCATAGACCGTGAGGGGGTGCCCCACTGCCGCTTGAACGCAAAAGCGATTCAGCGCCGTGCCAAACACGCCATCGTAATCCAACCGATTCACCAGCAAATCATCCATAGCGGTTTCATCGGTCAACACGCCGTAAACCACGCCTTGATTCAAGTCGGTTGCCCGTAAGCCCCAAATGCGGCAGGCAAAATGAATATTGTGAGAATCATGCACCTTGCTCAGGTGATACATGCTGCCGGGTTGTTTGGGGTAGGGCAGGGTATCTTTGCGCCCATTATGCTCGATGGTAATGTAACCCTCTTCAATATCAATGTTGGGGGTGCCATATTCGCCCATCGTGCCCAGTTTGACCAGGTGACAATCGGGAAAATCCTCTTTCATGGCGTAGAGGATATTCAACGTGCCGACAACGTTGTTCACTTGAGTCATAACGGCATGTTCGCGGTCGATCATGGAAAAAGGTGCCGATCGCTGTTCGCCAAAATGGACGATCACTTCGGGTTCAAACTGGCGCAGGGTTTTGCTCAAAAACTCGTAGTTTGTGATATCGCCAATGAACAGGTCGATATTTTTACCCGTTAAGTCATGCCAGCGCTTGAGACGTTGCTGAATCGGCGCGATCGGGGTGAGAGTTTCGACACAAAGCTCATTGTCCCAATGCCGCCGCACCAAATTATCGAGAATACCAACTTCATATCCCCGCTTGTTGAGGTAGAGCGCGGTTGCCCAACCGCAATAGCCGTCGCCACCAATTACTAGGACTTTCATCTTGCACATGCTTGCGAATACTCTGCCAAATCTACCAGACTTATGCACCTTCTGAGCTACGAATTTGGGCTAATCCCTTTGAGGTTAAAAAATCTCTACTATGCTGATTTATAAAATCTACCCAATTTGTCAGGCTTCAGAACTGCTAGATGCTGACTGAATGGAAAGTTTGACCACAAATTCAGCGCTGGTACTGGGATAAAATAAAGCCACGCAACGCGATCGCCCCTAGGAAATATTTCCATGCCATTTAGTGAATTCAAAACCATTGGGGCTGTAGTGCAAAAATTTCAGGTACGCTACACGGAAGCCAATTTTATTAACCCGTTGGCATTCCAAATTTCCGACTATTTCCAAGAAGATTTGGCGTTGATGATGCGAGAAGGCGTGGTGGATAACTCTGAGTTTGCCATTTGTGAAAATCTGATTTACCCCGTCCTTAAAGCAGGGCTGTTCTATTGAAAGAAGGAAAATAGGAGTGGGATGTCATGGGCTAAATG
>QBMH01000050.1 GCA_003249025.1 Leptolyngbya sp. | reverse complement strand
ATTTACAACGGATGATGCACGGGTGAAATTACATCGTCTTTACCCATCAACTAAAAATTGATACAACACTAGTTTGAAGGTGCCAGAGTAGAAAATCAGATGGGCAAAGGCGCTGTAACCCGCATTAAACAACCCAAGCTGAGGGTTATTGGGGCTGTCGCTTTCACCTTGGTAGCCAAAGTCAAGCTGAAAGTTGGGACTAATCGCATAGTTGATGGCAGCCCCCGCTTGGTTGCCGATCGGAAACCAAACCGGGTTGATCTGCGCGAAGTTAGACGTTGACCCCGTTGCCTGGTCATTAAAGGGCGTAATCGGATCAGTCACAATCGACGGGTCGATCGAATTTGCATCGAGAAACACGGTCAACTTCTCGCCTACCGGAAACCGATACTGAAGTCGGTTCAGGGTCACTTCACTATTGGAATTGGTGCCGGTAGCAAGGAAGCGAGTTTCGTCTGACAGATTGCCGCTGATATCAAACTTGCGTAGATTGGTGGATTGCAACCGGGTTCGCAGGCGATCTTTGCCGGTAAAGCTGGTATCAAAATCGAGGCGCAGGCGATACCCAATGTTGGTATTGTTGCTCCGACCCGCATCCTCCCCAAATGCATCTGCAAGGTAGGTAATCAGTTCGGTTCTAAGCTTAGTCGTCGTCGAAAACTGCTGTTTCTCCAGAGTCGCCGTCCGAATATCAAGGGCATCCACGCGACCCCGCAGAGCAGCGAGTTCAGCCGCAAACTCCTCCTGCAATTTTTGCACGACCAACAGGTCTTCTTTTTTGACGAAATCAGCGGTGGCAGCGGCAATCAATTCTTGAATCTTATCGAGGCAAGCATTTAACCCTGCTGCAAATTCGTAGCGACTCAGGGCACGGTTGCCGCGAAAGGTTTTATCGGGATAGCCGACGATGCAGCCGTAGCGCTCAACTAGCGATTGTAGTGCCTGGAATGCCCAATCCGTGGGGCGAACATCCGTTAGCTGAGAAACAGAGGTCACCTGTTCTAAATTGGAACTGGATTCCTCCTCCTGTACTGGATCTTGGTTCTCTGCGATCGCAGGTGTTGCAGTCAGCCAATCACCACCCAAAAGCGCTAGGGTTGCGCCCAGGATACTCAAAAAAAGTTTGCTTATCATTATGTGTCTCAACTCACGCCACAGATGAAAATTTACGGGCAAAAGGCATTCACTCTAAATTGAATGGCGATCGCAATTTCTATGATTAAAGGGCTTGGAACCCTAGAGGTCTGTTGATTTGATCACCTTTAGTTCTTATCTCTCTTCAAAATATGGCTATTGAGGAGCAAAAGTTACTCTGTCGCGATCGCTTTTCTGCCTTTAGAAGGATTTTCTTAAACCTAGCCAACATTGCCCGGTATGCTAAGAAAAATTCTTTTGGCTAGTTAGTCAGATGTTTCCTATTAGCGACGATAATCCCGGCAAAACGACTCCCTACGTCACTTATGCTCTGATTGCCCTGAACGTATTGGTGTTTGTCTATGAAATTACCTTGTCTCAACCTCAGCTAGAGCGCTTTTTTTATCAGGCGGCGGTGATTCCGGCTCAGCTTACTGCTAGTTTTGAGGGCGCTCCAGGGGCACGGGCAGAACTCCCTGAATTGACGACCCTAATTAGTTCGCAGTTTCTCCACGGCGGTTGGCTGCACCTTTTTGGCAATATGCTATTTCTCTGGATTTTTGGCAACAATGTGGAAGATGAACTGGGACACACTAGATTTTTGGTGTTCTATTTAACATGCGGCGTATTGGCAAGCTTGACCCAATGGTTTTTTGCGCCGATGTCAGCATTGCCATCGTTGGGAGCGAGTGGCGCGATCGCAGGAGTCATGGGCGCTTATGTGGTTCGCTTTCCACTGGTGCAGATCCTCACTATCGTATCCGTCTTTCCGTTGCGGGTGCCTGCTTTCATTTTTCTAGGCGTTTGGTTTTTCCAACAGGCGGTTTATAGCTTTGCCAGTTTAGAAGTTCGCACTAATATTGGCATGGAAAGCGGCGGGATTGCTTACTGGGCACATGCTGGCGGGTTTGTGTTTGGAGCACTTATTGCGCTGCTGTTTGGAATGCGTCGTGATCCAAGCGTCATTGCGGAATAAAGCGCTGAGTACAGAAATGATGCAGTAAGGCACAATGGAAAAACTTTCTAATTGCTGACTTCATGCCTGATCCTTTAGATGCTCGACAACATTCCCCAGCAACGCTGCGTAATCGAGAGCCGATTCTGGCAGTCTTACAAGCAGTTCTACCCCCCACGGGTACAGTGCTAGAAATTTCCAGCGGCACGGGGGAACATGCCGTGTTTTTTGCGCCCCGGTTGCAACCGCGTTACTGGCTACCTTCTGACCCAAACCCGATCGCCCGTGCCAGTATTGCCGCGTGGCAAGAAGAATTGTCAACAGATAATCTGCATCCACCCATCTTTTTAGATGTGCGCGATCCAGTGTGGACAGTGGAGCAGCCTGAAATGGATTTGTCTGAGCCGATTCGGGCGATCGCGAATATCAACATGATCCATATTTCGCCCTGGGCTGCTTGCCTGGGATTAATGGCTGCGGCAGAGCGAATTTTGCCCCAAGGTGGCGTTCTATATTTGTATGGTCCGTTTAAGCAAAGCGGTGAACATACTGCCCCTAGCAATGCTCAGTTTGATCAGAGTTTGCGACTGCAAAATCCTGAATGGGGCGTGCGTGATTTGGAAGAAGTGATTGCCGTGGCTGAGGCCCACAACATGAGACTGCTGCAGACGGTGGCGATGCCTGCAAATAACTTATCGGTGGTATTTCAACGGCTTTAGGAAGGTACGGAGTTGGGATCTAGCGATCGCGGTCTTCCACCGAAGCACAGGTTGGCAAATACCAAGAGCTAATGGACTCAGCGATAGCCCGACTCGCTACTAATTGAATATTGCCATCCTTGTCCACTATCAGGCTATCTGCTTCTATTAAAAGGGCAGGGAATTTTGGGCTTTGGATTTTGGATTTTGGATTTTGAGTTAAGGAAGAGATCTGAGGATTGTCGGTTCCGACTTCGACCCAAGAAGCAACACCCTCGCCGCTTTGTAATGGATCGAGGGGATTCTCTGGCAACCCACCCCGCCCCGTCACCGTAAATGAACTTCGTCGAAACCCACTTCCCACCCTACATTTCTGATCAATCCGGTTAGAGGGATCAACCAAGCTGACGGGCAACGGCTGCAATCCGCGACTCGGATCAATACCGAGAGTGTTAATCGCCACCACGCCGCTCACGCCAAAGGTTGAACTGGCGGTAATGTCGCTAAACTCCGTCAGCCTGGGGCGAAACTGCAACCCATAAATTCCTTGGGTAGTAATGTTGACTCGACCGCCGCTGCCCGTAAACGCATTGGCGGTAATATCGCTGTTCTCGCCTTTCACCCCGACAATAAACCCTCTCGGCGAATTAATGGTGATGTTGCCGCCATTACCACCAAATTGATCATTTCCAGCCGTCGTAGAAATCTGGCTGCCGCGTCGCATCAGCAACAACTTACCCACATTCAGATTAATGTTGGCACCGTCACCGGAAACGGCAAGAGCCGTAATACCGCCGCGATCTAACTGAATATTTTGAGCGGTGATATCGAGGTTGCCAGCACTCCCATTGCCTAGAGCGCTTGAACTGACCACTGCTCCATTCATGACAGTGAGGGAATTAGCTTGAATATTGACATTTCCACCCCGTCCAATCCCTGTAGGTGCAACTTGACTTCCAATGCCACTGACAAATTGACCATTGGAAGTAGTGCCGTCAAGCACAATAGTCTTGGCAGTGACCCACAAATTGCCAGCATTACCCCTACCAAAGACACCAGCGGAAATCCCTGCGCCATTGGTCACACTGAGAGAACCAGTCTCCACAATGACATCCCCCCCGCTTCCAATGCCTGTGAGTCCAACTTGACTCCCAATCCCACTTGCACCTTGACCATTCAACGCAGCGCCATCAAGGGTAATGGTATTGGCGGTGACCCGCACATTTCCACCGTCGCCCTCACCAAAGGTGCCAGCAGACACTACTGCACTATTCGCTAGAGCTAGAGAGTCAGTTTGAATCGTGATATTCCCTCCGCGCCCAATCCCTCTGGGTTCAACTTGACTAGTGATACTTGTACCTTGACCGCTGGGTGTCGTACCGTCCAAGGTAATAGTGTTGGCGTTTATTTGTACATTCCCTGCATCGCCATTGCCTAGCGTACCAGCAGCAATCCTGGCACCATTCGTCATGGCGAGTGAGCCAGTTTCAATGGTGATATCGCCGCCGCGTCCGATGCTTGTGGGTCCAATTACTTGATTACTAATTCCACCTGTACTTAGACCATTTGATGCTGTGCCATCTAGGGCAATGGTGCGAGCGACGACTCTTACGTTACCTGCATTACCATTGCCTAGCGTGCTAGCAGAGATACCTGCACCATTGGTTACATTGAGTGAATCAGTCTCAATTGTGATATTCCCACCACTTCCTCTGCCTGTAGAACCAACTAGGTTCCCAATTCCACTAGCGCCTGCGGGTGTAGTGCCATCTAGAGCAATAGTATTGGCGGTCACTTGTACATTGCCTGCATTGCCATTGCCCAGTGTATTAGCAGAGATGCTTGCGCCATTGATTAAAGTGATTGAACCAGCCTGAACCGTAACATCTCCACCCTGTCCCTTACCTGTGCTAAAAACTTGGCTGCCAATCTCACCATTGTCCATAGCAATAGTGTTGGAGGTGACCCGCACATTCCCCGCATTGCCATTGCCAAATGTGCTGGCTTGAATCGTCGATGTGTCGAATACCCGAATATTAGTGGCAGAGATGCGGACGTTGCCACCCTGACCGATCGCATTTCCGTCAACTAAATTGGCAATATTACTGCCTTGGGTTAGTTGCAGACTTCCGGTAGCATCGATCGCGATATCACCTGCTTGATTGGTTGCTGCATTGTCGATTCCAGCCAAGATTCCCGTGAAGACAGAACTACTACTCAGGGTAATATTGCGCCCTGTCATGACCACTTCACCATTGCCCTCTGTGGTTCCAGCAGAGACGATCGACCCATTAGTCAAGCTAATATCCCATCGCGGCGTATCAGAAGCAAAGCTCAAACTCAGACGGTTTCCATTTAGCTGTAAGCCCACCGTGCCATTCTCGCCAACTCCGGCTAACTCTACCCCTCGTCCTGGCACAAGGATGGTCGATTTATCCAGCGTTACATTGCCACCGACCAAGGCAATGTCAGTGAAGGAACTATTGAAGCCTGCGCCAATTCGCATCCTGGATTGAATCTCTCCCGGTGTTTGCCCAAATTGTAAGCCTATAGGTACACTGACCGTTAATAATGGAGCTACAGTCTGATCACGGGTGTCAAACACCGTTCCATTTTGAAACAGCATCCGCTCTGCCGTGCTTGCTAAAAATGAGCCACCTACAAAAAATCCGGCATTGGGACCAAACACAATCCCGTTGGGGTTGAGCAAAAAGAAATTTCTGGGAGCCAGGTTAAAGGCGGGATCGAAGGTTGCGATCGTGCCGTTGATGTTGGAGATAAAGGGTTGCCCCACGCCTGTTACCCGCACGATCACATTTTGAATGGCAGGATCAGTGATAAATGCAGCTACATCTCCGTTGGGCAGGGAAAACTGGCGAAAACTATGAAACAGGTTGCTGCCTCGTGTAGTTCCGTTAGTGATGGCGCAGATTCCGGTGCAGGGAGCGGTGAGATTACCGTTTACCTGGGTTCCCAGAGTGCCATCGCCAGCAATTTGGGCTTGAACGGGGAAGGAAAAGAGAATGGCAGAAACAGCAGCGCTGGCAAGGGCGAAGTGGTGCGACAGGTTCAGCGGCATAATTGGTAACAGGCAAGGGTAGAATTTCCGTAATTCTACCAGCGATCGCTGAGGGACAATGTTTTATTTCTGTAAAAAGAAAGAGTCTCTTTCACGTCTAATTTTTTACTTTGCCAACTCGTTGGCTTTTTTCGCCAGATCCACATCTTTTTGAGTGATGCCGCCAGCGTCATGAGTCGTCAGGTCGATGGTGACGCGATTGTAGACATTAAACCATTCGGGGTGGTGTTCCATGGATTCGGCAACCAGTGCCAAACTCGACATAAATCCAAAGGCTTCCACAAACGACGGAAACTGATATTGACGGTGGAGTTTACCGTTTTGAATGCTCCAGCCTTCTAGTTTACCCAACGCAGCATCGAGTTGATCGGGGGAAAGAACAAGAGCGCTCATGGCGGCGATATCCTGAGAAGTTGGTTTGTTGAAAACAGTTATGGGTGACGCGATCGCCGAGATTCCATAAACAAAGCTTGACTGACTCATTGGAATTGCAGAAAACCTAAACTGACTAAGCATCGCAATTCCAACAAACAAGAGTAGAGCAATCAGCTTGAACCAGTGACGTGACAAAGTTTGATTAAACCTCGATAATCCACGGAAAAGCATTCATAAACTACCTAAAAAGGGCTGGAGCGATCTCCAAACAAAATTTGGAAATCAGCAACCCGACTTAGCAGCCTTTGCTGCCTGATCTAATCACTGCCGCGCACTTACTTAGACTTGAGATTTTCGAGCGCCGTTTCTACAGAACTTTGAAGTGCTAAAAACTGCTCTAAACGAACAAGCTTCACGGTCTGCGTGACGCGAGGATTAGTGACGATCTGTAGAGTGCCGCCAGCAGTTTGAACCTTCTTTGCTAGCTGAACTAAAGCACCCAATCCAGAACTATCGATAAAATCGATTTTGGATAAATCTAAAATGAAGTGCTTCGGTCCTTCTTCTACACATTGAGTGAAAACAGAACGGAATTTTGGCTCGGAGAAAGCATCCAAAAGACCTGCAAGGCGAAATAGTTGGTAATCGTCCTTGACATCGCGTGTGCCTCGCAAGCTTACAGTCAAGGTTAGTGGCTCAGGAATAAAACCCTCCTAGTGGTTACAGCCCAAATTAAACGCTTTATTATAGACTCTTGGAGTCTAATTGAATACAGCAATACTACGCTGAAGTTCACGATATTTTAGCACTCTGGTTTCTAATCAGGCAGATCTTTTAGGAGGGATTCAGGTTTCGGGTTTCAGGTTTCGGAGGTCTAAGAGGTTAAATCCTTGAGCATTACTTCGCACTCAAAACTCTACTCCTCGTCCTTTACTACGCCGCATTTCGACTGCAACGGCTCAGGGGGGATGTTCCAAAAAGATGGGTTAGAAAACTGGGACTCAGTTCTTTGTTCCAAGCGCGCAGCCGCACCATGACGCGCATTAGAGTAAAGGTGAGTTCAATCGCGTGGTTGAGTTGCTCGGTTCCGATCAGGTCATTGCTGTGGGTGCGTTCGCCCTGATGATGTTTGAGTAAATCTACCAAATTGCAAGTAGAGCCTTTCATTTGGGTCAAGAACGGCTCTGGAAAAGCCCACCGACTGAAGCCCCAAAATTTTGCCAGATGATTTACTTCGTCTTGTAAGGGTTGGGCGATCGCCTGTTGCAGGTCGCCCGTAGAATGCGCCATCAGCCAGAGATAGATAGCGGCAGCACTCCATTCAGTCGTGATTCGGCTGAGGGTGTGATGATACACCGCATTCCATGGGTCGCCGTTGGGCTGATAGCCTGCCACGGAGTTCGGCTTGGGCTGAAGTTTTTCGCCTGTCAACTGCTGATAAATTTTGCGAAAGGTGGGGGCATGTTGCCGCTCTTCCTTTTCCCATACGCCCATTGTTTTGATGGAACCATCCCCATTACAGTCGCCGCCCATGAAAAATGCCATCTGAGGATGCACAACTTCCAGATAATTCCAACTTTCTTGAGAGTACTCGCGAATCGGGGCTTCAATTTCTGTGGCACCCGAGATAATTAGGGCGAACAGGGCTGGATCAACGCCAATCACCTGATCGGGGCTAATCCCTTTCCAGTTAATTGTTTCCCAGGGGCGCGTGTGTGGCAGGCTAAACTGACTGGGCAGATCGGCTAGGCGATCGCTGAGAATAGCGATCGTCAAGTAACGATCAATCAGCCGATTCACCCGCGATCTCGTTTGCAAATAGCTGGGATTTTTGGGGCAGTAGCCAGCCAGATCGAACGTCGCCGCTGCAACTTTCGAGTAAGAGCGAGAAGGCAGTAAGACAGTCATGATGGGGTTCCTGCTAATCAAGGGGGGATTGAATCTTGGAGGCGTTGGAGGTTGCGCTCCATACTTCTTAGAATGCCTGAACCTTTTGAGTCTGTTGGCTTAAGCTCTGGCTAAAAAATTGGCGTAGTTTTTGATGGGGGTGAGGGGCGATCGCTAGCAGAGATGATAGGGTTAGCACAAGCGGGTTATAGAGAGAGTTGTCACCCGGATAAATTGGATCGGTCAACGACGGGTTGTTGTCTTCCTACGTTGCACCCTAAAAACTGACCCGCCAGATCTCAGTTTGATCAAAGTGGCGTGCATCCTAAATTAAAAAAACATGACCTACATAGAAGGGTATGGAAGGAGCGCTTAAAGCGTCGGAACATGGGTTAGAACTGATGGATCAGGCACGTAAACGCAAAGGTTGGAACCGCCAATCTGTGAGTTGGAGCGATGCCGCCCTCACCAGCGTGGCGTGTTTGAAGCAGTTTTGGCGTGGCGAACGGATTCAACCCGATACCTTCATCCGCATTTGTGCCGCTGTTGGAATGACCGATTGGCAGGCGATTGCTGAGTCTTCGACCGCCTCCAACCCCTCTCCAACCCTTCTTCCCTGCCTCGACTGGGGCGAAGCTCCCGAAATTTCCTTCTTTTGCGGACGAGAGCAGGAATTGGCAACCTTGGAGCAGTGGATTCAGGGCGATCGCTGCAAACTAATCGCCATCCTGGGTATGGGCGGCATTGGCAAAACCACCCTGATCGCTATGCTAATTGAACGAGCGATCGCGAATGATGAGGATTCTAGTCAACCTGATAGTTCTTCCCCTAGTCCTTTCCGCCGTTTGATTTGGCGATCGCTCCGCAATGCTCCATCCCTAGAAACCCTGCTGGCAGACTTGATTCCTTTCATCTCTCAACAGCCCCAAATTGCGCTCCCAGACTCATTAGATCAGCAGATATCATTGCTGCTTCGCACCCTGCGCGATCAGCGCTGCCTGATCATCCTCGACAACGCCGAATCCATTCTGACTCCCGCGTTCCCACTCCCGTCCGCTGCTAGCCTTGGCACCTATCGCCCAAGTTACGAAGCCTATGGCGAACTGCTGCGCCGAATTGGAGAAGAGCGGCATCAAAGCTGTTTGCTGTTGACCAGTCGAGAACCACCCCGCGAGGTGGTGCTATTAGCAGGCGAAAAAGTGCGGAGTTTAAATCTCTCCGGGCTATCAAATCTAGACGGACAGGCTGTTTTAGCCAGAATTGGATTGGCATCTGCGTCGGGAATGGAGTCAGCAGCGATCGTCGAGCATTACGGCGGTAACCCATTGGCATTAAAAATAGTGGCGGCGGGTATTCGCGGCTTAATGGAGAATGATGTCAGTCGCTTTTTAGAGTTAATGCGTCAGGGAAGTTTTTGCTTTTCCGATATTCAAGATCTGCTAGAGCGTCATTTCAATCGCCTTTCCCACTTAGAGCAGGAAGTCATGTATTGGCTAGCGATCGCCCGTGAACCCGTATCCCTCACTACCTTACACGCCGATCTGCTTTTACCCGAATCCCGCATTCAACTGCCCCAAACCCTAGTCTCTCTGAAACAACGCAGCCTGATCGAATCAGCCAAACTTTCCCTCCCAATCAGCGACACGGGCTATACGCTCCAGCCGGTGGTGATGGAATACACGACCAGTCGCCTGATTGCAGAACTCTGTGGCGAGGTAATCAATCAGCATCTCGATTTGTTTCGCAATCATGCCCTGCTCAAAGCGCAAGCAAAAGATTACATTCGAGCAGCCCAAACTCGTTTCTTGCTCGATCCCTTAGTGCAGCGACTCCAGGCACTTTGCAGCACAGTGGATTTGTCCACTCAGCTTGCCCAACTGCTGCCCCCTTTTCAAGGAAAACCGCCGCTGCAAACGGGCTATATCGGCGGCAACGTGCTGAACCTATTGCGCTATCTTCAGGCAGATTTAAGCGGCTATGATTTTTCTCGGTTGACTATTTGGCAGGCAGATCTGCGGGGTGCAACGCTAAATCACGTCAATTTTAGCCATGCGGACTTGACCGCTTCTACGTTTACCGAGACTTTTGGCAGTGTGATTGCTTTGGCGTTCAGTCCAGATGGGCAAACGCTGGCAACCAGTGACGATCGCGGCTGGGTCTATCTTTGGCGTGTGACAGATAGTACTCAACTATTGGCATTTCAGGCACACAGCGAATGGATTTTTGGGTTGGCATTTAGTCCCGATGGCGAAATTCTGGTAACGGGTAGCCTCGATCGCATGCTCAAACGGTGGAATAGCCAAACAGGGGAATGCTTACAAACCATTCAAGTGCATACAGGCGGCATCTCAGCCGTTGCTTTTTCTGCTGATGGCACCCGCTGGGCAAGCAGCAGCAGCGACCAGACGATTAACCTGTTCTCGGAGTCGGGGGAACATCTGCAAACCCTGACAGGGCACAGTGATATTGTACGAACCATCGCCTTTGGCAGGTGGGGCGATCGCCTGTTGTTGGCAAGCGGCAGTTTTGATCAGACCATCCGCATTTGGGATGTGCAGACTGGCACCTGTCTCAAAAGCTTGTCCGATAGCCGTGCCGTGCTGTCTTTAACCTGGCTACCAAACCCTGGACTGCCAAACCCTGGACTGCCAAACCCTGGACTACCAGAGGGCGATCGCTCTGACTCTTTCCGGTTAGCATCGGGGGGCGATGATGGCGCAATCAAACTGTGGGATTGGCAAGCCGCCACCTGGTTAAACCTAGAAGGGCACACAGACGGCATCTGGAGTTTAGCAGTGAGTCCTGATGGGCGCACCCTCACCAGCGGCAGCGGCGATCGCACCCTCAAATGTTGGGATGGACAAACGGGACACCTGCTTCGCACCCTGCGTGGTCATCACAACCGCATTTGGTCGGTTGCCGTGAGTCCAGAGGGGCACCAAATTGCCAGCGGCAGTGAAGATAAAACGCTCAAGTTGTGGGACAGCCAGACTGGGCAGTGTCTCCGTACTCTACAGGGATACCACAACACCACTTTTCCGATCGCCATCTTCCCCAATGCCCGCAGTGCGCCAACGTTGCTCACCTTCAGCGAAGATCATCAAGTACGCTTTTGGGATGTGCAGACCGGGCACTGCCAAAAGATCCTGCACCTACCGCCCCAAGATATCTTTCACGCCGCCCTCAGCCCCAATGCTCAAATTCTTGCCAGCAGTGGGTTAGACCACACGATTCGCCTGTATGACTTGCAACAGGAAACCAGTTTGCATCGGCTGCAAGGGCATACTGCCTGGATTCGATTTGTGGCATTTCACCCCACTCAACCCTGGATTGCCAGTGCCAGCGGAGATCGCACCCTGCGCCTGTGGCACATTCACACGGGAGAGTGTTTGCAAGTGCTGGAAGGGCACCAAAACCCAGTGCAATCCTTCGCGTTTAGCCCCAATGGTCGCCTACTTGCCAGTGCTAGTTGGGATGCCACCCTGCGCCTTTGGGATCTGGCGAAAGGCAACTGTTTACAGGTATTGACAGGACATACCAGTCGCCTGGGATTCTGTGCCTTTAGCCCCGATGGAACTGTGCTAGTCAGTGGTGGACAAGACCAAACCCTCCGCCTGTGGCAGGTGGAAACGGGGGATTGCCTGCAAGTATGGGACGCGCACCAGGGCAGTATTGCGGCGATCGCCTTTCATCCCCAAGGGCAGTGTTTCGCCAGCGCTAGTTTAGACGGCACCGTCAAACTATGGGATATCCACAGTGGCACCTGTTTGCAAACCTTGACTGAGCAAATTGACTATAACAACGCGCTCTTGTTTAGTCCCGATGGCAGCTTGCTGAGTGTGGGGAGTCGCAACGGCACCTGCACTATTTTTGATCTGGAAACAGGCGATCGCCATTTAACCCTGCATATTCCTCGCCCGTATGAAGGCATGATTATTACCGAGACAACAGGCTTAACCGAGGCTCAACGCTTCACCCTGAAAATCTTGGGCGCGATCGATAAAATCATTTTGTAATTGCTGTTATCGCTCCAAGCTGCGAGGATCGAGGGCATCGCGCAATCCGTCGCCCAGCAAATTGAATGCCAGCACGGTCAAGATAATCAGCAGGGCAGGCGACCAAATCAGCCAAGGTTGCAACACCAAAACAGACGCATTCGTAGCCAGGGACAGCATGTTTCCCCAAGATGGATCGGGCTGCTGAATGCCGAGACCGATCAGGCTCAGAACTGACTCTGCCACAATGAAATCTGGAATGGAAAGGGTGGCAGCAATAATAATGTAGGTGGCAGTTTGGGGCAAGATGTGGCGCACGATGATGTAGAGCGATCGCCCACCCATTGCCCGCGCCGCCTGCACAAATTCGCGCTCTTTCAGCGACAGCACTTCCCCGCGAATCACCCGCGCCAGTCCTGCCCAGCGGATAAAAGACGTAATCAAAATAATCAGCAAAAATCGCTGAGCGCTGCTGAGTCCCGTGGGCAGGACAGCGGCTAGGGCAATCAGTAAATAGATGCTAGGAATCGTCATCAGCACTTCTACTAGGCGCATCAGAATGATATCTGTCCAGCCGCCAAAGTAGCCGGAAATGCCACCTACCAACATTCCTAGGGGAAAAGAAATCGCAATTCCCACCAGCCCAATGCTGAGGCTAATCCGTCCGCCATATACCAATCGGCTGAATTGGTCACGGGCTTGCTCATCGGTGCCTAGCAGGTTCCACTTACCAGCCCCTTCAGTGCCAAATAGCCGCAGGGTTCCGGGAATGCCAGGAAATACTTCCACTTCATCAAACTTAGGATTGGTGAAGGAAAATTGCGTGGGCAAGGGCAGCTTAATTTGAAACAGACGATAGGGTTCCCCTTGAACAAAGAAGCGAATGGGAGAAGGTTTGCTGCGATCGACAATCAGCTTGCGATCGCCCGTCTGCAAATCGATCGGTCCTTGAGTGGTTGGATAGACATGGGGACCGATCGCTCCTGGCGCATTCCAATAAACTTGGGTGGGTGGCAACAAAGCCCCATCGGGTTGAGAATTGTAGGGATTGTAGGGCGCAACAAATTCAGCCGCAATCACCGCTAGATAAAAAGTGACCAATACTATTGCCCCTAGACGTGCCAGGGTATTGGTTTTTAGCCGTCGCCACCAATTCATAGGAGAGAAGCCAAGATTTTGCCCATTCAAGTTAGCATACTAAACTAGCACCGCGACTCAGAGTGCTAACAAAGCTGAGGGTTACAAATGTTCCAAGTCCTCATGTTCTACCACAAACACATTGGAATAGAGATTGGCAACGATCTGCTTTCCCTGCTGAGTCAAAGAAAGGTACTGTAACGCATCCTGAATGTAGGGATGAACACTGTGCCAGTAAAATTTGGGATAATCTCGGCGCAAATCTCCAGGATGACGATACCCCAATGCTTTATTGACCCCGGTTTCCTCAAACTCATAGAACAGCGCCCCAATTTTTTTCAGGTAGCGGGGATCGCTCAGTTGCCCGATCAAGTCAGATGCCCGAATCAACCCCGGAAAGTTCGTGGTGTCTTGGTGATCCTCAGCACTGGGAACGGGAAAGCGAGTCAGTTCAATATTGTGCTTAATCACTTCGGCATTAATCAGCTTATGCCCCCCAAAGCGTTCATCAATAAAGAGTTTTGCCCGGTCTACATGATAAGGCGTGAGGGCAGCATCGGACGAACCGATCGCCAGGGGAACCATGCCGCCCTCTTTGCCAGTGGCATACAACCCATTTCGATCCTGTCGGCATACTCCTTTGACGTACCCAATATCATGACAAACCAGCGCGATCACATAATGCAGCCAATCGTCACAAGAAACGCCGCCTTCGCGAATGTGTTTGCCGCGCAGAATTTCTTGCCCAACCAGAGCAACCAGAATTGAATGCTCTACGTTGTGGTAAAGCGCGTCGCTGTTGGCGATATTTTCCATTGCCATGGAGCCAACCCAGCCGATGATGTCTTCATAGTCTGATTTGAGTCCACCATAGGTGCGGCGATAGCCTTCCTTTAGCTTTCTAACAAAGTCTTCGATTAATAGTTCAGTGGCATTAAACATGCGGTTTTTTGGCAAAACTGGGTGCGATCGCGAGATTAAAGCGTCTCCAGAAAGGTCAGATTAAAAAGCACAGGTATGAAAATAAGTTTCTAGCATTCCTTCACGGTATCCAACGGAACAGAAGTTCTGTCTATTCTTACAGTGATAGCCAACCAAAATCAGGAGCGCTAGATCAACAGGTTAAGATCCAACAGATTCCTAGAACCCTCTCAGCTTTCTGATAGCTTAACCAACGCATCTTTTACAGTGGGGGGTAATTGACGCAAGATCTTACCCTTTTCGCGATCGACTGCCACTAACGTAACTCTTGCAGAGACAAACAGGGTTTGCCCATCGGTCGATTCAACCTGATAATCCCAATGAATCCGTACCCCCGACATTTCTGTCATCCGAGTTTTCACGATCGCCGCCATACCCATTTGCACCGATTGATGATAACGCAAGGCAAGCTCCACAACGGGCAAATTGCAGCCCAACGCCACTAAATCAGCAAATTCAATCCCAATCGATCGCAGGCATTCAATCCGGGCTTCCTCCATCCAAGAAATGTAAGCACCATGCCAAACAATCCCACCATAATCTGTGTGATGCGGGTGTGCAATCACTGGATATTCAAACCAGGTGGGAGTCGCTTGCAAACCACTTTGAAGCACCCCTGTGGGTGGAAGTTGATGTCCATCTGATGGATTCATAATCATGAGAATTTAAGACGTATGCAAAACTCATTTTGAGCGATTTGTTGGGATCTGCAAAGTGAGTCGGGGTGCAGTATATTTAGCTGACAAGCAAATATTGGCAGTAGTCCGGGCAAGGTACAGTTTCTTATCCTCTAATCCTGTAGACATCAATACCGCCAATCCTCCTGACATCACCCAAATAGATTGTTTAAACGTAGATTCCTACTGATCGATAAAACTTACAGGGGATTGTCTACGTTAAATGATGACTATGAACGGAATCCTTTGCTGAAGCAATCGTCGTAGCTTATAGCCCCAATCCGATGAACCGCTAAAATCCAGTACTTCAGGATTTTACTTTCTTAAAGGAAGAAGGTGAAGACCAAAACTCTACTCCTACAGGCGTTGCCAAATCAGCACGTCCTGCTTCGATTAACGCTTTGTCTCGAATTCGGCAGGAATCACAGCGTCCACAAGGGGTTGCATCTCCTTGATAGCAAGACCAGGTGAGTTCAATCGGAATGCCAAACGCCAAAGCTTTATGCACAATATCGACTTTGGAGTCCATTACCAACGGTGCAACTAAAGTGAGCGCATTGCCTTCTAAGCCTGCTTTGGATGACAAAGTGGCGAGTTGCTGAAAGGCACTGAGATAGTCTGGGCGACAGTCGGGATAGCCGGAATAATCCACAGCATTGATACCCAGATAAACCGCAGTGGCACCTTTGGCTTCTGCCAGGGAAAGCGCAATCGCAATAAACACGGTATTTCGCCCTGGCACATAGGTAATGGGAATTTCTCCTGACTGAATCCCCGATTGAGG
The DNA here is from genome assembly GCA_003249025.1 of Leptolyngbya sp. GTDB lineage: Bacteria > Cyanobacteriota > Cyanobacteriia > Leptolyngbyales > Leptolyngbyaceae > ULC077BIN1. The sequence goes on along the minus strand of QBMH01000050.1, from coordinate 8,186 downwards.
CACCGCGATCTCGGAGTCTGTGAGCGCTGAGCCGCCCCACTGCGCCAAGTCTACACTCAGGATGAAGTGGTCTTGAATGCCCAAGTGTGCCGCCACTTGCTGCGCCGCTAAAATTTCGCGATCGTGCCGTTGCCCATACCGCAAGGAAAGGACAATTAGGTCGTAGCCATCGGCGATCGCTTGTGCTGCCGCAGTTGCAGAATCTAACCCGCCCGATATTAATACAACAGCTTTTGGTTTCATAAGGCTATAATAGGAAAACACTACGCGGGGCTGTAACGGTTTCGACGTGCTGGCGAACGTTATATTGTGATGCAGGTCGAGAGCGAGCTACCTCTCGGAAATCAATGACTCAAAAAACAGTACATGCGAACAACATCGTACCCTTTGCTCGTAAGCAAGCACTAGTTGCTGCCTAAAAACCCCTAGCGGTTCGAGCGTCCGTCATTTGACTCCGTTAAGGATGATGGACCAACCCCCCAACGGATGCTCCAGTTCACCGTCTCTAGTTGGTAACTGGCTAAGACTTTACCAGAGAATCCTATCGTCCGGGATAAAGGACGATTCCCGCGTTGAGGATCAGAAACGCTAAACCTGTGAATGAGTGATGTATTAATACCCAGGGCGGACACGGGTTCGACTCCCGTCAGCTCCATTAACTAGCAGCGTAATAAGGTAAATTGGGGGCGTATCACGGTATGCCCCTATTTTATGAACATTACTTGCTGTCTCCACACTGCTATTTTGGTTACCGATCTGGAAAAGGCAGAATACTTTTATGGAACGGTGCTGGGGTTGGAGCGGTGCGATCGCGCCCTTAAATTTCCCGGTGCTTGGTATGAAGTGCATGGATATCAAATCCATCTAATGGTAGGAACCCCAGCAGCGCTCAACGATAAAGAAAAGTGGGGACGAAATCGACATATTGCCTTTGCAGTAGCAGATTTAGAGGCAGCAAAGGAACAATTTAAAGCGCATCATTGTCCCATTCAACTGAGTGCCTCTGGACGTGCCGCGATTTTTTCACAAGATCCGGATGGAAACGTCGTTGAGTTGAGTCAGCTATAAGAAAGAGCGCCGTTGGCTGGCGATCGGGCGATCGTTTTCATTAGAAAATCTGCTAAACGGCATCCCTTCCTCAATCCCATTACCCCTTTCCTACCCTCATGAACCTGAAGCAACTGATTCAATTCTCATTCCTCGGTGGGGCGATCGCCCTTATCGGCTGCAATACCGCTGCAAAGGAACCGAGCGCATCTTCCACTCCTACGCCTACGGCTACATCAGTCAAAGTAATTGCAGCATCCAATTTAGGAATGTCTACTGAAGAGAAAACAGTGCTTGATAAGTTGCTAAAAGACTCTAAAAAAGTAGGATTTTGCGGCGACTCTTTCAATTTAGAAGCGGCAAAGCGAGGCTCCAAAGTTTACAAACTGGAGAATCAGCAGTATTTCGTCATGCTTCAGTGTTTTCTGGCGGCGTATCAAGGCAACTACGAGTTTTTAGTAGTCAATCAACAATCTGCCGCAAAGAAGCCAGTCACGAAACTAACAGTGACTGAATTTGCGAAAAATGAAGCGGGTAAGGTGCAAAAAATGGAAAGTCCATCGATTGGGGGATTCCCAACCTATGATCCTAAACAGCGCGTGTTAACAGTCAATTCTAAGTATCGAGGATTGGGAGACTGTGGCTCTAAGGCGAAATATCAGGTGCAGAGCACTGGGTTGAAGCTACTAGAATTTAAAGCTAAGTTTGCCTGTGATGGTAAGTTAGAACCGTTTCAAACGGTGTATACGGCAAAGTGAAGATAGAAGGGGCTAGGGGCTAAAGATTTAGTGTAATTGCACTTGAAAAACCTTGGCGAAGGCGATCGCCACTTGGTCTTTCACTTCAGCCACTTGAATTCCTGGAATAAACTGTTCCAAGCTGCCAACGGCTCTATCCGCAATGCCACAGGGTACGATTTGCTCAAAGCCACTCAGATCAGAACACACGTTGAGCGCGAAGCCGTGCATCGTAATCCAGCGGCTGACTTTGATGCCGATCGCTGCTACTTTGCGATCGCTCACCCAAACACCCGTCATTCCCGCGATTCGTGTTCCTTCCAGTCCGTACGCCGCTAGCACTTGAATCAGCACTTCTTCCAGTTGGCGCAAATACCAGTGCAAATCTTTTTGGTAATAGGTCAAATTCAAAATGGGGTAGCCCACCAACTGCCCCGGACAGTGATAGGTGACTTCACCGCCTCTCTCGATCCGCACGAGTTCATAATTTGTTTGGGTGGGATCAAATTTAAGAAAATTTGTGGAGGAGCCTTGACCCAGAGTGTAGACAGGCGGATGTTCCAGTAAAACCAACACATCCTCTAAATCGGGCGAATCTGGGTTAGCTTTGCGTTCTGCAACGAGCGATCGCTGCAAATCCCAAGCAGTTTGATAAGACACAACACCCAAATTTACGATTTTGCAGTGTCTCAATCGGTTCTTAACCTAATGCGATAAAGCAGCGTAATTCACAGAATCTTACTGGCTTCAAACGGGTAATTTAGCCCCCGATCTCTAACAATCCTCTAAAATGCCAAGAGAATCAAGCGTAATTCTCTACAAAACCGTATCAATTTAACGCAACAGCAATCAAGAATTATCAAGGCTTGCAAAGCATTCTAAAGCTGCCTGTTAGGAAGAATACAAAGTGCTAGGGTGAAGTTAAGAACCGACTAGGGTTCAGTTAAGCCTGTTTTTTAAGGGAGAAAGCTCCATGAAGCTGGTTATTCAAGGCAAAAACATCGAAATCACTGACTCCATTCGTGAGTATGTTACGCAAAAGATTGAGAAGGCAGTCACCCATTTTCAGCAGATGATCACCGAGGTAGATGTTCATCTTTCGATCGCCCATAATCCCCGCATCAACTCAAAGCAAACGGCTGAAGTGACGATTTATGCGAATGGGTCTGTTGTGCGCGCAGAAGAAGCAAGTGAAAGTCTTTACGCCAGTATTGATTTAGTTGCGGATAAGATTGCGCGTCAACTGCGAAAATATAAAGAAAAACGCAATGCCAAACAACATATCGTACCGAAGGGAATTGAAGCATTAATCGATCAGCCAATAGTGGATCAGCCCAATGTGGATGATCTGTTGAAAGATCGCACTCCAGAACTTCCTCCTCAAGTGATTCGGACGAAGTATTTCGCGATGCCTCCCATGAGTGTGCAAGAAGCCATGGAACATCTAGAAATGGTAGATCATGACTTTTATGTATTCCGCAATGAAGAAACGGATGAGATTAATGTGTTGTATGAACGCAATCATGGGGGATTTGGAGTGATTCAACCCCGAAATGGCAATGGGCATACTCACAACGGTAAGAATAACAGTGATAAAGTTGCTCATCCTCAAAGTTTATCCTCGGTTTAAACTCAACTTAGGACATTAGCTGTTCAAGGGACATCTCTGATAGCTACGCCGTTTAAGTTCTCTAGCGATCGCTTCAACGAAACGCTGAAACTTGAACGGTTTTTTAGTATCCTGCATAACGCTAGGGAGAAAGAAGAATGGAAATGATAATCGCCGCGATCGCCAAAACGACGGATGACATAATCAGTCCAGCCGCAATGTTGCCATTGTGAATTTCTTCGCGATAGTCAATCGGGTCAAGCTTATCAAACAGCCGTATACATCCATAAAAAATCAACACGCCAACCACAGACCACGCGATCGTTTCTCCAAGCTTTTGCAGAAATGGCATCATACAACCACCAACACTATTATTAAGCTGAACTCCCAAGCTGAGTGACTATTATGACACTGGACGTTGAAGAGAATAACTAACCGGAATGAATTCGAGGCAAACTGTAGCTATTTGTAGCGATTGATTAACCACTCTGCAAGCATGTCTTAATCTTGAAATATACGGTTGCATCTTATGTAACTAAATGGGTGGTTACCATTTATTTCGGTCATTGTTATTTTGTTATTCACTGATGTCTTCAGCCCCTAAGACTCAACTCACAGCCCGATTTCTTGATCCCTTCACTTATTTAACACTACTCTCTGTAGTGGGAGTTTTTGCCTGTTTGGTGTTCAGCCCTATTTTTATGCGATCGCTGGTTTCAAAAACCATTCAAGTAGACCCCGATATTCCTGAGCAACTCGCCCCTATTCAGCTTAAAAAAGAACCCATTGGCGCACTACGAATTGATGTCAGCGCTGCGATTCCAGACAATCACTGGGTCACCTACGAAATTCAGCTAAAAGATCAGCAGGGGCAGGTCATTGCCAGCGGCATCAAACAAGCTTGGAGAGAATCGGGATCTTGGTCAGAGGAAGGAGAGAGCGGCATTTGGACAGAGGATGATTTAGTGGGTGGGTTAGATGTGCGATCCACTAAATCAGAACCCATAACCATTGTTTTGGACGTATTGGAATATTCTGATATTTCTGGAAAAGAGATTGATCAACCTGTGCCCTTTGAGATCAGTGTTGTGAATGGAGCCGTGGATACTCGTTACCTGTGGACAGGGATTCTTGGTACGGCATTCCTGGCATTCTTGGCGCTGGTGGTCACACCTTTCTCAGGCAAGGTCGTGATTGATAAGTTGATAGGTGATAGCGATATTAGCGGACGTGCCATTCTGGGGGGATCGAACAATCTGATCAGGGTGTCGGTTAATATTACCGCTGATGAAAATTCACCGCGAGTACTGAATGTGCTTGTCGTTATCAATGATGGCAATGGTGAACAACTATATTCCGATAGTCATCGGATTTATCTATCGTTTAAAAAATCAGAGAGCGGCAAAGTTACCGCCGCCAAAGGCAAATTAAGCACCTTCTTTATTTTAGAATCGCGTAGCTCCTATGGTTTTCATGTTGAAGTTACACCCGATTCCACCATTGATCGCACCGCACTTATTGTTCGTGAACATTGCAAAACGCTAATTCCAGTTTCCGTTACCTCTTTAAAATCAACCCAATGACTAAATTTTTTGCTTTGCTAGCAATCCTTTTAGCAGGAATCACCATTTTCTATGGCTTTACTCAACAATCTGCCTTAGTTCTGCGTCAAGAAAAGCAAGATAACCTCTGGACTCGCTACGATACTCAAACCTCTGGCTCGTATCGGCGCGGTGTTTGGGTTGCCTCACCCACTCGCCAAACCTACGGTAGTTTTCGGGGTGGCGGACCTGGTGCAGGGAAATAAGCAATGAAATACGAATTGAAGCACAAGACAAGCATCTAGATGAATGATATTGCGTGGATTAAGGAACACCCGCTCAGCCGTCGTCAGCGATGGCTATTGCTGCTAACGGCGGCAGTTTCCTCTAGCTGTGGGCTGGCGGTGGAATTGCTATTGGGTACGCTTGCTAGCTATTTGGTCGGAAATCAAGCGTTAGCCTATGGAGTAGCGGTTGGTGGCTTTTTAGCGGCGATGGGGCTGGGTGCATACCTCAGTCGCTTTGTGGCGGTGAAGGGCGATCGCGCCACTCAGCAAACTCAACTGCAAACCGCCTTTGTCTGGGTAGAACTGTTGATGGCTCCCCTCAGCGCCCTGATTCCCTTAGCGCTGTTTTCCCTATTCGTGATTGATGGTCCCTTTTGGATTGCCTTGTTTTTGGGAACTATCATGCTGGGAAGTTTGGCAGGCATGGAATTGCCTCTGATTACCCGCCTATTAGAGCAAGATGAAAATCTGAAAGACACCTTATCTGGTGTGCTGGCATTGGATTATGCCGGAGCGCTTTTTGGTTCGCTGCTGTTGCCGATTGTGCTGCTGCCTCTGTTAGGCATTTTCCCTTCGGCGGCATTGATTGGGGCGATTCCTGCTGGAATGGTGGTGTTGCTGTCACGCAACTTTCCAGCCCTGCGCCACTGGGAACGCTGGGGGTGGTTCATCGGATTGGCGCTATTGATATTTGTGCCATTTATGATTCCTTTGGGCGATCGCCTGGAAAACACCTTATACAAAGCTCCCGTTATCACCCGCATTCAATCGCCCTACCAGCGCGTGGTTTTAACTCGCCAAGGGGCTGATCTGCGCCTGTTTCTGGATGGCGACCTACAATTTTCTACCCTAGACGAATATCGTTATCACGAAGCTCTCGTCCATCCCGCTCTCAGTGCCAATATTGCACTCCGCGCCAAAGAAGCCAAGCAAAATGTTGAAGGTCAAATGTCGAAGGTCGAATTTTCAACGCCTGATCCACACCTCGCCATATCTCCTACGGAGACGCTAAGCGAACGCCCTTCCTCCCGTCACGTTCTGTTGCTGGGTGCAGGCGATGGGTTAGCTTTACGCGAAGTGCTGAAATGGCAAGATGTGGAAAAAATTGTGCTAATTGATCTAGATAAGGCAGTAGTGAATTTAGCAAAGCATCATCCGTTTTTGGTACAGGCAAATCATCATTCCTATGCCGATCCGCGCGTACAGGTGATTCAAGCCGATGCTTTTGTGACTGCGCCAACCCTGCGAGATCGCTTTGATGTGATCATTGCGGATTTTCCTGACCCCGATCGCGATGTGATTGCTAAACTTTACGCCCAAGGGTTTTATCAGCGGTTGCTGACTCGCTTGGCTCCTAATGGCGTATTTGTCACCCAAGCATCTAGCCCATTTTTTGCCCCGAAAGCGTTTGCTTGTGTTGCCGAAACCTTGAAATCTGTTGGGCTAAATGTCTATCCCTATGTGGTGGATGTGCCGAGTTTTGGGCTGTGGGGCTTTGTCATGGCATCTTATAGCACTATTCAACCCAACACTCTGGAATTACCTATTGCCACCCGTTTTTTAAATATGCCAACCATGCAAAACCTATTTCAACTACCCAAAGACATTCAGTTGGGCAATGTGGAAGTAAATCGGCTATCGCAGCCCGTTATCCTCAACTATCAGGCAGATCCACGCTGGGCATCCTATGACTAAAAACAAATTACGAATTACGAATTGCGAATGGTGAATTGCGAGTAGCACAAGAGGGAAACAAAATGTTGATGTGGCTGTGGATTGGAATTGGGGCGATCGCGATCGTGGGAGTCGTTTTAGTCCTGCGGCAACGCCAAGGTAAGCCGCTATTAGGAGCTTCAAATCAGCCCGCTTTACCGTCACTACATCGCACCGTGTTTAGTCTGCAAATTGGCGATATTGTCCAATATTTAGGGGCTGATTGGGTAGTAGAAGGGCAATTAACTTTCAACGACCAAGGCTATACCTGGATGGACTATATGCTGCAAGATGGCGATCAAGTCCGCTGGCTATCTGTGGAAGAAGACGATCGCGTCGAAGTGTGCTGGATGGAAACCATTACAGGCTTAGAGATCAGCGGCACTCCGCCCCAACAAATCACCTACGAGGGGACAGTGTATACCCTGAGAGAATCGGGAACTGCCAGTATGACTCGCATTGGCACCACGCTGAATAAGCAAGCTCAACACTGCCGCTATTACGATTATTCGGGCGATCGCGACCAACTGCTATCCGTGGAAGATTGGGACGGAGAGATTGAAGTGTCAGCAGGACGACAAATTCGCCCCAGTTCCCTCACGCTACTTCCGGGGAATGGACGGCGCGTATATGACTGAACCTACAATTGATCCAACCCTAGCCCCTCTGCGATCGCATCACTGGTCTGCCATTTTGACGGCGGCGGAAGCAGTGTATACCTGGACAGCCGCCGATTTTTTAGCACGACTCAAGCAGGTTGTGCAGCAAGCCGGGTTGACCGTTGTTGGCGAACTGGCGTTTACCTTTGAGCCTCAAGGAATCTCGGCGATCGTGCTGCTAGAAGAATCCCATGTGGCACTGCATTTTTGGACTGAAAAAGGCAAGGTAACCGTCGATATTCATGTCTGCGATTTTCAGGAAGACAATAAACCAAAAGCCGAAAAATTAGCCCATTTACTCGCGCTAGAAATTAGCGAAGCCCCGGGTCAGTGGCATTATTTATCGCTGGCTGAAATTGAAGAGAAAACTGCTTAAGATACACTTAAAAATAGAGACGGGAGCATCAAAATAATTAGATGTGCCCATCAATCAACTACGCGATCGCGACAACAGTTAAGACCTGGTTGACTGACAAAACTAATCGAGGGTGCCATTGTAGGTTTGTATTGTGAATTCCAGGCGATCGCGTCGTTTGTCGTGCTGTTTGCGAGAAGCCATTGGCGGGTCAGGATCGTAGTTACCAACGAATCGG
>QBMH01000004.1 GCA_003249025.1 Leptolyngbya sp. | reverse complement strand
CAAGAGCATCAAACAGCCCTTGTTTTGCAGGCGCGCGCCCCAGTGCTACGGTCATATGGCAAAACTCCAGATTGGATACAAGTGCTTAAGAGTTTCTCCAGTCATACTTCGATCAGCCTGAATTAAAAAAATTCGGAATAGAAGTATGAATAGAGTTTACGTTTCTTTACTATCAGCTAATTATACAAATATATACAAATTAGTCTATAAATTTTCGAGGAAATTTTGATTGTATCTGTACTGAGTATTTATGCTCAATCGCTTGTCATGACAATGCCAGAGCCATTTCATATATAAAGGTGCAAAAAACATAGAGTTCTAAGGATTCACTGATGCCTGACGATACGCTGCCTTTCCTCATCGGATTAGGGGTTCTCATCTTATATTTAGGACTATCCGCCTTAACTGAGATGGGCACGAAACCACCTTGGAAGAAGTAATGCTGTAATCGCAAACGGACTCACTGCCGAAACACCAAGGGATGGTTCATTGCATGACTGGAATCAATTCAGTGAGTAGTTTATTGCTAATTGTGACGACGCTTTATCAGGCGATCGCCTGCTGGCGTGAAGATCAAACATTGCCACCCGGTCAGCGCATTGATATAGGTGGATACAAACTCCATTTGTATACCGCAGGCAACTCTGAAACTCAGCCGACTATCGTACTAGATCACAGCCTGGGAGGTATTGAAGGCTATTTCTTATTGCCAGAATTGGCGAAGTTGGGTCGGGTGTGTTGTTACGATCGCGCCGGATATGGATGGAGCGATCGCAGTCCTCATGCTCGCACCAGTCAACAGCTTGTCACCGAACTCGATCAGCTTCTCACCGCTGCTAATATTGCTCCTCCATACCTGCTGATTGGTAATTCTTTTGGGAGCTATAATTTGAGGCTCTATGCCCATCAGTTTCCTGAAAAAGTTGCGGGATTGGTGTTAACCGATGGCTTGCATGAAAACGGCATGTTACGGATGACGCTATTGTTGCAGGGATTAAAACTATTTTTTGTTTCTGGCTTTGTTATGTGTGTGCTGGGATCTGCTTTGGGAATTATTCGATTGCTGAAAGCGTGTAAAGTGTTTGAACTCTTAAAGCCAGAGCTAAAGCAATATCCCAGCAGCATTTTGAAGCCCGTCACGCGATCGTTTTGCCGCCCCAAGCACTGGATCACGATGGCTCAAGAAATGTGGAGTTTGGAAACAAGCGGTCGGCAGCTTCAAGCCATTGAGTCCCTCGGCTCGTTACCCATAGTCAGCATCAAAGCCAATAGCTTTTTCAAGCCATCCCTCTGGACGCGGCTGATTCCTTTGGGATCTGCAAATCGGCTCCGCGATGAAATGCATCACGAGCTATTGAAACTTTCGACAGATTGCGTTCAACTCCAAGCTGAAACTAGCGGTCACTTTGTCTGGCTCGATCAACCAGAGGTGATGCTACAAGCCGTGAAGATTCTTTTGGAAAAAACAACATAAATCGCTTTCGAGCCGTATATTTTGGTGATGTTTGTCCCCATCCGATAGACTCCATTCTGACCAATTCTCTAACCCCTAGCTCCGCATTCCCACATGTCCTTCTCCCTGTTTTTGCAAAATTTCCTCAATGGGCTTTCGATTGGGAGTGTTTATGCCATCTTTGCCTTGGGCTATACGCTGATCTTTTCCATTCTGGGAATTATCAATTTTGCTCATGGGGCGGTGTTTACTCTGGGCGCTTATTTCACCTACTTTCTAATGGGCGGAGCCGTCGGGTTTAATGGCTTGCTAGCAACGGCTCAGCTACCGATCGCCCTTCCGTTTTGGCTGGCAACATTACTGGGCGGAGTGCTTGCAGGCTTGGTGGGAGTGGCGATCGAGCGCTTTGCGTTTCGTTCGTTGCGGCGGCGAGGAGCTGATCCCCTACTCACGGTGGTATCTAGCTTGGGTGTGGCGCTCATGATTGTAAGCTTGATCCAATACTGGGTAGGCGCTGAAAGCTATACCTTCCCCGATGATACCTATGGAAAATTGCCTGCTGCCATCGACTTTGGCACGGTAGAAAATCCAATTCCGATTCGCACCGTGCAAATTGTAATTTTTCTCATATCCGCCATAATTTTGACCGTGTTGACTTACTTAATCAACACAACTAAATATGGCAAGGCAATGCGGGCAGTGGCAGAAGATGCCACCACATCCAGTTTGCTAGGGATTGATACGAATCGCTTTGTGGTGCTGACTTTTTTTATGAGTAGTTTTCTAGCGGGAATTGCAGGAACGTTGGTTGGCTCTAGTGTCAGCATTGTGGGACCCTATTTTGGCATTGGCTATGGCTTGAAAGGATTGGCAGTGATTGTGCTGGGTGGATTGGGCAGCATTCCTGGTGCAATGGTAGGCGGATTGGTAATTGGTTTGATCGAAGCCTTTGTTCCGGCTGACTATTCGGCTTATAAAGATGCGATCGCCTATGGCATTTTGTTTATGATGCTACTGGTGCGTCCCCAAGGTTTGCTAGGACGGAAGATAATTCAAAAGGTTTAATGACTGATTTTTTTGCAACCTATGGATTTCTGCTTGTTTCCATGACGTTTGGGGCAATGTTGGGATTATCCCTGTATCTGCCGCTGATGGCAGGGCAATTGTCTTTGGCAAGTCCAGGGTTTTATGCGGTAGGGGGATATATTGCCGCGATCGCATCCACCAAAGTGTTTCCAGTTGAGCCAGGGCAACCCTATCCAATTCTGCTAGTGCTGCTAGTCATGCTGGTAGCGGGTTTAGTGAATGGGTTGCTAGGCTTTGTAGTGGGCATTCCAGCATTGAGGCTGCGGGGAATTTATCTCGCGATCGCCACCATCGCCTTTGTCGAAATTCTGCGAATTCTCTGTTTCAACCTAGAGATTACAGGGGGCGCAGTCGGGATCTTTGGCATTCCTCAGCCTTTTGCCCAACCGATTGAATATCTGTGGATTACCCTGCCACTCCTGTTGCTCAGCATGGTGTTTCTGTATCGGCTGGAAAAAATTCGGGTGGGCAGAGCCTTTATCGCCATTCGTGAAGATGAACTCGCCGCCGATGCCATGGGAATTAACCCAACCTATTTCAAAGTTCTCGCATTTGTGCTAGGCGCAGTTTTGGCAGGCATGGTGGGTGCCCTCAGCGCTCACTTTCTCAACACCTGGAACAGCCGTCAAGGCACGTTTGATGTCAGCATTGTCCATCTTACCTATGTGCTAATTGGCGGCTCCCGCACTTTTTGGGGTCCGGTATTGGGCGGCATGGTGTTCACCGCGTTGCCAGAAGTGCTGCGCGCAATGGCAGATATTCCGGGGTTGCCGCTGTGGTTGGCTCAATTTTTGCGAGACAGCCGCTTGATTTTATTTGGGCTAATCATTGTAGTGGGCACCATCTTTTTTCCCAAAGGCATTGTCACACCAGAGTTCCTTAATCGATTCAAGCGCTCCAAATTGTGATGACAGCCCTAGCCAAATACTGCCTCAACACTCATCACATTGCGTCGCACTATAGATGATGAGATGATGCCAGAATCACATTGCGTCGTCTTTATCCCAGCTCAGTCATTCAGCGTGCCCCGCTACTACGCGCTGTTCTCTATTCCCTATTACCCGCTACCTAAACTATGCTTCAAGCCCTCATTTTTGATGTAGACGGAACCCTTGCCGACACCGAGCGAGATGGACACCGCCTTGCCTTTAACCGAGCCTTTGCGGAGTCAGGTTTGGATTGGGAATGGACGGTGAGACGGTATGGGGAGTTGCTGGAAACTACGGGCGGCAAAGAGCGATTGCAGCGATATTTGAAGGAAGATCAGCCTGATTATCCCTTAGCTACGGATGCGCCTACTTGGGCAGCGACGATTCACAAGCTGAAAACGAAGCACTATAAGGCGTTGATTCAGGCTGGCAGCATTCCTTTGCGTCCGGGGGTACGACGGCTGATTCAAGAAGCGCGGGAAGCGGGAATTAGACTAGCGATCGCTACAACGACCACGCCAGAAAACGTAACGGCACTCTTAGAAGCTGCCCTCGCACCCGATAGCCTTTCCTGGTTTGAAGTGATCGCGGCGGGTGATATTGTTCCGGCGAAAAAGCCTGCTCCTGATATTTATTTATATGCGCTGGAAAAAATGGGGCTAAACCCAGAAGATTGTTTGGCGTTGGAAGACTCGCAGCAGGGCTTAAAATCTGCGGCTCAAGCGGGGCTGAAAACGGTGATCACCCTGAATGATTACACCCAAAACCACAACTTTTCGGGGGCAGCGATCGTCCTGGATCAGTTTGGCGAACCGGATGCGCCGTTTCAAGTAATCGCAGGCAATTCAGGTGGAAAATCCTACTTTGATGTGGCGCTGGCGCTATCGCTGGCAGCCGCTTAATAATTCCGAAAAGCCTCAGAGCGCAAGCTGAACCTGTGAACTAATTCACTAGATCGAACGAACCCTGAAATGGTTACAATGTCTAAGCGTTAGCGTTGTTGCAACGACTGACTGTAAACAGAGACGATACAGGAGGCTTGCTGTGAAAGAGATTTTAGTCAGTGTAGGAGTGATGCTGGCATGTGTGCTGGTGCTGGTAGTTGCTCAGTTTGGCGGTACTCAACCAACCGCGATCGCGTCTCAACTGCCAACGACAGAGCCGATTGAAGTCACTCTGCCTCAGTCTGCCCAACTGATCGCGCAATCTTCTGAAATCCCCATTACAACTGCAAAAAAAGTGGAAGCTTCTAAAAATTACGTCACAACTGCCTCTGGTCTAAAGTATCTTGATATGGTTGAAGGCACGGGTGCTGCTCCGGTCAAAGGACAATCTGTGAGTGTGCATTACATCGGCACTCTGGAAGATGGCACCAAGTTTGATAGCTCTCGCGATCGCGGCGCTCCATTTAGCTTCAAAATAGGGGCTGGACAAGTGATCAAAGGCTGGGATGAAGGGCTTTCTACCATGAAAGTGGGCGGTCGTCGTCAGTTGGTGATTCCACCCGGATTAGGCTATGGCGAGCGTGGAGCGGGTGGAGTAATTCCGCCAAATGCCACTCTGATCTTCGATGTGGAGCTTTTAGGTGTTAGCTAGGGAAGCGTTACTCCATTGGCTGTGAGAAATGAATTAAAGGTGGGGCGATCGGGCATTGCAGCTTGCGCCCCTTTTTTTGTGGTCGCCAGAGCGCCAGCCGCCGCACCCCAAATCACCGCCTGCTGGAGTGAGACACCTTCTATCAAAGCCGCTGCCAAGCCTCCCGCAAAGGCATCTCCCGCTGCTACGGTGTCGATCGCCTCGACTGCAAACGCCGGAACGAAAAATGTTTCATCGGGCGTGGCACAAAATACTCCTTGAGCGCCCAGTTTCACGATCACCGTTTTTGCACCCTGTTGTTGCAGCGCTCTAGCCGCCAGTGCCGCTGTTTCAGGAGAATTGACCGGGAACCCAACCAACTGTCCCGCTTCTATTTCATTGGGCACAAGAATATTGATAAACGGATATAAAGCCGCGATCGCCTCAGCGGGCACCGGAGCCGGATCGAGAATCACCTGCACGCCTGCCTCATGAGCCACTTGCGCCGCCTGTTTTACCGCTGCGATCGGCACTTCCAACTGCAACAGTAATAGTTTATTGCCAGCCAGCCTAGTCTTCAGCCGCTCTACATTCGTCTCATCCACATTGCCATTTGCCCCAAACACCCCAATAATTTGGTTCTCACCCGTTGCCGCCACCGTGATCACCGCAACGCCCGAATGAGTCGCATCCACCAGAACGCCATCCGTTCCAACGCCGACGGCTTTCAACCCGGCTAAAAGCTCCAGCCCAAACGCATCATCTCCTACTCGACCAATAATTTCTGTCGGAACGCCTAACTTTGCCGCCGCCACCGCCTGATTTGCGCCCTTGCCGCCCGGTGTTGTGTAAAAATCCGAGCCAATCAGCGTTTCACCTGACTGAAGTAAGCGGGGTGTTTGCACCACCAAATCCATATTCAGGCTGCCAAAGACAACTATAGACATGACTTACCAGCCCCAGCTTCCAGCCGCGCCCTTAAAGGGTCCCACCACATCACTGGTAATCCAGCCGCCATAGAATCCACCAGGTTGAGGCTCCACTTTTTCGCCATCGACGTAGCAGGCATCCATGGGGGCTGGATAAAAAGCAACGTGATCCTTAATGTCGGCAAAGTCTTCTGTAGGCTGCGGATAGTACCAGCCCACGTTTTCAGCTTGCTTATCCCCAACCACAACTGTATAGTAAGCGCCTTGTCCTTTCCATTCGCAGTAGGTGGAACGTGGACTTTTCACCAAATATTCCAGCTTGATGTCGGCGGGGGGAATGTAGTAAACAGGGGGATGGCTAGTTTCCACCACTCGTTTAGCCTGATGGGTATCGGCGATCGCCACTCCATTAAAAATAATCTGGATGTGTTTTGCAGTTTCTTCCAATCGCGGAGGACGGGGATAATCCCACACAGATTCTTGACCGGGCTGAGGCTCAATGCGATTTGGATGCATAGTGAAACTGGATGAAGAACGGGTAAACAATCAAACTGGAACGTTGCAATAACGCCGCTGCTGTACGGCTTCTTTTCAAGATTAAGAATGCGATCGATTAGAACTACATCATCATTACAGAAATCTATACTAGGGTGAGAATTCTCAAGCAGTGCAGCCCCAAATCAGCAAAGATGATCCTTGAAGCGAAGAGGCTTGATTACCAAAGTTTGATTGGGTCAAATGCAGCGTGGTTTAGCACTAGTCCCTCATCTCATGCCAAAAAATCAGTCGTGGATTGATCAAATTAGTCGAGTTGCTTCGCCGATCGCGATCGCGGCAATTATTGGCTATGGAACTTGGGACTTAATTCTGCAACCCTTGTTTAAGGTTGACCCGTTGAGCAACGTTTGCACAGCCAGAATTCTGAGTGTTTCTGTTAACAGGCTGAGTCTCAGTCCAGAGCTAGCTGCCGAGGAGCCTCAACTGCCTGAAGGGCTTCCTATTGCGGTTCCAGCCGGGGAAAAACGGGCAATCATCGTTCAAGTGGAAAATCCAGATCGAAAGCCCGTGCTGTTCACCTGGAAAGCCGATCGCGGCAAGATTAACCCTCAAGGAAGTTCTGCCAGCAATCGCGCTGTGTATACAGCAGCCAAAACTTTAATGAATGATCCGGTTACCGTGTTGGTTCAAGTCCAAGGCTGCGATGTAGAAGAACGGTCTTTAACGATAGCCGTAGTTCCTGCAATGCCAACTGTGCCTGCTATCCCCTTACCTGCTAGTCCTCCATAGCCTCAGCCAGATATAATCTGTCGCACCTCTACCGCATACAACCAAGTAGAATAAAGCTTAAACAATCAATGTAAAGAACTATGTCTGTCAACGTGGAAGTTTATACCTGGAGTACCTGCCCCTTCTGTATTCGGGCGAAAGCACTGCTCACAAAAAAAGGGGTTGAGTTTACAGAATATTGTATTGATGGAGATGAGGCAGCACGGGCGGTAATGGCAAAGCGATCTCAGGGACGGCGATCGGTGCCTCAGATTTTTATCAATGATCAACACATTGGCGGCTGCGATGATTTGTACGCCTTAAATTCTGCTAACAAACTTGATCCCTTACTAGCAGGTTAGTTCGTAGATTTGTTTGATAATGCTCAATACTTGTCTGTTAAATAATTTGCCTTAGATCTAGGAACGACCTGTGAAATTTGCCTTTATCATTGACCCGATCGCCCGCCTAGATCCTGGTCACGATACCAGCGTGGCGTTAATGGAAGCCGCCCAAGTCCTAGGGCACGAGGTTTGGATTACTCAGGTCAATTCGCTTGCAGTGAGTGATGGTCAAGCCTCAGCATTGCTTCAGCCCGTGCAACTTACGCCAGTCACGTTGGTAGATGGACTTTGGGTCGCAGTAGATCCCTGGTTTGAACTGGGTCAACCAGAACGGCGATTTTTAGAAGAAATGGATGCCGTTTTTATGCGAACTGATCCTCCGGTAACGGTTCCCTATCTCTACGCGACTTACATTTTGGATTACGTTGATCCGGCAAAAACCCTGGTAATTAATGCGCCTCAAGGAATTCGGGCTGCCAATGAAAAAATGTATGCGCTGCAATTTACTGAAGCGATTCCTGAAACCATTGTGAGTCAAGATAAACAGGTAATTCGGGGATTTCTGGAGCGCCAAGGAGCCGCCATCATCAAGCCGTTGGGTGGCAAGGCGGGGGAAGGGATTTTGTTTCTTGATCCGGGCGATCGCAACTTCAATTCTCTGGTCGAAATCAGCACCTTTCAAGGGCAAGTGCCCGTGATGGTGCAAACCTATCTGCCGGAAGCCAAATTGGGAGACAAGCGGATTATTTTGTTGAATGGTGAACCGATTGGGGCAGTTAACCGCATTCCTACCGGAAAAGAATTTCGCGGCAATATGGCAGTGGGCGGCAGAGTTGCCCAAACCGAGATTACCGATCGCGAATTAGATATTTGCACTCAGCTTGCGCCCACCCTGCGCCGCGATGGGTTAATTTTTGTCGGGATTGATATTATCGGCGGCTACCTGACCGAAGTAAATGTGACCAGTCCCACGGGCATTCGAGAAATCGATCGCCTTGATAATCTCCGTTTGGGAGAGCAAGTAGTTGAGTGGATTGTGAAGAAAGCATAAAAACTATAGTCGCCAAGGAGGATTGAGACGGTTCTCTCCGGCGTAGTAGAGGCAAATCACATTACTATCGGGGTCATGTAGATAGGCTTCACGCCATAACCAGGGCTGATCTTGAGGATCTGAGTCAAACACTATTCCTGCTTGCTTGAGTTCCTGTACAGTTGCATCCAAGTGATCACATTCAAAGTACACCACCACGCCCGGTTGAGTAGGCAGGCGATCAACTCGATGAATCGAGAATGTGGCTCGACCTATTGGGCATTCAAACCTGGCATAATCTGGCAGACCAGCGACAATCTGGACTAGACCCAGACGTTGATAAAATGTTACTGATGCTTCAACATTGATTGACGGAATGGTGACTTGGTTAAGATTCATTAGCAAGGATTTCATAGATAAAACTTTCGTCTAAGCCAGCAAGTGGTTGAGTGGATCATCAAGCGATCGTAAACCTTAAGGTGACTTCACCGTATCTTTACAGACTACTCTAGACTTCTGTTGTTTTGAATACATCGTAGATATACGTAGACTTCGACAATCGACGTATGTATCGTACTGATTTGAAAACTTCATGATCAATTCATTCAAAGCTTCTGTTGCCTTCAGTGTTTTTGCGCTCTTAGGTATCACTTCAACGTCAGCAAACGCGGCTCTGCTAGTAGGGAATAGTGCGAGCGATAGCATTATTCGTTTCGATGAGATTACTGGAACCTTCTTAGGAGACTTTACCAGTCCTGGAATCAATGGACTAGAAGATCCGGACGATCTGACCTTCGGACCTGATGGCAATTTGTATGTCAGTGTGGGGGGCAACAGTGGCGGCAATATATTAGATCCCCTTTATCCCACCAATTCCGCTGTACTTCGATTCAATCCTTATGGGCAATACTTGGGAGTGGCTGCTGCTGGTAATGGGCTAACTCGTCCCTATGGCAACGCTTTCGGACCTGATGGCAACCTGTATGTCAGTAGTTTTCGTAGCAATCAAATCCTTAAATTTGATGGAACAACAGGCAGTTTTTTAAGTGTTTTTGCTTCTGATAACAATGGCGGCTTAGGGAGTTTCAACGGGTTGAATGGTCCAAATGGTCTGCTGTTTGCCCCCGATGGCAGTTTATATGTCACCACGCAGGGCACGGCTAATCTGACCAACGGCAGTCTAGGGTTTCCCTATGCCAGTCAAGTTCTGCGCTACAGCCCAGAGCAAGTATTGGGGTTATCACCGACCACCACACCCACCATCTTTATTGATAAACCCGCACTCTTACCAGAATCACCGGGATTTATCAGCCTCTTGGGGTTGGAGATCGCGCCCGATGCTCAAAGCCTCTACGTGAGTGATTTTGCGGGTGGCATCCGCCAGTATGACTTTGCCGGAACTCTTTTGAGCATTCTATCCACCAATTACACCGGCACCATTCCTAGCAAAAACTACGTTGGCAGTCTGACGTTTGGTACGGATAGCAGCGACCTGTATGCGATCGGGTTTGATACCCGCAACCAAAACATTGGCTCAATTCTGGCATTTGACCAAGCCCAGGGAAGTGCCTCTAGTTTCTTAGGTAACCTGTTTACCGATGGCAGTTTGCTACGTCCAATCGGCATCACATCAGTTCCTGCCGCCGCAGTTCCCGAACCTGCAACTATTTTAGGTGCTGTGTTGGGCTTAGGTGGTCTTCGTACCTTCAAACGCCGTCTGAAGAGCCGACTGAAGCACAGTGATGGGGTGTAAATTTGCCTGAAAGGCAGTAGATGCGGGCGCAGGGTGCGGGGTACAGAGTGCGGAAAAAACATTTACAGCTTCTTCCGCTTGCCTGATGTTCATTCGGATACCTGAAACCCGACCCCTGAAACCCGACCCCCTAAAATATTTAATGAAGATACGTTGAAACTCTTTATCTTACGGGCACAATAAGTGCGATTCATTCCACAGAATGCCAAGATAGTAGCGTCCTGATCTTATTGATTGGTTTCCTCGTAATTCATGCC
The DNA here is from genome assembly GCA_003249025.1 of Leptolyngbya sp. Lineage (GTDB taxonomy): Bacteria > Cyanobacteriota > Cyanobacteriia > Leptolyngbyales > Leptolyngbyaceae > ULC077BIN1. Next base: position 63,100 of record QBMH01000004.1, on the reverse strand, counting down.
TCCATCTTCTAATCTTGCCGAACAAGTCATCCTGATTACGGGCGCTTCTACCGGAATCGGTGCATCCTTGGCACAGGTTTTAGCCCAGCAATACCCAGGCATTCGATTAGTTCTAGCGGCTCGTAACCTCGAAAAACTCGATGCTGTGGCAACTCTGTGCTATGCCTCTGGGTCACAAGCTCTCACCGATGCTGCTGACCTGGCTCATATCCATCAGGTGCAAGCGTTAGCAAAGACAGCGTTAAATCGGTTTGGGCAGGTGGATGCCCTCGTCAATCATGCAGGCTATGGGCAAATGGAGGTTTTAGAACTGGTGCCTCCGGAGGCTGCTCGTCGGCAGTTTGAAGTGACTGTACTGGGTCCCCTGACTCTGATACAAGCGCTAATTCCGGCAATGCGAGATCGCGGCGGCGGCAAAATTATCAACATCAGTTCCATTGGGGGCAGAACTGCCTCTCCCTTGGGTGGACTTTATAGTGCTTCCAAATTTGCCCTAGAAGCCCTCAGCGATACCCTGCGGATGGAACTGCAACCTTTTAACATTCAGGTGAGTGTGATTGAACCCAGTCCCGTTAGCACAAACTTTTTTGAAGTGGTGCGGCAAGAGATCACCAAGATATTTCCTAATCCAGAAACTACGCCCGATCATGCAGCTTTTCAGAAAATGGAGGCGCTAGAGCAGCAAACAAGCGCCAATGCTTGGACTTCGGAGCGAGTCGCTGGGGCTATTATCAAAGCACTTAATACCCGTCGTCCTCAGCCGCGCTATGTTGAAGCCACAGGAGGTAGATTTCTGTTGTTTTTCCTGACGAAGGTGCGATCTACTAGAACTGTAGATCGCTTCTGGCAGCGTTTCTATGGACTTGATTTCGTTGCTAAAGGGTGGAAGCGATCGCACCAATGATTAGATTTTACTGTGAGGATCATTGAATAGGTGAATGCTGGTGAAGCGAGATCAAGAGTTTACAAACTATTTCAATTTTCATAACCCGTTGAGTAATCTCGTGATTAAGATGCAGGGTGCAACATTACAGTATATTTCAGTTCGATATGCTGCCTTATCTACCAATTGCTTTATAGTCCACTTACATAAGTTGAGCTAGCGCTGTGGTTGAATCTAACGGAAACCCTAGTCAAGTAACGATATTGGATCACGCCTGCTCTATCCGTATTCCACCCGTTTTTACGGTCAAAAAAGCAGTGGAATTTAAGCAGAGTTTTCAAGACGTTTGCCAAAATAACCCCGACTTAACGCGCATTGCGCTTGATTTCAGCGAAACGAAGTTTATGGATAGCAGCGGCATTGGTGCCCTAGTTGCCAGTCGCAAAATGGCGCAAAAAACAGGGTTTAATCTCGTGCTACAAAACGTTCCGCCCCAAGTGATGTCTGCTCTTGCTTTGGCTGATTTAGATACATTTTTTGTGATTGAGCAAGGAGTGCCATCGGGGTTCGCTGCCTCCGCCGGAGATTCTCAAAATTCTCATTCTCAGTCCACAACTCTATCTGAAAACCCGGCACAAAGGGTTGCTGAGGGCGCTCCTGGCAGGTTAATGCCGCAGCGCCTGAGAAATATGGTTAAAGCGGATGAGCAGCCGTTTATTACCCATCCTTCTGTCAAGTCGGTGCCCAAGCGGATGATTGATATTGTGGGTTCCATTGTGGGATTAGCAATTACGGGTGTCGTGATTATTCCGATCGCGATCGCCATCAAGCTCGATAGCCCCGGTCCCCTCTTTTTTGGGCAAGTCCGCTGCTCTCAAATGGGCAAGCGCTTCAAAATGTGGAAGTTTCGGTCAATGGTGACCGATGCCGAAGCCAAAAAGCACCTCGTTCAAAATGATGCCGAAGGCGCGATCTTTAAGGCAAAGAACGACCCCCGTGTTACCCGCGTCGGTCGGATTTTACGAAAAACCAGCTTGGATGAGCTGCCCCAATTTTGGAACGTGCTGAAGGGTGAAATGAGCTTGGTGGGCACCCGTCCGCCTACACCCGATGAAGTAGACAAATATGAGATTCCCCAGTGGCAGCGGTTGGATATTAAACCCGGTATGACGGGAGAATGGCAAGTTAATGGGCGATCGTCCGTGAAAAACTTTGAAGATATCGTGCAGCTTGACCTGAAATATCAGGAAAACTGGAGCTTGAAATATGACCTAGAGCTAATTGTCAAAACCATTCTGGTCATTTTCAACAAAAAATCCGGCGCAATGTAGTTTTTTATAGGACGCTTGTTCTGGTTTGTGCTATAAGAAAGGGGGATTTCGAGATTTTTGTTTAGTTTCACAGTTAGCAATTACACTTAACACGACTTATCGCCCTTTTCTAAACCCTAAACCTGACAGGCTGTGTATATTAAACGCCTGGAACTTTCTAACTTCAAATCCTTTGGCGGCAAGGTGACAATCCCCTTGCTGCCAGGGTTTACCGTGGTGTCAGGTCCAAACGGATCAGGCAAGTCTAATTTGATCGATGGCTTGCTGTTTTGTTTAGGATTAGCAGGCTCTAAAGGAATGCGTGCAGAGCGACTTCCTGATTTGGTAAACCAGACCCAAACGACGCGCAACCGTTCCACCGTAGAAGCCAGCGTCACCGTCACCTTTGACCTGACGGACGAGCCGCTGTCGATGGATGATCAAATTGAACAATCGGTCAATGTGGACGGTTCAATGGTGACTGAGTCCGATTTATTGAGTGGTGCGGAGCTTAACGGACAGGCTGAGAACGGCGCAAATGGCAACGGGAACGGGCATCACGCAGCGCGAGAATGGAGCGTTACCCGCAAGCTAAGGGTGACTCAGCAGGGCACCTACACCTCGAACTATTACATCAATGGCGAACCCTGCACCCTCACAGAACTGCACGACTCTCTAAATCGGCTGCGGGTTTATCCTGAAGGCTACAACGTTGTGCTGCAAGGAGATGTAACCCGCATTATTTCGATGAACTCGCGGGAGCGCCGGGAAATTATTGATGAACTAGCAGGCGTAGCGGCATTCGATCGCAAGATAGTGCAGGCGCGAGAAAAACTGAATGCAGTCAAAGATCGGGAAGACAAATATCACATCGTTGAGCGAGAACTGATCGACCAGCGCGATCGCCTTGCCCAAGACCGGATCAAAGCCGAAAAATATCAAAAGCTCAGGCAAGAGCTACAGCGCAAGGAGCAATGGGAGACGGTGATTCAATATCGCCAATCGACCCGTGCCGTACAGCAGCTTCAACAGCAGCTTGGCAGTGACGAACGGGCGATCGCGGATCTGACTGAACAGCTTGCGGCTCTTGCCAGCGAAATTCAGCAAGCCACCACTGCGCTCGATCAACTGAACGCCCGTGTTAAAGCCTTGGGTGAAGAAGAGCTATTGGCATTGCAGGCAACTCTGGCAACCCGCGAAGCTGAACTGCGCCAATTGCAGCGGCAAGAGCAAGATTTGCAAACTGCCAGCCGTGAATTGACAGTGAATCTGAGCCGGATTCAGCAAGAACGACAAGAGCAGCAACAGCAGTTGGATGCTCTGACCCAAGAGAAAAGTAAATTAGAGACACGGGATTTTGTCACGTTGAAGGTCGATCGCGATCGCGCCCACCAACAGCTAAACCACAGCCGCGAAGCCGCCAGTGCCAGTGCCGCCAGTGCCGAAGCCTGGGTGCAAGAGCAAACCGATCTGCGTCACCAAATTGATGCAATTTTGGCAATTCTAGATCCTCAGCGCACGGAGCAAGCCCAACTGCAAGAGCGCATCCACCGATTAGAGCGCCAAATCCAAGAGCAAACCCAAAGCCAACAAACTTTAGAACAGCAGCTTAAGGAGCAAAAGACCCAGCAAGCCATAGTGGAAACTCAACTTGCTGCATCCCAAGAACAGATTCAATCTTTGGCGCAAGGATTGGCAAATGCCGAGCAAGAACGACAAATTCAGCAAGAAACCCGCGATCGCCTGCTAAATGAACAGCGGGAAAAACAGCGCCGTCTCGACAAGCTAGAAGCTCAAACTCAGGCTCTCCAAGAAGCCCAAGGCACCCATGCCACGCAACTCATTCTGCAAATGAACCTGCCCGGTATTTGCGGCTTGGTTGCCCAACTGGGACGAGTGGAGCCACGCTATCGACTGGCGCTGGAAACCGCTGCGGGTGCCCGATTAGGAAATCTCGTGGTGGACGATGATGGCGTTGCCGCCGCCGCCATTGAACTGCTGAAACAGCGCAAAGCCGGACGCGCCACCTTCCTGCCGCTAAACAAAATTCAACCAGGGCGATCGCCCAACCGGGGCACCCTGCGATCGCTGGCTGGCTGCATTGGTTACGCCCTCGACCTGATCGAATTTGACGATCGCTATCGAGATGTTTTTGCCTACGTCTTCGGCTCCACCGTTGTATTTGAAACCCTCAGCGATGCCCGTCGTCACTTGGGCGACTACCGGATTGTCACAATCACCGGCGACCTGCTGGAATCCTCCGGGGCAATGACGGGCGGTAGCAACAACACCCGCCAAGCCCTCCATTTTGGCACCATGGATGCAGGGGACTCCGATGAAGTCAAAGCGCTGCGCGATCGCCTCCAGGAAATCGATCGCATCCTGATCCACTGCGACAACAGCATCCATCGCGCCACCGATCTAGTGCGAGAGCGGACGCAAGCCCTCACGGAACACCGCCAGCAGCACCGCGAAACTGAGATTCAAAAAAACCAGTTGACCAAAGACCTGCAAACCCTAGAAGCCAACGTTGCTCACCTCAACTCCCAGCAGACCCAGCAAACCCAAGAATTCACCACCGCCCAAACCCGCTTACATGCCTTAGAAGCAGCGATCCCAGCGCAATCAACCCAGTTGCACCAATTGCGACAAACCCTAACCGAGTTAGAACAATCCCACACCCACAGCGAATGGCAACAAATTCAAGCAACCCTGAGATCGCAAGAAGCCGACCTCAGCCAAAAAGAACTGGCACTACGAACCGTCGAACAACGCCTGCGCGATTTAGATAACCAATGCCAACGCTTGGCAGAGAAAATCGCTCAATCTCAGGCACGCCTCCAGGATTACCGCACCCAGCAAACTGTCCAACTCCAGCAGCAAGCCACGCTCAGCACCCAGCAAGCCACCATTAACGACCAGATTACCGAAGCGCGATCGACCCAGGTTTCTTTGGAAAAGCGATTGGGAGCCGAAAAAGGGCAACGAGACAGCGCCGAACGCCACCTGCGCGATCGGCAATTGCAGCACCAACAACGAGAATGGGATCGGCAGAAAGTTCAGGAAACTCAGCAAACCCGCCGGGAACAACTGATCGCCCTGCAAGAGCAAGTGCAGACTCAACACGCCAATCTGCCCGATCCCCTGCCCGACGTACCCGACGACATTGGTTTAGAACAACTTCAGCAAGAACTGCGATCGCTGCAAAAGCGCCTTCAAGCAATGGAACCAGTCAACATGTTGGCACTGGAAGAATACGATCGCACCCAAGCCAGACTAGATGAACTCAGCGAAAAACTCCGCACCTTAGAGGAAGAGCGTACCGAACTCCTGCTCCGCATCGAAAACTTCACCACCCTTCGACAACGCGCCTTCAAAGAAGCTTTTGATGCCGTCAACGAAAACTTTCAATCCATTTTTGCCATCCTCTCCGATGGCGACGGGCACCTGCAACTGGATGACTCCACCGATCCGTTTAACGGCGGCTTAAACTTGGTTGCCCATCCCAAAGGCAAGCCTATTCAGCGGCTTGCATCCATGTCCGGCGGCGAAAAATCCCTCACCGCCCTCAGCTTTATCTTCGCCCTCCAACGCTACCGCCCCTCGCCGTTTTACGCCTTCGATGAGGTCGATATGTTTCTTGATGGGGCAAATGTAGAGCGATTAGCTAGAATGATCAAACAGCAATCGCAGCAGGCGCAGTTTATTGTCGTGAGCCTTCGTCGTCCCATGATTGAATCTGCCCAGCGCCAGATTGGTGTGACCCAAGCTCGTGGTGCGTTCACCCAAGTTTTAGGAATTGACCTAGTTCCACAAAGAGCCTCTTTGTGATTTGATGTAACATCTAACATGATTCGCGGGTTAGGATTCGGGAAAAAATAAATGGCATCTGAAGCAATTCGCCAACGGTCTGACATTCTGGGTACATTAGTGGTCACCCGTGATAGTGGAAAAAAACTTGGCGTAGTCAGTCAACTTTGGGTCGATATTGACCAGCGCGAAGTCGTGGCGCTGAGTCTTCGTCCCAATCTGCTTTATGGCACTCCCCAACCCATGCTGCTGACCAGCATTCGGCAAATTGGCGATGTCATTCTGGTAGACGATGAAGATGTAATCGAAGAAATTGATACAGAAAATTACAGTAGCTTGATTAACTGTGAAGTGATCACCGAAACAGGCGAACTTCTGGGAAAAGTACGCGGCTTCAAATTTGATGTGGACGACGGCAAAGTCACATCCTTAATCATCGCGTCCATCGGCGTTCCCTTGATTCCCGATCAAGTGGTCAGCACCTATGAACTGCCGATCGAAGAAATTGTCAGCAGTGGACCCGATCGCCTGATTGTGTTTGAAGGCTCGGAAGATCGTCTAATCCAGCTATCAGTCGGTGTATTAGAGCGGTTAGGCATCGGTAGCCCACCCTGGGAGCGAGACGATGAGGATGGCTACATCGCCCCCATGCGGTCTGAAAATCAACTTGGAACAGGCTTACGAACCCCTGTAAATGCTCAACTGCGGCAGCGGGAGCCAGTCGTTCAAGAAACTTGGGATGAAGATAATTGGGGAGAGCCAGAACCTCGCCAAATCCGTCAGCAAGAGCGTCGTGCAGAACCGCTTTATTACGACGATGAGGAGGATGAAGATGAAGATGAAGGCGACAACTGGAGTGAAAAAACCGCTAGCGATCGCTACGAGCGTGAACCCCAAGCCCAGCCTTACAGCGAAGGCGACTACGACGATGATTATGACGATCAGTATGACGCGCCCTTCGACGATTTAGAGGAAGATGCTTGGGCAGATAAGCAAGCGAGTAGCTACAATGCCCCTCGTGTCAATATTCCCGAAAAAACAAAAACTCCTGAATACGAAGAGGAAGGCTACTAACGACAATGATGCATCCACATACAGAACTTCGATTCATTGACGAATCCATTGGTTATGGTGTGTTTGCAACTCAATTCATTCCCAAAGGCACCATTACCTGGATTCTGGATGAGCTAGATCAGAAATTTGACGAAGCTTACATTATGTCTTTGGACTTGCTGATCCGCGATCGCCTGCTGAAATATTGTTTTCGCGACGAACATGGGCAATATATCCTGTGTTGGGATATTGCCCGCTACGTCAACCACAGCTTCAACTCGACCCTGATCGCCACTCCTTATAAATTTGAGCTTGCCGCCAGAGATATCTTCCCCGGCGATGAGATTACAGATGACTATGGCTACTTCAACCTAGACAAGCCCTTTTATTGCTTTCCTGAGCCAAACACTACCCGCACCAAAGTCATGCCCGATGATATGCTGCACTATTATCCTGAATGGGATCGCCAAGCCTCAGAAGCAATGCAGCATTTTAACAGCGTAGAGCAACCCCTCAGGCACCTGATTGATCCAGCCCATTGCGAAAAAGTAAACGCGATCGCGACTGGCAAAGAAGAGATCGACTCCATCCTCACTTGCTACTATCACCTCCCAATGCCTTAAAAGCAGCCAGTTAGTTAAATGCGATCTGCGATCGCAGATCGGCAAATGCAAAATAGCGTGGCATAAGTACCAATCTCAAAACTCAAAATAGTTCCTTGCAAAACAAAAGTCGTGCAAACGAGGCAATAGAGAATATTCCTGCAAAGAATAGGGCTTAAAAAAGCCGTTGAACTGTCCCTTCTGGTAAAGCCTTTATTCAAGGAAGGGTTACTTCGCGTTACACTAGCATTGGCACTTATCTAAAGTGTTTACCTTATGTAACCTAATCGGTACATGAATCATTGACCTGTTCATCATTCTGCTTATAGTGGGATACATTTATCGCTGACGGTTGAGGTAGCTCACCACACTCTTAATCTCCTTAAAAAGTTGTCTGGAAAGTATCCATCATGAGCGACATTAAGCAAAAAATTGAAGAAGAGCTACAAGAAGCTCGCGAAGTTTGCGATATCAAAGGGGGCACCTCACCAGAGTGTGCTGCTGCTTGGGATGCAGTTGAAGAATTGCAAGCAGAGGCTTCTCATCAGAAACAAGTGAAGCCTAAAAACTCCCTTGAAAAATATTGTGATGATAATCCTGAAGCTGCTGAATGCCGCATTTATGACGATTAAACACACTTTTTTCTGGCTATGGGTTGATCTATAGTCTCTCAGGTTTATAAAGTAGTTTGGATGCAAATTAGCATTCAGGCTACTTTATTTTTTGTGATCGTTTCTTGTTTTTCCTATTCGTTATGCAAAGCCCGTCTTGGCTACCTTCTCTCGTTTGGACTGATTATCGGCTGGCTGTTTTATTTACAGTTCTGTTTCCATTAGCGCTACTCATTTGGGCATTTATCCAAAAATCTGAATCGATTCAGCATTTGCTGATTATTTATTGGCGTGTTGCTAGCCTACTTGTCATTACGGTAGGGTTACTCATCGCCGCAATTCCCTTAGGTTTTTTGACGGGTTGGATTGCCAGAATTCTGATCCCGCTGTCCTTATGGTTTTGGGTCGATTTGAATTACGAGATCAATGAACAACCCAAGAGTCAATTGAAGCTGGCGTTTAGCTCATGGCGCTGGGGAGTAACGCTTTACACCTTGCTGGGCGCGATCGCTGCAATTCCTGCGCTTCAATGTGCATTTTTGCCTTCTAAGCAACTGATCGACCAGCCATTCTGTAATATTTGGCTTCAACCACCGTGGATATTTAAACAATATTTGATTAGCGGCATGAAGCCTTACACAATTGGGCTGCTAGCCACCATGGCGTTAGTCATTTACGTTTTATATTTAGGCTATTTTGTGTTTGTTCGATTTGGCAAACAGGGGCGTTCTGCAACGGGCGTGTAAGGCGTATGAGTAATCAGTATGAATAAACTCTTACGGTTAGAGCAATATACTCTCAAGCGACCTCAAGAACTGCTGCTAGTCAGAGCAAACATTGGCGAAGAACTGGATGAAGTGGCTGTCTTTAAAGGCTTTTCCAGTTCTTTAACTCGGTCTACTGCATCCGATCCCGATGTGCCTGTGCTACCAGACGGTGCTGATATTATCGCGATCGATCGCCTCCGCAGCCCCTACAATCCCGACGCACCTCAGTATATTCAGCAAGGGCTAACCTGGGAGAAGATGGAGCCGTTGCTGACTCAGGTCGGAGTTTAATCCGGATAGACTTATCTGACACAGAAGATAGAAGGGTGACTGGTGATCCCTGGCTGTGATCTCGCCATCGGATTCACCGTTTTTTTTAGATCTTTATCATCTTTTAGGCGGCTTTTTCTAAAGAAAGTGTTATCTTCCTCTGTGTGTAGTGTGCGGAGTTAATCTATGGTTTCGACCCCTGTCAGATTGCAGAAAGTGGGCAGTATCGCCCTACCTATGGAGTCCCTGACCCATAAATTGTCTGAAGATACAGACAACGTAGTAGCGGATGCAAGTGCAAGCTTTTCGGCTGGAATGCTGTCTTTGCCTGAAAGCCGATTGTTTGGCACCGATGGCATTCGGGGCCGGGCAGGAGAACTGCTGAGTGCGCCATTGGCATTACAGGTTGGTTTTTGGGCAGGACGGATCTTATTGGCAAATGCCGCGACTATCGGTCCTGTAGTGATTGGACAAGATTCTCGCAATTCTAGCAGCATGTTAGCAATGGCGCTGTCTGCGGGATTGACGGCTGCCGGATTGGAAGTGTGGGATTTGGGATTGTGCCCCACGCCAGCCGTCGCTCAGGTGATTGATACTACTGAGGCGATCGGCGGGGTGATGATTTCTGCTAGCCACAATCCTCCACCAGATAACGGCATCAAGCTGTTTGGAGCCAATGGCAGCAAGCTGGCGATCGCGCTACAAAACCAAATCGAAGCTGCCTTAAGAGGTAATGTACAAGAATTTATTCAACCCGCCATCAGCGGTTGGGGAACTCATTACCACCGTCCAGAACTAGCAAAAGACTACTGCACTGCTATTCAAGCAACTCTGCACTCTGCCTCTAATGAGTTGCCCTTAAGCGGAATGCGAATTGTGCTGGATTTAGCCTGGGGTGCTGCCGTGGAACTCGCCCCGATCGCCTTTCAAGCCTTGGGTGCAGAAGTGATTTGTTTGCATGACCAACCCGATGGAGATCGGATTAATGTTGACTGTGGTTCCACCCATTTGGGCACGCTTCAAGCAGCCGTCAAAGCGCATCAGGCAGACTTAGGCGTTGCTTTTGATGGCGATGCCGATCGCGTATTGGCAGTCGATAATCTGGGTCGTCCAGTGGATGGAGACTACATCTTATACTTATGGGGTATGGCGCTAAACCAGAGCAATCAACTGCCTGGACACACCATTGTTGCCACGGTCATGTCGAATCTGGGCTTTGAGCGCGCCTGGGAAAAACAGGGCGGCAAGCTCGTGAGGGCAAACGTAGGGGATCAATATGTTCATGCAGAAATGCTCAGACACGGTGCCATGCTGGGCGGCGAACAGTCTGGACATGTCCTGTGTCGTCATTATGGGGTCAGCGGTGATGGGATGTTAACGGCACTCCATTTGGCACAGTTAATCAAGCGATCGGGCGCATCGTTTTCTGATTTAGTAGATCAAAGCTTTCAAACGTTTCCCCAGAAGCTAAAAAATGTGCGAGTTGAAGATCGGGCGCGGCGGGTGAATTGGCAAGCGTGCGAACCGTTGATGCAGGCGATCGCCGCCGCCGAATTGGCAATGGGCAATCAAGGGCGTGTGCTGGTGCGCGCCTCTGGAACAGAACCCTTAATTCGCGTGATGGTAGAAGCGGCTAGTGAGGATCTAGTTCTCCATTGGACTGACACCTTAGCAGCCGCAGCCCAACGCTACTTGGTTTCATCTAGGTAGCACTTGCCGCAGCCATTCATCGAAAGGAAGTGGGTCTGGCTTGAGGGTTCAAAATAAGTACAAATAAGGGATGAGGTGCTTCATCCCTGTTGTTTTTTGTTAACTTAGTTGCTTAAGTAGCGATCGATTTGGGCACTCTGAGCCAATCCAAGTAATTTTGGTAATGGTAGCGAGGTATGTCACACTACCTCACCATTCCTGATACCATTCAAAAAACTTAGTGCATCGCACTCAATTAGAGTGGGGAAACTGCCATGCGGCACGGACGAGATCAGATATTTGGACGAGACTATGAGCGTTGCCTAAAAAGTTTAGACTGGGCGATCGCTCAACTAGGCGGCAACGCAGATTCAGAGCAGCTTGCAATTACGGCTGAACTGATTATTCAAACCATGTCAGGACCCTGGCGCTATTTTCACACCTCAGAACATATCTTTGAGGTGGGGGGATCGGACGATGCGATCGAGATCTTAGCTGCCCTGTTTCACGATTTAGTCTACGTTCAGGTAGACCAAGGGGTCAGCGTTAATATTAGTCGCCGGATTGCCCCCTTTGTCAAAGAGATCGATGGAGAGTTGGTGATTTTGAGTCACTCTCAGCTTGTGCCCGATCGCATGTTTGACATGGTTGCTCAAATCTTTAATTTTGCTCCAGAGCAAACTTTGCAGCCCGCAGCCGGACAAAATGAATTTCTCAGCGCTGTGATTGGGGCGAAATGCTTAGAACACGCTTTGCCGATGAGCGTGATTGCTGAGGTTGTGGCTTGTATTGAAGCGACCATTCCATTTCGGTCTAAATCTGAAAATGGACAGACTGCTGGAGAACGCCTTCGCGATCGCCTCTTAATTACTAACGAAGAGTTTGGGTTTGCCTGGAGCGAAGAAGACTTACACGTCATTGTGCAGCGAGCCGTGCGACTGGCAAACCGTGATGTTGAAAATTTTGCCTACATTTCCTCAGCCGAATTTCTGGACAACACCTGGAACCTGATGCCCGAAACGAATCATGACTTGATTAGCGCTAATTCTTACACCGTTTCTGGCTATCGTCTTTCTCTGCAAAAAATGGAAGGCTTTATGTATTTCCTCAAACCAGAAGTTGTGTTTCAGCGCTACTTGGATGAGCCTGATTTGGCTACATACAAGTCTGCTATCAGTCGTACTCAAAAGAACCTAGAAGTTGCGCGACTTTATTTAGGCAGTAAGCTGCTGTCCATTGCCGTTATCGAAGCGCTTTCTCAACGGTTAGGGCAAGATATTCCCCTGGCAACTATGATGGGTGAATTGCCCGGTCGCGGCTTGTCAACCGCGCAGTTGGAGAATTTTCTGCCCCCGGTTGCTGATCCCGTTATGCCCACAACGCCGTTAGAGCAGGAGGTTTTGGAACTGCTAGAAAAAGGACGCAGTAAGTCTTCTAGCTATGACGTAAAGAATTCTCCCGTCGCCACTTACATGATTAAATCGTTAGGCTTCTCTGAATCACAGCGGTTGCTTGGATACGCAAAAGAATACTTCAAGCCTAAATTAGCCGATAAGTCAAAATCATCAGGCTTGTCAGGGGAAGAGTTTTTGAGCCACTGCGATCGCACGGTGGTGAAAGGCATTGTGCAAGCGGTGCTGAAAGTGTTTGAAAGGCGAATTGCTGCGATCGGCAATTTTAATGCCAGCGTAAAAATTTAGCGCTCTCATCAATCTGTATGAATACAATCCGTTTGGGTCTTGGCTGTACAACTGCCTTTTTGCTCTTTTTTGGGAGTCACCCGCTAACCAATTCTTCTGATCCTTTACCTGTTGCCCTTGCTAACCCTAGTCCGGTGGAATTGGCGTTTCAAGCCGCGATGCCAACTGTTTCGATTCGGCAACTCCCACCAGAAGCTCGTCAAACGATTGACCTGATTCAACGCGGTGGTCCTTTTCCCTATCGCAAGGATGGCACCTTCTTTGGCAATCGAGAAAAACGCCTACCCTTGGCACCCAGTCGATATTACCGAGAATATACTGTGCCCACGCCGGGTTCTCGCGATCGCGGGGCGCGGCGAATTGTGACCGGGCAACCGCAAGAGTATTACTACACGCAAGATCACTACCGCAGCTTCTCTAAAGTCAAATTATAAAAGCGGCAAAGACAGACAGCATGGATGAACTGATTTCAGCATTACAAGGCGATCGCAACCCTGGACTTTATCAAAGTGCAGCAGACCTAGACCTGGAAGAACTCGCCGCCAGTTGTCAGGAACAAGATTTTCAACTGGGATATTTTAACGGTGCCACTATCACCACCAAAGCAGAATTCCTCAGCGCTTGCGCCACTGCACTAAAATTCCCTAGCTCCTTTGGGTCTAACTGGGATGCTTTAGAAGAATGCCTCACCGACTTAGAATGGCTGCCGGCTAGCGGCTATCTATTGCTTTACAGCCATCCCAAACCGTTTGCTCAAGCTCATCCAAAAGATTGGAAAACCCTAATTGAAATTTTTCAATCTGCGATCGATGAATGGAACGAAGCAGATGTTCCGATGTACATTGTGTTCAGCGGCGATCGCCCCTTGCTGGCAGCCATTGAAACGCTATAGCGGGAATCTGTTGGTCTACCTTCTGTAAAAACATTCATGAAACATTGATACAGAAAGTAGACTTAAACCATCGATCACTCTTCAACTCCAACAGTAACCTCCATTCCATTTCCTTCAATATGCGCCGAGATTGGTGCTTCATTGATTTTTGGCATCACCAGATTCAAAACCAGCGCACAAATCGAACCGGTTCCAATTCCAGATTCCAGCACACTTTTCATTGCAGGCGGGAAATGCTCCAGTGCTTCGGGAAGAAAAGTGACTCCTAAACCCGCAGATAGAGAAATTGCCAGAATCACAAAAGAGCGATTATCCATTGCGACTTCTCGCAGGATATTAAACCCCGCCACCGCCACCGTCCCAAACATCAGCATCACGGCTCCACCCACCACCGCTGTGGGAATCGCCAACAATACCCCCACCAACGCTGGAAATAGACCAAAGAACATCAGAATTCCAGCAATGTAATAGCCCACATAGCGGCTGCCAACTCCCGTCAGTTGGATAATCCCGTTGTTCTGCGCTGGGGTCACAATTGGAAACGTACCGCAGATCGAAGCGATCAATGAATTGACCCCATCGCCCAAAATTCCTCCTTTTAGCCGCCTCATGTAGGTGCTGCCTACGATTGGCTCCCCTGAAACCATGGAGGTTGCGGTAATGTCGCCCAGCACTTCTAAGGTCAACGTGATGTAGATGATGATAAATGAGATAAACGTCACGAAATCAAAGCCCAAACCAAAGCGGAATGGAATGGAATGGGGAAGTTAATGATTGGCAACGTGCCGCTCTTACTGAAATCAGCGACACCCATGAAGATCGAAACCAAAAAGCCAGTTGATAACCCAATAATCACCGATCCCATTCGCAAAAATCGATTGGTACTGGCACAGCAAACCCCAACGATCGCAAACACCAACAGCGACAATCCCCAATTTTGCATACTGCCGAATGCCTGCGGGCTGTCGGGCGCTTTAGCAGCGATCGCCTGCACCTTGCCACCTCCAGCCATATAAAACATACCCACCTTAATCAGGCACAACCCAATCAGCGTCACTGCCGTGCCCGTCACCAACGGGGTGAAAATCTTCCGGGTCAGGTGTAAAAAGCGGCTCATGATAATGGGAATAAATGAGCCAAAAAAGCATAATCCTAAAATCAGCGCCAGCGTTTCTTCTGGGGTTTTACCCTGCTTCAGTGATACCGCCACCACTGCCAAAATCGGCGTGACAAACGCAAAGCTCGTTCCCTGCACGCTCAGCAACCCAGACCCAATCAGTCCAACCTAATGACATTGAATGAAAGTGCCCAGCCCAGAGACAAACAAAGACATGCCCAAAATGTAGGCGGCTTTATCGACTTCTAGCCCTAACGCGCTCGTAATCAGTAAACCCGGTGTGACGATCGGAATAAAAATCGCACACACATGTTGAAATGCAACAAACAATGCATCTCTTGGGGGCGGTCTATCGTTTAATCCGTAAAGCAGCCTTGAGCGAGTTGCAGATCCACTCGCACCGACTGCATGAGTTTCAGCATGTGCCATTAGGAATCCTCAGAATTAATTCAAGTACAGCCACACTCAACTTTCTGAAGTTTTTGCCAGAAAAGTTACGTCGCCACAAAGTCATGTATACGGTATACCGTAATTTCAACCCATTCCGTATCCTGCAAGACAGAAGACACGTTGGGGTGTAGACGTAAACTACTGAGCAATGGACTGGATAGTTCTTCCCTTTTCGCAGAAGGGCTGGATTACCAATACTCTGATTGGAGAAATTCATAGATATGCTCAAGTTTTTATCAAAGTTCAACATTCTGATCCTGACAGCTTCTCTTTGTTTCAGCGTTTTGATTGGCAATCCGGTTATTGCCAATGCTGCAAATTTTGATCGAGTCAACCCGTCTATCACTTGGATAGACTCGGTGGGTCATTTCCGCTCTTCATCCCTACTAGCCGCTGTCGCTGAAGCTCCAGTAGAGGCAGCAAAAGAGACCGTTGAGGACGCAGAAGAAGCGGCAGAAGATATGGCTAAAGCTGAAGCGAAAAAAGCTAAGGAAACAGCAAAGGCTGAGGCAACAGCGGCTAAAGCTGAAGCGAAAAAAGCCAAGGAAGCAGCTAAAGCTGAAGCGAAAAAAGCTAAGGAAACAGCAAAGGCTGAGGCAAAGAAAGTGAAGGAAGCGAAGAAAGCGGAGGAAAAAGCGGCAAAGGTGGCAGCGAAAAAAGCCGCAGCAGAAAAAGCCGCAGCAGAAAAAGTGATAGTAACTGAGGAGCCTGTTGCTGAGTAGGAGTGCGATCGCGTCAACTTTCCATAAACCCTATTGCACCTGATAAAAGGGGGAGCGATGACTGTAGTTTCAGATAAAACCAGCAATTTTAGCCTTAGCGAGTTTTTGATCAGCGATGGACCTGCGGGCTTCATCCTCAGTTGGGTCGCAGGATTTGTTGATACCTCCGCATTTATCATTTTGTTTGGCATCTTTACGGCTCATGTGACGGGCAACATTGCTTTGGCAGGAGCTTCTTTTGTCAGTTCTGATGAAGGGTCAACGGTCACCAGATTGTTAATGCTGCCTGCATTTATGGTGACTGTTGCCTTAACGTCGCTATTGGCTCGCTATGCCCGTCAAAAAAAATGGTCGGTGTTTGCGGTGTTGCTTACGGCTGAGGCGATCGCCCTGACGGGTTTTTTGATTATTGGCACCACACTCTCCCCTGCCTTATTGCTAGATGTGCAAGAAGAATACATTTTGCCAATTGGCATGGCGGGAGTGGTTGCCATGGCGATTCAAAATGCTCTGATGAAAGAATCGCACGGAGTGTTTAAGAGCTATATTCCAACCACCGTGATGACGGGGAACACTACGCAGCTAACCATCGACCTGGTAAAGTTTTTGAGTTCTAAACTGTCGCGATCGCCCAGCGAAGCCGCACAACAGGAAGCAGCAGAAGCGTTAGAACGTATGGGACGATTTGTTCCCGTGATTGCAGGGTTTGCATTGGGTGGCGCGGCGGCAGCAATTTTTATTCTGATGTCCGAAACTTGGTGGAGCTTAATTTTGCCGTTAATGGCAATCACCATCCTGGCGATCGCGGCTTATGTTCAGCACGGGCGATCGTCTGCTGTTGCATAGTCTTCTAAATCTAGACTATCTGGGTCACTTAATTCGTTCAAATACTTTAGGAGACAATAGACAATGAAACGGCTATTTATGTTGGTATTGGCTGGTTTGATAGCAGTATCAAATATGATGATTTCTAGTAGCGCTAACGCACAGATATTGGGTACTACAACAGCTACTTTGAATTCTACTTTAGCTGATCAAACTAACTCTAACCTACCTTTTATTCAGCAACTAAAAACTCAAGTTCTTCCAAAAATCGAAAAGATTCTTACCTCTGAGCAAAGCGAGCAATTAGAAGCCGCCATATTGAAAGGCGAAACCAGTCTGCGTAAAGTATTTAAGTCAATTACCCTTTCTCCTGACCAAAAATTCCAATTGGCAACGGTTCTAAAATCACTGCCCAAAAGAGACACCTTAGCAGCGCTAACGCCAGAAGAGAAGAAGCAATTTTTCATGAAAAATAAAGAGGCATTCATGCCTACGGCTGAAAGCATCAACGAGAAGATCAACGCCAGTATGAAAATGAAGAGAACCACTTTACCAGAGGGAGTCAGCGAGAAAATTAGCGCGAAAATGAAGAATGCCGAACAGTTTATGCCAACTCCAGAGACGATTGGTGAAAAAATCAACGCTGGAATGAAAATGATGCAGGACAAAATGGCAGAATAAGGCGCTTTAGCCTAAGTAAGTGATGAGGTTATTTCATGGATTCTTTGACAAATGCTGTAGATTCACAAGCAGTGTTGTTAATCGCAGCGATCGCCGTATCCCTATTACTGATTCGATTAGTTTTTCGATTCTTAAACGTTGGACTAGGACTCATTCTGACCATCGTTGCTATTACTTTAGTTCTGCAATATGTCTTTGGCATTAGCCCAAAGAATTTGTGGTTTGAGATTAGTCATTTACCTCAAGATCTCATCCATCTCGTGAAGAACTTATGAGTTTCTTGACGAACGCCACAGATGTTGCGATCGAACAAGATCTTGAGCAATTTTTGATCATTCTCCTGATTGCTCTAAGCGCGGCAATTCTACCCAAAATATTTGTGTCGCTTCGTCAAATTCCCTATACGCTGCTGTTGGTGATAGTCGGCTTAGGGTTGGCGCTCGTAGATATTCGTCTGCTGGATCTGTCACCCGGATTCATTCTCATGGTGTTTCTGCCGCCGCTGCTGTTTGAAGCAGGGTGGACAATGAAATGGTCTGAGTTACGCCAACAGATCTTGCCCAGCACGTTGTATGCAGTGGGCGGCGTTTTACTGTCGATCGCCGGAGTCGGGTGGGCACTCCATCAATTCATGGATATTCCCTGGATGACCGGCTTACTGGTGGGAGCCTGTTTAGCCGCAACAGACTCGGCGGCAGTTTTGGGTTTGTTTCGCGAAGTTGGAGCCGGAAAACGATTGACAACGCTGCTGGAAGGAGAAAGCTTATTTAACGATGGTGCCGCTGTGGTCGCCTTCGGTGTGTTAGTGGAACTTGCCGTTGTTCCCCAACCGTTTCAGCTTTCGACCACGGTTCTCCGATTTTTTGTTGTGACGGGAATTGGGATTGGAGTCGGCGGATTGATTGGGATTTGTGTTGCGCTCCTGAGCCAAAAATATGAACTGAATTGGGTTGAACAAAGCCTTACCCTGGTCACGGCCTATGGCACGTATCTGTTAGTCGAAGAACTAGGTGGATCGGGCGTAATTGGGGTGGTGACGGCGGGTTTAGTGATTGGCAACTTTAGCATTCAACCAGGCACTCAACCGATTAAGCGCTCTAGCATGATTGAGTTCTGGGAATTTATTGTATTTTTTGTCAACTCTATTTTGTTTCTGCTGCTGGGCGATCAAATTCATCTGCCTAAGCTTGTTCAAAATATTCAAACGACCACGATCGCCATTGTTGCCATTGTCGTGTCACGGGCGATCGTGATTTATGGATTCACCGGGTTACTCAGATGGCTGGGAACCGTGAAAATCTCCTGGCAAGAACAAACCCTGCTTTGGTGGACAGGGTTGCGCGGTTCCGTGGCGATCGCCCTTGCCTTAAGCATTCCGGTTGCCGTCGTTGGACGCGATGAAATTATCGCCAATTCCTTTGGAGTCGTCTGGTTCACTCTTTTAGTCCAAGGATTAACCGCAAAGTTTTTATTAGAAAAACTAAATTTGCTAGAAGATACCTCTTTGCAGCAGCAATTTATTCAATTGATTGCTCGTCAAGAAGCATTACAGCAAGTGTTTGATCACTTAACTGAAACTCAATCCCAGTCGGCGATTAGCGCCACGCAGCATCAAACTCATCTAGACTTTGTAACCCAACAGCTTCAACAGCTACAGATAGATATTGCCTATCTACAAGACCAACATCCCGAACTACAAGCTTTTAGCCTGCAACAACACCAAGAAAAAGTTTTGGCGATCGAATCCCAAACTTACACCAAGTTTGTCCAAGATGGATTGCTGAAAAATGACTTGCCAACGGTTATGCAGAAAGCATTCAACAATCCATAATGCCTCTGGGCGATCGCAGGGCAACAAATCAGTCTGGATACCAGAACATGCCTTTAATGCCCTCAGGATCAGACATAAAGCCAAGTCTGCGATAAAAGTCTACGACCTGCGGATCGGCAAACAGCGTGATATTGCTAATGTCTTCGCTGCGTAGTTTTTTGATCATGTACTTCATCAATTCTTTACCCAACCCTCGGCTTTGGAAATCAGGATGAATAACCACATCCCAAATCGTGGCATTGAAGGCATGGTCAGAGGTTGCCCGTGAAAATCCCACAAGGCGACGTTGGGTGCCCCGTTGCTCCCACATCGTCACGACTAGAAAGCTGTGCTGAATCGCTTTCTTCACTTTTCGCAGAGGGCGACGAGACCACCCTACAGCGCTACAAAGCTCCTCTAACTCGTACAGGTCAATCTCTCGCTCTGTACTAAAGTAAACTTGAGAGCCGCGATCGTTCGCCCCTTCATCAGATTCCAGCGCGATCGACATAGATTTAGTAGCAGAAGGAGCATCAGCGCTACTGAATAGGCTTTTCCAAAAACCCATGTAAGCGTAAGTAAGATAATAAAAGGTTGATATCAGTACAGAATAGTATAGCCTTCATCCCCTTTTAACATTGATTCCTCAGCTTTTAAGTCTCCAATGAGCAAATCAACTTAGGAAAAGAGATAAAGGAAGGCGTAGCCAATGCTTCAAAATTAGTTTAGAGTGATAGCTTCTCCTCCAAACCCTCTCTATTGCAGCAGTTGCACCAATTTTAGGGTTTTAACTTAAGTAAGCGAGATAGATGTTTAATTATGGCTTTAGGTTTAAAGTCATCCACGGTAGAACTTCTAAAACGTTTTAATCGAGCGTTTCCGCAGTTTTATGAGCAGTTTGTGAGCAGCGAAATTCAACTGCAAAATTTACGCTTGGCGTATCAGCTTTACAAGACTAAACAAGCCGTCATTGAACTAAAACCCGAAGGCAGTAAAAGCGCTCTGCATTTCGCCTATCGCAATCAATCTTTTTTGCTCAGCGATATTTTTGGCGTATTGGCTGCCTACGGCTTAACGATTCATAGTTTGAGTTTATACGGACAGATTTATCCGCCGATGCTCGTCTTTGTCAAGCTGATTGTGTCGCGCAGTGGCAAAGCGTTAACCGAAAAAACCGCTGAAAACGTTTGCAGAGCCGTTCGAGAAGCCTTGGCGGGTCGGTTTGAGGTGGAAGAAATGCTAGCGGTCGAATTTAACCTGGATGCTGGCTTGGAACAGGTAGAAACCGAATTTTACGTTGATCCAGTGTTTCACTTACCCGCTCTGCTGATTGAAGCGGATAACCAACCCGGACTGTTTTATAAGGTGATGTACGCCATTTGGCAAGAAGACTTGATGGTCGTCAATGCCAATTTGCTCGTGTGGCGGGGGCGAACTCGCTTGATTCTTTATCTTCTGGGACCAAACGAAAGCATCATTCCAGAGTATTTGGGACAAAAAATCGCCGAAGGAGTACGGCAGCGGCTTCTGGGCAGGCGATTTTAGGGACTGGATTGATTCAATTAGGTGTAAGTCAATTAGGTGTAAAGCTGCTTGACGTTGGCGATCGGCATTCGCGAGAGAACGCCCAAGGTCAGCGGCGATCGCTCTCCTTGATTAAAATGTTCAGCGGCGGCACAGGCAATCATGGCGGCGTTATCGGTGCAGAATTCCAGCGGCGGAAACAGAACGCGCAAATTGTGGTGAGCAGCGGCAGCTTGAAGATGTTGGCGCAAACCGCTATTTGCCGCTACGCCACCGCCAACGGCGATCGTGCCCAATCCATAGTCCAGCGCACAGGCGATCGCCCGCTTCGTCAATCCTTTTGCCACCGTTGCCTGAAAGCTTGCCGCCAAATCTTCCACAGGCAGATGAGGTGATTCTAGCTGGAGCTTTTGAGTTAGGCGCAGAACGGCGGTTTTTAAGCCGCTAAAGCTGGAGTCGTAGCGGTGAAAGCCCCCTTTTGGTAACGAAATTTGACCTTCAGGCAAAAGAAATGCTTTGGGGTTACCCTTTTTGGCTAGGCGATCGAGGATCGGACCACCGGGATAGCCAAGATTCATTAACCGCGCCACTTTATCAAACGCTTCCCCAGCCGCATCGTCGCGAGTTTGCCCTACGGTTTCGTAGTCTCCACAGGCTTTCACTAAAATTAGGCTGGTGTGCCCCCCAGAGACCAGCAGACAGACAAAAGGCGGCTCTAAATCGGGACTGCTGAGATAGGAGGCGTAAATGTGTCCTTCTAGGTGATGGACTCCTAGAAAAGGCTTTTGATGGACGATCGCTAAAGTTTTTGCGGCGGTCACTCCCACCAACAGCGCTCCGACTAATCCAGGCGTACAGGTGGCGGCGATACCATCAATGGCTGACCAGGTAAGCTGGGCGGAATCCAATGCTTGGGCGATCGCCAGATTCAGCAACTCCACATGTTGACGCGAGGCAACCTCTGGCACCACACCGCCATACGGTTGATGAGTTGCAATCTGAGACGACACAATGCTGCTCAAAATGGTGCGATCGTTGACTATCGCCACGGCTGTTTCGTCACAACTTGTTTCAATTGCCAAAATGGTCGCCATTTGCTGGTAATTTCTTGAAGAAATAGGCTATTTATTGAGCTTAAATTTGGACGAATACGTCCATGCGCTTAATGTTCAAACAGACTCAATGTTAAACAGTCTAGCGAACATAGCTTGATAAACGTCCAGTCTCATTTTGTTAACATAACGTTCATTCTTGTAACGAAGGGAAACAATTCCATGCGCCGATTGTTTGCTCTCATGCTTGCGGTTACCCTCTGGTTCGGATTCACTCCGTCTCAGCCCGCATATGCTTTTAATCTGACTCCTTGCAGCGAAAGTGCCGCCTTCGCCCAGCGTGCCAAAGACTCAATTAGCCCCACTGCCGCTCGACGCTTCGATGCCTATGCGAAGTCTGGAGTGCTATGTGGTGAAGATGGTCTGCCTCACCTGATTGTGGATGGCAGCCTGAATCATGCTGGTGAATTTCTGATCCCTAGCATCCTGTTCCTGTATATCGCAGGCTGGATTGGTTGGGTTGGACGAGCATACCTCCAAGCAGCGAAGAAAAGCGGTTCTCCTGAAGAGAAGGAAATCATTATTGATGTCCCTCTTGCAGTCAAGTTCGCGCTTTCTGGTTTTGCGTGGCCCCTCATGGCTTTGAAGGAATTTACCACCGGGGAATTGACCGCCAAGGATAATGAAATTACTGTTTCACCCCGCTAAAGTTCCTCACCCTATCTATTCCTAGGAGAATTCTTCATGAAATATTTTTTGAAGTATCTGTCTACTGCTCCTGTGGTTGCCACCGTTTGGATGGTTATCACCGCTGGCATTTTGATTGAGTTCAATCGTTTCTTCCCTGATTTGCTGTTCCATCCGTTGCCTTAAAGTAGGAAATAGTTGTTCATTAATAGAGGGGGCGATCGCATTGCCGCGATCGCCCCCTCTATTGTTTTCAGCCTTAAATTCTCCGTGTTCGCCGCTGTTGTAGCTCTCATGCTGTGGCAATTGCGATCGCGAGTACCGTAATAGGTAGAATCAACATTGACTTTTTAATCACTTGAAGAATACGATTCTGAGCGTATAGTTTCAAAGAGAAGCTTTTTCTATGCTAACGACTTATAAGCCTGAAGTTTTTGAAAATCTGGATACCTTTGAATCTGCAAGGGAACAGTTGGAAGATAAAAAAGACCTTCTGCCAGAATTAGGGGATGTTATTCGTCGTCATGGTTTGAACCAACAAATCGGTATTTCTTTGCTCCACAAGCACTTTGATCTTACGCATGAAGAACGATTAGTTGAAGAGTTTGCCGACAACCACGCATACATCAAGCCATCGACTGACTGCAACGATAGCTTGCCCTATATGTGGAAGCTTGAGCAGGACGAGCAATCTGGTGAGCGGCTTTGGGTGCCGCTGGAATTTGTTGATTCAATGGCGACAGCGGCTACCACGGTCGAGCAAGCAACGGTTGTGGCTAACAACCCGCTTTTTCTCAAGGAACTCGCTGAGAAGCTTTCTGACCTGAACGTAGCCGACTTGTTTGGCTTTAGTGTCCTCCATCGAGATGAAATCCATGTTGCGGCAGGCAATATTTTGGTTGAATCAACAGATGAAGATGCACGGGTTCTAACCTTCTCCGCCCTACCCAGAGAAAAAGTTGATCCGACAACATTGACGCAAACACTTTGGAAGTTTCCCACCAATGGTGGAGTTGAATGTGTCAGTGATTGTGACCATTGTACGCATTGCACGCATTGCACTCACTGTGACCACTAATCGAGTTTCTATAAATTAATCATCCTTGGCAGACGCATCTCTGCGTCTGCCAATCTTTATGTTGTGCATCCACCATGTTGTGCATCCACCAACCGACCGAGATCGCTCCTATTGCAAAATCGGAGAATTCTTGAAGCATCAGGGCAAATTAACTGAAGCGATTGCCCTCTCTATTATTTTCAGCCTTAAATTCTCCGTGTTCGCCGCTGTTGTATTTCCCGTGCTGTGGTAGTTGCGATCGTCAGTACCGTCATGGGCAGGATGAAAAACACGAGCGCATTGCTGAAGATTGGCAAAGTGGCGTGTTGAGTAGAATCTAAAACAAGATAGGTTGCATAAACCGCGTAGTACGCCATGAACCCAAAACCTTCCCAGCGGGTAATCAGGTTACCTGTAAAGAAAATAGGCAGGCAGGCGATCACTACTGCAAGCATCACCGGAATATTAAACCGCAGTGCGGCATCCGAAACCGCTATGCCTCCCGTCGGAGAGATTGCCGCCGAAAACCCCAGCACTGCCAGAATATTAAAAATATTACTGCCCACAATATTACCCACCGCAATATCGCGTTCACCTTTGATGCTGGCGAGTAAAGAAGTTGCCATTTCCGGGAGAGACGTTCCCGCTGCCACAACGGTTAAGCCAATCACCAATTCACTCACACCGATTGACCGCGCGATCGCGATCGCTCTCTCTTATTTTTTTTTTCATCACTAAACTCTCCACGATCGCCAGTCTGGTATGGGTGACCCAATCAGCGGTAATGAATGAGTTTACAGTGGAATACAAGCTTCTAACTACTCCGCCCTAAATAGCGCAAAATTCCCTTCGCGATCGCGGCTGCCATCTGGCTGCGATAGCCAGCATCCCTCAGCCGTGCTGCGTCTGCTGCACCAGTGACGAAGCCCGTTTCCACTAAAATTGAAGGCATAGAGGTCCGGCGGAGAACATAAAAACGAGCCGATCGCACGCGGCGATCGGGGATGCTGATGTCTTCCAAAATAGTACGGTGTACTATATCTGCCAGGGCTTTTCCAGAATCATAGTAGTAGGTTTCTAATCCATTAATATCAGGACGAGCCATGCTAATCGCGTTGGCATGAATACTGACAAATACCGCAGCATTTGCCCGGTTTGCCATTTGTACACGCGGTTCTAGACCCAAGTCATACTCTGCATTGCGCGTTTGAATCACGGTTATGCCCTGACGTTCTAGCAACGCCGAGACTTGGCGACCAATATCCAACACAATGTCTGTTTCCTTCAAACCACCAATACCCACCGCACCGGGATCAGGTCCTCCATGCCCTGGATCAATCACCACCACTACCCGACCATTGGCTGGTTGAAAAACAGAGCGATCGATCGCAGGCGGCGGTGGGCTCACGGGCATCGGAGGTCTACTACTCCGATTGGGCAGAGAAAACCCAGAACTAGGCGAGGGTTCAGACCCTGCGATATTAGGCGATGTTTTTGTCGGTTTTGTTGGAATGACCACATAGCCCGGATTGGGCGATGGAACTGCCGCACTGGAGTTGAATAGTGAACTGTCAGCACTGACACCGGGGGCTTGGGGAACGGCGATCGCCTGACTCGGTAAGTTATTGATATCTGCAAGCAACGGCAGCACCGTAGGCTGAGGCAATTCCACTGTCCACTGACGGGCGCTACTATAGCGAAACTTGACCTGCGCTGGGTCAAGGGTATAGCCCCGCGCTAACTCCAGCACAATTCGGGTAGTGTTGCGCTCAAATTGGGCAACTCGCAGAGAAGTGATTGTGCCCCGGTAAGCCTCAGTTTGCTTGGGGCGACCGAGCCGCGTTCCCGGCAGATCAATCACCAATCGGGCTGGATTCTGCAACAATTGGGCGCGGGGTTGAATGCCTTGATCGGCTTTTATTTCTAGCCGATTTTGTGTTTGGTTGAACCGCCAAAACTGAAGTGTGGCAGCTTCTGCGGCGGCAGATAATAATAGAAAAAAGCCAGCAATACTGGGGAGGAACCAACGCAATTTCACTCTAACGATAACCTCGTCTAACTGCCTTTTGAAGCGAACAAATTGAAGGGTGAGAGGGTGAATAGTATCCGATTGAATGAGTTGACAGCTTACCATGTTCCCAAACTCTCTTAGAAAATGGAACCAGCAGGAAAGGAAAGGGAACGGGAGCTAGGCTTAATAAGAGACAGCCCGAAGGTGAAATGCTATTCTTCCTGAGTACTTGCCCTTCGTGAATTGACATTTAAAGATTACATTCATGCCAGAAGGACCAGAAATTAAACAAGCAGCCGATAGAATCGCGATCGCGATTGTCCAAAAGCCATTAACAGGGATTTTTTTTGCATTCGACCATCTCAAATCCTACGAAGAACTATTAGTCGGTCATCAGGTCATTTCAGTCAAGCCTCGTGGCAAAGCCTTACTAACTCGATTTCAAAATAAACTTAGCATCTACAGCCACAATCAGCTTTATGGAAAATGGGTCATCCGGGCGGCACATTCCTATCCCACAACCAACCGTCAGCTACGGTTAGCACTGCACACCCCAAAAAAATCGGCATTGCTTTACAGTGCCTCAGATATCGAAGTGTTAACGGATGAGCAGGTGGCAACTCATCCCTTTTTGAGCCGATTAGGACTGGATGTATTGGATGAAGCGACGACGGTAGAACAGGTGCAGGAACGCTTGTTAGATAAACGCTTTGCCCGTCGTGGCTTAGCTGGGTCGTTGTTGGATCAACAGTTTCTGTGCGGGTTGGGCAACTACCTGCGAAGTGAGGTGCTGTTTGTGGCAGGAGTGCATCCATCTCTGCGCCCGGTGGATTGTTCCTTTGAGCAACTTGCGAAGCTAGCAATGGCGGCGATCGCGGTCAGTCGTCAATCTTACCAAACCCATGGCATTACCAATGATCTAGACATTGTTGTCACGCTGAAACAACAAGGCTATCCGCGCCGCGCTTATCGTCACTTTGTCTTCAACCGCGAAGGACAACCCTGCTTTGTTTGCGGCACCGAAATTTTGAAAGTAACTCTGGCAGGTCGCCGTCTTTACTACTGTCCCACCTGCCAAGCCCTATAAAATTCAAAACTCATTCCTTTCCCTTAGAAAGCGTTCCGATCGCGTCGCCAAGGGCATTGGTTAGGCTTTTGCGGGTTTGAATATGATTTGCCTGTTCGGTTTGCAAGGCTTGATTTAGCCGATCGCACTCCACAAGAGCTTGCATCAGGCGCGATCGTAACTCCGCTTCGGTCTTCAACTCACCCACCGCTGCTTGAATTTCGGGAGTCCTGCCAGTGCCGCTCTCATCGGGTTGCATTCGTCCTTTAAGCTGCTGAATGTCTTGCTGTAGCAGTTCACTGGTTTGCTGAGTCAGCTTTGCTTCAACCCGCCGCTGTTGAGCCTCTGTTTCATAGCGCTGCTGCCAATTAATTGCACTGGCGTAAGCCTCTTCCCGCTCTTGCCGCATCTCTACCAACTGCTGCTTCAGCGCTTTAATTTCGTCTAGCCATTGCGTTACATTTTGGGTCATTGGCTTAGCACCATTACATGTTCAAGAGCGCAGTCAAAAATTTGGGAGCAGGCAAAATAATCAGCAATAGCAATACCAGGGAAACAATACCCCAAAAATCGCGGCGATTATCCAATTCAGTCACATCGTTTAGTGCTGGCTCATCCATGGCGGGCATCAGGAACAAGATGATCGCCCAAAGCAGCAGATACCGCTGCCAGTAGGACAAAATCAGTAAAAATAACCGAGCAATTTGACCGACTATTGCGCCCATTCGTTGCCCCAACATGGCATGAACAATGCGCCCACCGTCAAGTTGTCCTACAGGCATCAGGTTAAATGCAGCCACAATTAATCCTAAACTGCTAGCAACGGCAACTGGGTGCATTTTTAGGGCAGTATTTGCTGTCAAAGTGCCACCCAAGACCATCTTGCTCAAAATTGTGACCAAAAGCGAGAATCTGGGATCAAATGCCTGGAAATTTAGCAGTTCGGGCGTTGAGGGCAGGGCGACTAAAGTAGAGTGTACTAATCCCCACAGCAGCAAAGGTAAGGTGACTGCAAAACCGACTAAAGGCCCTGAAATGCCCACATCAAATAACGCTCTGCGGTTTGGAATGGGAGAGCGAATTTGAATAAATGCGCCAAACGTGCCAAAAGGGAACCAGGGTAGCGGCAGGACGGGAATAAAGTAGGGTAGCGTTGTGCGAATCTGATGACGGCGAGCAGCGAGATAATGGGCAAGTTCGTGGAGTCCCAAGATGCTCAGCAAGGCGATCGCATAGGGAACTCCTTGGGTGATCGCGATCAGAAATCCTTGCTCAAGATTGCCTGATGCGCTCGAATTTCCACCAATTTGCAACCAGGCGAGACAAGTCGTGACAAAAGTTGCAGCCAGCAAGCTTACTGCGATGACTGGACGGTGAATCGCATTTTGCCCAGTTTGAGTGCTTTTAGCATGAGGATTGGTCACCAACGCAAAAAATGGCTTCCCATTGGCTCCTTCTTGAAAGACTACCAAAAAGCGATCGCCAAACTTCTCTTCTACGTTGCCCCGAATTGTTTGATATGCCACTTCTGGCTGACTTTTTAAATGTCCCCGACAAATCACAGCTTGGGGACGATACTCTAAATCTTGTAGGTAATAAATCGACCAAGGGAAACAGGCTTGCAAATGGCGTTCTTCGGATTGGTCAATGGGGCGAAGACCGGAAGGGTCTTTTGGCAAATTGCCTTCCTCTAGTGGTGGCGCACCCAAGTCGCGGTTTGCGGATGAACTGGCTTCTGAAGTCGGAATCCGTCCCCATTGAATCAAAAAGAAATACAGCGTTAGACAAACGACTAAAGGAATAAATATTAAATAGAATGGTGGCGTTTTTTTGTCATTTGCCAGCGTCCAGCCAATCCAAATGGAGGCAGGCATCATCGCAACTAGCCACAATAACCAAGCGGGAGTTCGAGAGACGTTAGAAACCCCTCGCACGATAAAGTAAGTCGTTAGCCCTAGTAAAAAGAGCAAAAATAAAGGATTCATGGGTCTAAATAAATCGGGCTGAGAAGCATACACTTCTGGTCAGAGCAAAAGAGAAAAAAGGCTGACCTGCGCGATCGCGGTTATGTAAGTGCAGAATTCAATTAGTTTAGAATTTGATCGCCTAAAGGTAAAAGATTTCTTTAACCCCTCGCAGACATTGAATTATAACAACTGACTCAAAATAAGCCGATACTCAATCAATCCTACCTAGTTATCGCAATTCACTCGTTCCCAATTGCCCTTTGTTTAACCGAAACCGTGTCTTTAACCTCCCAACCGGAACCGACTCAACGCCAGCAATCAGATAAGGTGCCCAAACTCCTTTTTGATGAAAAGAACACTGCCGCCCTGTCTACTGTTTTTTCCTTCTCTCCCAACCGAGATACCTTAGGAGGCACCGCTTATTTTATTGTAGAAGAGGTCAACATTCTAATAGATTGTCCCGCTTGGAATGATACAAACCAACACTTTTTGCAAGAGCAGGGCGGTGTGCAATGGCTCGTTTTAACTCATCGAGGCGCGATCGGCAAAGTCAAGGAAATTCAACAAACTTTCGGCTGCAACATTCTCATTCAAGAACAAGAAGCCTACCTACTACCAGGGTTAACGGTCACGTCTTTTCATCACCGCTTTCAGCTAACGTCCCATAGTCGTGCTATTTGGACTGCGGGGCACTCTCCCGGTGCATCCTGTTTATATTACGGCGGCTTTGGCGGCATCCTGTTTACGGGCAGACATCTATTACCCACGCCCCAAGGGTCTGTCATGCCCATCAAAACCGCCAAAACATTTCACTGGCGAAGGCAACTTCAAAACGTCCAGAAGCTTGTGGAGGAATTCACTCCCGAAACCTTGCACTATCTCTGCCCTGGAGCCAATATTGGATTTTTGCGCGGGAAATCTTGCATTGACCAAGCGCATCAACACTTGAGCGAAATCAACGCCGCGATCGCCCATCTCTCGTTAAAATAGAATACCCAAGGCTTTTAGAGGAAGGTTCCAGATTTATACTCGTCCCCTTGCTCGGTTGATTGAGCAACTTCAACATTTACCGGGCATTGGTCCTAAAAGTGCCCAGCGGTTGGCGCTTTATATTCTTAAGCGTCCTGAAGAAGAAGTAAAAGCCTTGGCGATCGCCCTGATGGAAGCCAAAACCCAGGTGGGCTTTTGTTCGGTCTGCTTTCATCTGTCCGCCGATCCGGTCTGTGAAATTTGTCGATCGCCCAATCGAGATAGCAACGTGCTTTGCGTCGTGTCCGAGTCCAAAGATGTAATTGCGTTGGAAAAAACCCGCGAATATCGCGGCAAATATCATGTGTTGGGTGGAACGATTTCGCCCATGGACGGTATTGGACCCGATCAGCTTCACATTCAACCCTTGGTGCGGCGAGTTAGCCAGCAAAAAATTGATGAAGTGATCATTGCCATCAGCCCTAGCGTGGAAGGAGAAACCACAACCCTGTATGTAGGGCAACTGCTAAAACCTTTTACAAAAGTAACCCGCATTGCCTTTGGGTTACCTATGGGCGGTGATTTGGAGTATGCCGACGAGGTGACTCTGGCAAGAGCTTTAGAAGGACGACGAGAATTGGACTAAATAAAATCCAATATTGGGTTTTCTGGGTTTAGCATTCGGAACATGACTCTTGGTTAAGTTGCAGAATTATTGCCCAAATGCTAAACCCTTACCCCATACTGAACTATTAAATTTTCAGTCCTTAGACACTCTGCTCTTGCTGATTGAACTATTTCATCCTTTGCTTGATGAAATTGAGAATTTGACCCATTTGTTTCTTCATGCCGTCAATTTCTGCCTGCATAGTGGCGATTTTTGCATTCAAAGCTTGAATATCGTCACTAGAGCCAGTGGTGGCAACTGCACTGGGCGCTGTTGCTGCCGCCACCGCAACGGGTGCCACTCCTGCGGGGGGGCGACGTTTGGCTTTTGCCATGGCGGTTTTAATCGCCGTGATTAGCTGCGGCTGATCAAATGGCTTTTGGACAAACTCAAAATATTCAAACGGTTCTTGGAGCTTTTCAGTGACTTCTTCTTTGCGCCCCGACATCAGCACTAAGGGAATTGCTTGCAGTGCAGGTTGGGTTTGAATATTTTGAAACACTTCCCAGCCGCTCATTTTGGGCAGCAGGAAATCTAACATAATCAGGTTGGGACGCTCTTGTTGAATCAAATTTAGCCCCTGAACGCCATCCTTAGCTTCGAGTACTTCAAAGTTACCTTTGGGTAACATGTCGCGAACCATGGTGCGGATAACGTTGCTGTCGTCGATAACCAGGATTTTGTGAGCCACAGCTTAACTCCTTGGTGGTCTGCGGAATAGTAGAGAAAAATTTCTAAATCTTAATTAGAGCGTATTTGAAATAACTAAATTAAAGCAGGCTGATTATTAAGAAGGTTGATCGCATCAATCTAATCAGTATTGTACTCATGCTGCACAATTACGCCATAGCCAGACAAATTAGTTTAGTCTTTGCCAACTGAGTGCGCTTCCCAATTGGAAGGATTATAAACGGCAATAACGACAGCCGCATGACGGATTTAAATAATCTGGCGATCGCCGATCCATTTTTCTGTTGCCTGGTTTTGAATAGAACGCCCTAAAATCGTTATCATGTCGGTTTTGATGGATTATTTATTCACTAGTCATGGCTAGTATTCCCGCCTTTATGCCTATTGAAACGAACTCAGCCGAAATTTTCTCTAATCAGGGCGATCGCGCTCAACTGGTCAACTTGCCAGACTGGTTGCGTCGTCCTGTGGGAAAAGCTAGCGAACTCTCTAGAGTGCAGCGCATTATCAAGCAGCGGCAGATTCATACCATTTGTGAAGAGGGTCGTTGCCCGAATCGAGCCGAATGTTATGCCCAAGGCACGGCTACATTTTTGTTGATGGGACCCACCTGCACTCGATCGTGTGCTTTTTGTCAGGTCGATAAGGGACATGCTCCCATGCCGCTTGATTTAGAGGAGCCAAGGAAGGTTGCAGAGGCAGTGAACCTACTCGGACTCAAGTATGTCGTTCTCACATCTGTAGCGCGGGATGATCTGCCGGATCAAGGTGCAGTTTGGTTTGTGCAGACGATGAATGCAATTCGTCGAGATAATGCTGCTACCCAAATCGAGGTGCTGACCCCAGATTTTTGGGGTGGCAAGGACGAAGGGTTTTCATTGGATTCTCTCCAGCAACAGCGAGTGGAAACCGTGGTCAAGGCTGAGCCAGCTTGCTATAACCACAACATTGAAACCGTAGAGCGGCTTCAGGGAAAGGTACGACGGGGTGCCAAATATGAGCGATCGCTGCGAGTATTGCAACTCGTGAAAGCGGTAAATCCCTCCATTCCCACTAAATCAGGCTTGATGCTCGGACATGGAGAAACTGAGGATGAGATTTTGGCAACTCTCCAAGACTTGCGCTCCATCGGCTGCGATCGCCTAACTCTCGGTCAATATATGCGCCCTTCTCTAGAACACTTGCCCGTCCAAAAATATTGGACACCGGATGAATTTACTCAGCTTGGCGCGATCGCTCGTGAAATGGGCTTTTCCCATGTGCGATCGGCTCCCCTAGTCCGCAGTTCCTATCACGCAGGAGACAAAAGTTAGAGGTGAGGGTTCGGGTTTCGGGAGTTAGAGAAAACCCCGAAACCCGAAACCCGAAACCCGAACCCTAATTTCCGAACCCTGAACCCAAAACCTTGATTTCACACTCTGCCTTTCGGCTAATTTGCCTTGTGACGTTAAATTTGACCCTAGAGTGTCGCAAAGCGACCCATTCTTTGGTATTCCTTAAAAAGTCTATCCTTTTGGAGTACCGTTTATGGCAACGCAAGCAACAACCAAAAAGCCGTCTTACACGTTCCGCGCCTTCTGGGCGATTTTGCTGTTGGCAGTCAACTTTTTAGTGGCAGCTATTTACGCTCACATTGTCAATATTTAAAGAAGTGAAGGGCTAGGGGCTAGAGGCTAGAGGTGTAGAGACTAAAAAATTTAAAAAATTGATAGGTCTAGCAATCTCTCTTCTTTCCCCTTTTCCCTTTTCCCTTTTCCCTACGTTGTCCCTTTAAACAAACCTTGGGGGCGAACTAGCAATACGAGCATCATGATGACGAGCGCAACGGCAAGTTTGTATTCGTTACGAATGCAAAGCTGGCTCAGCCAGGGCGGGAGCCATGCGGGGCAGTAAGTGCTAGCTTCTTGGGCAATTCCAATAATGAAGGCACCCACGATCGCACCATAAGCATTGCCGATCCCGCCCAAAATGACGGCGGCAAACATCGGCAAAATCAGAAACCAACCCATGTTAGGGCGTACTGCTTCGACTAAGCCCAACATACTGCCACCTAGGGCTGTCAATCCGCCTGCGATAATCCATGTCCAAAAGATGACGCGATCGACTTTGATACCTGCCACTCGTGCCAGATCGAGATCATCTGCCACCGCCCGCATTGCCTTACCAATTTTGGTATTTTGCAGCAAGTAGTGCAGCCCGACAATGGCAGCGATCGCCATACCAATCACCACCAGATCATAGAGCGGTAGCCGCAGGCTAGAAAACTCAAGCGCTTCGGCAACGGGCAAGTTATAGCGCTGGTTGCTGCCACCCCAAATCAAAATGATGCCATTGCGAAGAAATAGCGCCAGCCCAATCGAAATAATAATCAACGTGGCAGGAGCAGCACGGCGAACCCGCATCGGTGACCAGATGAGCTTTTCGGTGAGCAAAAAAGCGGCGATCGTCACCACTGCCCCCACAATCATGGAAAGCCAAATATTAATGCCTTGGCTGTTGGCTAGCAACGTGGCATAAGCACCCAGGGTCATAAAGTCACCATGGGCAAAGTTTGAGAGGCGTAAAATGCCGTAGGTGAGGGTTAAGCCGACGGAACCAAGGGCAATGATGCTGCCCAGAGAAATGCCATTGAGAACCAGTTGGGCAAATTGAACAGACATTCGGCACTGCATTTATGGAGATTGATCTTCCCGATTGTGCCGGAATTTAGGCATTGAAGCAACTTGCTGGTTGAATCAGTGCGAGGGACTTGCAACCATGCCTGTGCCAAAGAATGCGATCGCATCTTCAATTCATTCCCAAAATCGCCCAACATCTAAACCCAAAAATGCGATCGCCCTTCCGATTCATTCACACGATCGCCTAACATTTGAACTTGAAAATGCGATCCCTCGTCGAAGTATTTGACTAATATCGTGACGGCACTAAGGGAGTAGATGCAGCTTTATAAAGCTTAAACGCACTAGCGATGGAAGAGAATCCATAAGCTACGCCTCTATTATTGCTATCCCAGTAACCTAGACTTTATTTTCTGACTAAAAGCTGGTATCGGAAAGCTTTGTAGAAATTTGCTCAAGTTGTTTCAATAAATTATCTGTTTTTCCACTAGAATCCAAATTATCTACGTTTATATCAGTACTAGTATTAACGATTTGCAAAATTGCCACTGCTACTCTACGAGATTTATGACCACCGTTTCCTCCTCCGCCATCGTTGCCGGCAGGATTTGTTTGAGAGAGACTTTGATAAATTTTCTTGTACTCTTGAATCCCCTGATTAATCTTTTCATCATCAGAGATCTTCTGAAAATTAGGATCAGAGGCGACTATTTTGAGTATTTCTAGTGACAGCTCAACGTTGTTCATAAAAACTTCCTAAAAAAATATCTAGACCTTAAATCTCTAGGTCTTATGGCTTCCAATCTATGACTTCCAATCAATTATATTACTACTTAGAAATCACTTTTACGTCATTACAAATTGTAATAATATCGCTATAGTTATGTTTCACTGCTGAGTTTGTTCTCAAATAATCGGAGAGCCAAGAGCAACTTTTTACTAGTAAATGATCGACACTAATTTGACTTTCACTATTAACAGAATCTAGATTCCAGATCCTTACTGTTTTATCTCGACTAACAGTAACGATTTGCTTACTATCAGGACTAAATGCTAGATCCAAAACTCGATCCAAATGTCGTCCAAAAGGTATAAGTTGAGACAGATCTTTAGAGCGCCAGAGTTGAATTGTGCCATTGGCACTTGTAGCAGCAATAGTTCGATTATCAGGACTATATCTAACTGTATATCCTTTATTACTCTTGTCTGTCAGAATTTTACTGATCCAGTGCTTCGGGTCTTTTTGCCATTGCCAGATTCTTATAGTGTTGTCATCACTAGCAGATACTAAAGCTCTACTATCAGAACTAAAACTTGCATATCTTACGGAAGCTGTATGTCCAATAAGCGTCGTAAGGAATGTACCGTCTGATCGCCAAATATTTATTGCTCGTTTATCAATTGCTGAGGCAATTAAATGACCATTTGGACTAAATGTTGTCATCCAAACAGGACTGTTGTGTTGAAGAATCAATGGTGATTTCTTTAGTACTCTTTTGGAACTAAGATCAAATGCCCATACTTTAACTGTCTTATCATCACTTGCAGATATGATACTTTTTTCGTCTGGACTGAAGGAGACAAAGTTTACGTCACTTGTATGTCCTTTAAAAACATCAAGTAGAGTTCCATCTTTTCTCGAAATCTTTATAATTCCATTCTGGTCACCAGAGGCAATAAACTCACCACTTGAACTAAAATTTACTGTCCAAATTGTCTTCTCATGCCGCATTGGACTAACTGTTTTGATCAGGGTGCCGTCAGGTTTCCAAATTCTTATTAACTTGTCATCTCCTGCAGATGCAATAAAAGATCCTTTTGGGCTAAAATCGACAGCAAAAATAGCAGCGCTATGATCTTCAAAACGATTTCTTTCATGAATTCCGCTAATAACTCGATTGATTCTTTTTAGCGTTTCGTTATCATTTCCATCAAAATTCCTCAATTTCCATAGTGTTCTTACGCTTGCTATTAATGCTTCTAGTTGGGTGTGGGTACTGTAGTATGTTTCGGATAAGCCAACAAGGGATTTTATTTCACCTGCTCTTGCAATTTGTTCTTGTTGTTTCGTTGATTGAACTTTCAAAAAACCTAGAGAGGTGATTAGCACAGCTACTAGAGCACCTGCACCAATGGCAGTCCGGGTCTTTTGCCTTTCTGCTTTCGCTCTTGCACCGAATTCTTTGGCTCTCTCTGTTTCCGCTAGGGCACGGGCTTCAGCTTCGATTTTCTTTTCGATCTCCGCGATCGCTCTTCCCTCTGCCTCTTCTCTCAACCTGCGTTCTTGGGTTACTTGGGCTTGCAGTTCGCGATCGCGTTTCTCAATACTTTGATTCAAAAACTCGGTTTCAGTGTGGGTCAGTTTTGGTTGTTCTTTTGCCACCCATTCTTGAATTGCGGCAAGGCGACCTGCGGATAGGAGAAAATCCTGCGATCTCTCTTTTTCCTGCCAGTCGTGGCAATCAGCTTCTAGTCGGCGGCTGAGGCGAATGGTTTCGCGGTTGTCTTCAATCCAGTTTTTCAGCAGTGTCCATTCGCGTAGCAGGGCTTCGTGGGCAACTTCAACGGTTTTTTCATCCGTGACAATCAGCCGTTCATGGGTCAGGCGCTCGACCACACGGAGCAGTTGGGTATAGTGCGCGATCGCCCTGAGCTTTTCCCAGCTTGCTTTACGGCGAGTCACTTCTTGCCCAGCGCCCAGCTGCACCAATTCCATCATCAGTTGCCGCACAAAGGCTTGATCATCAGGATGAAAGCTACTGTAAAGCTGATCGGCTCGTTGCTGGAGTGCGCCCTGCACACCGCCAATTTGCTGGTAGCCCTCAAAGGTTAGCCCTTCAGAGGCTCTTGATTGGATGCATACTTGCCAGAGTTGGGTCAGGGCATATTGCAACAACGGCAGGGCACCGGGTTCGTCGCCCACATCGGCAATAATTTGCGGCACCAGTCCCCGTTCAAAGGCTACGCCATGCTGGGCAGCGGGGCGCTCAATGGCGCTCACCATTTCGCTGGCACACAGGTGAGTCACCATGTAGGTCGTCAATTCACTTTCACGGTTGATCAGCGTGGCAGATTCGGGAATTCTGGCGCAGTTATCCAAAAAGTCGCCGCGAATGGCAATAACGACGCGCTTGAGATGGGGCATCGCCGCGATCGCCGTAGTCATCAATTGAATAAACTGGCGATGTTCCGCGTCCTCTGCACAGAGCGTAAACAACTCCTCAAACTGGTCAATGAACAAGACAAACGGTGTAGTGGATTGGGAGCGATGAGTCAGGCGATCGCCCAAAACTTGTAGAGGTTGCGCCGTTGGAGTCAGCATCTCCACTTCCCAGGCGGCACTTTCAAATGGGCGATTGCGCAGTTCTGGCAACAAACCCGCTTTGATCAAGGAAGATTTACCGCAGCCGGAGGGACCAAACACCGTCAGCACTCGGCAATTTAGCAACCGCGCCTGCAATGCCCGGACTGCTTCTTCCCGTCCATAAAAATAGTGAGCGGTGGCGCTATCAAAAGATGCCAGACCGATGTAGGGATTCACCAAATTTAGAGCAGGTTCAGTATCGGCGGTTTTGACTGCGGGGTGAATGGCGATCGCGATATCATTGCCCCAACCCAAATGCAGCGCTTCCTGTCCCGATCCTTTCAGACTTTGGGAGAGGCGATAGAACAGGAGTCCACTGGTGATGGTTGACCCATCTTCGGGACGAGTCGGAGCAGCCAGAGCTTCCAGCAGCGCCCCCGTAAACAGGCTGTGCTGGTCGCTGCGTTTAGCACGGGATTCCTCAAAACTGCGGCAAGCGGTAATGAAGCAATAGTTGCGCTGCGTCGAATTGAACGCGGTCAGCGCCCGTTCCACCGGGTCGCGCTCCAGCATATCGCCACTGTGACAACAATCCAGCAGCAACACCAAACTGCTGAGGTTAGATTGCTGAATCAGGCTGTTCAGTTCGCCAAAGGGCAAGATGTACAGCGGCTCCATTGGCTTGCCAGCTTGCCGAATAATTTCAGTGTCGGAAGCTGCCAGAAAGGTTTCTCGATATCCGGTGGTGCTTTCCAACAAAATGCCGTGCCCCGTGAAATAAATCAGCGCATCGTTGCCGTTTGCCTGTTCTAGCAAAAACCGCTTCAGCGCTTGCCGCAGGGCTTCCAGGGTCAGCGTTTCGGTGAGTAGCGTGACTTCAAAACCACCGTGATGCTGCAAGCATCGAGCAACCGCTTGAGCATCTGTGGCAGGTTTAGTCAGGTTTCCTACGGAGCGATGATAGGTGGAGATGCCAATTACAAGAGCGTAGCGCTGAGCCATTGGGTAGAAGCGACGATAAGGTTAGGATTAACCTCATTCAGGCACAGGCTTTTTCCGTACGCCAAGAAAATTAATGAAACTTTTCTAATTTCCGTAATAATGAAGCTGATTCTGCGATCGCCGGACACAAGGAATTTATGGAAAACGAAGAATATCTAGCCTTTGAGGTGGATGGACAGGTACAGCAAATAACTGTCACCTCAAAAATAGCCCCTCAATCCGATGAATATGAACGGTATGGACTCGTGGAGGACACGATCTCTCAGATGGATCGGACTCGCCTGATGATCCGAACCTGTGCGATCCAAGCAGTCAGTGCCTTTTGCAACTTTGGCGCAGCGGAAGTGCAGGAAGTTAACCTCAAGTTTGGCGTGAAACTGGGCGGCAAAGCGGGAGTTCCTTACATCACCGAAGGCTCCGCCGAAAGCAACCTGGAGATTTCTGTGAAGTGTACCTTTCCACCCAAAGTGCCGCCAACTTCGCCCTAAGCCTATCCCAACGGGAAAGGAACCTATAGAATTATCGTCTTCTGCCAAAGCTGCGACTACGGGAACCACTGCCAAAGCCAGTTCTAGAAGGTTGGCGATAGCTGGGGCTATTGCTACGGCGAAGCGTGTTGGTGCCAAAGCCTGCTCCTGTAGAGCGATCGCTCGATCCAAAGCCAGTTGTGCGTCGCTGGCTAGCAGTCGGCGTTCTCAGATTGCCTGTGCTTCGTACCGTTTGGCGATTGCGAACGGCTGCCGGAGGCGCATTATAGCGCTGTTGATAGCTACTGACCGCCTGGTTATAGTTACTGCCATAGCCACCATGACCGAAAATGCCACCGGACTGATAAACAGGCGGCACGTAGTATTGCGGTCTAAACAACATGCTACCGATCGCCTGACCTGCTAGCGCCCCTGCAAAGGGCGACCAAAAACTAGATTCTTGGCGCACAACGACCCGTTCAGTTTGCCCAGTTTGTGGATTAGCTTGCTCTTCCGTCACATTATGCACATAGTCAATTTTGAAATCTTTTTCAATGTGCATGGAAGCCTGATTGTTCTCCAGCTTCAGGTAGCTTTTCTGTCCCTTTGAAATTTCTTCATCAGTCAATTGAGCCATCTGTAAGTTGGTAGTGCGATAGGCGGAAGAATCACCCGGTTTTGTATTCAGCAGCATGACGGTGTACTCGCCATCGGCATCATTGTAAGTTGCCTGCTGCACGGGATACTGCCCATTGCCCAAGCGATTTTTAACGGCACTTGCTGTTTGAGCCGTAGGGTTAGATGATGAACCGCCCTGAGTAGGGTTGCCTCCGCAAGAAACAGTCGTCACGGCGAGAGATAAAACTATTGCATAGACAAGAAATCGACGGAGCATGTTCATAGTAAAAAAGGAATTAGGACTATCAATAGCGGATTCAAAAAAGTGATGGTTTACAGGTGCCCCCCGGAATAGAAGGATTCCCATAGGAATTTCTGTAGAACGCTTCGCTAACGTTTTACGAATCGCCCTGTTATGACCCTGAGTTATTACAACGGAATCAACTCTGGAAAATGCTGCATTAGCTGATCAGAAGTCAACTCATCGCCCAGTTGGGCTGGAGAAAAATGAATTTGAACGGCGCGTAATCGGTCTTGGTAGTGCAAATTAGTCAACGCCTTTAGAGCAGTTTTTAGAGCGCTGATATTAGAAAGGTCAGTTTCCAAGGCAGGCACGTCGCCCTCATAGGCAACCGTCAGCATCACAATCAGGTTTTGAGTAATGGGCACTGATAGAACATCGTTGGACGATTCTAAGCCTTCGACCTCAATACCACTGTGATAGCGCTGAGCCGAATCG
Source organism: Leptolyngbya sp. (assembly GCA_003249025.1). Lineage (GTDB taxonomy): Bacteria > Cyanobacteriota > Cyanobacteriia > Leptolyngbyales > Leptolyngbyaceae > ULC077BIN1. Next base: position 23,470 of record QBMH01000004.1, on the reverse strand, counting down.
GTAAATAGTTCCTCAACAAAGTCGCCCGCTTCCCCTTCATCCCAAAAAACATCCCCCTCGTTTGACACCGACTGCCAGTAAACATCGTATTGCAGGAGGCTTTGGCAAATTTCTGCTAGCCCTTCACCAAACGCTTGAATATCTCCATCTGCATCTATAGCATGACGAGCAGAACTGTTTAACACCCCCAGCAAAGGAGCGACTTCCTTGCCCGCCAAGTGTAGAAATAGGCGAAAAACGACAAAGCGAGTTTTGCCTGTCATTTGATTAAAGCGATCGCCTAAAGAACCCATTCCTGCTGCCTCCAAGTGTTGACTGGGTAAGTCATCTCACAAACATAGTTCTACTTTAAATCACTCTCTTCAAGAGTCTTCAGGTAGATACTCGACAATTATTGGAGAGATTGCCGTATAAAGAAGGCGAGAGGTGAGAAGGGTGAGTGGCGAGTGGTAAACTCAAAACTCAAAACTCAAAACTTCCTGGCTCATCCCAGTCGAGCCAATATTCCTAACAGTCGCTTGCTTTTTGGGGTTAGGAGAGTGCGGCGATAGGCATCGGCGGCTTTCTTAATGGCTTCTGCTTGGGTGGGATAGGGGTGGATGACGGTAGACAGTTTGCTGAGTCCGATTTTGGCAGTGATGGCGAGAGTGATTTCGCTGATCAAGTCGCCAGCATGAGCGGCAACGATGGTTGCACCCAGGATTTTATCGGAGCCGCGTTTGTGCAGGATTTTGACGAAGCCGTTTGTTTCACCATCCGCGATCGCGCGATCAACGGTGCTAAAGGGAATGTGAATTATGTCTACCTCAAGTCCTTTGGCGATCGCTTCTTGCTCATATAGTCCTACATGGGCAATTTCGGGCGAAGTGTAGGTACTCCAGGGCATGACTAAATCACTGAGTTTCGAGCGTCCAATGCCAAAGGGAGAAAAGAGCGTATTTTTAATCACGATCCGGGCGGCAGCATCGGCGGCATGGGTAAATTTCCAATCCATGCAAATATCCCCAGCGGCATAGATGTTGGAGTTGCTAGTTTGCAGATAGTCGTTGACCATTACGCCTTGATGCGGATCGTAGTTCACGCTAACCTGTTCTAGATTTAGCCCTTCCACGTTGGGCGATCGCCCTGCCCCAATCAAAATTTCGTCTACGGTAATGTGCTCTGACTGACCGTTGCGGGTGAAGTGCAGCACTGTGCCAGACTCGGATTTTTCGACTCGCTCCAGTTGGGAATTGAGTTGAAGCTGAATCCCTTCCTGAATGAAAACCTGCTGGATGATTTCAGCGGCATCGTCATCTTCGCGATCGAGGAGATGAGTGTGTTTATGGAACAGCACAACCTCAGATCCCAATCGCTGGAAAGTTTGCGCCAGTTCACAGCCAATCGGTCCACCGCCAATCACGGCTAATCGACGCGGGCGATCGGTGAGGTTAAACACCGTTTCGTTTGTTAAAAAACCAGCCTCTGCCAGTCCTGGAATGGTGGGATGGCTTGCCCGTGCGCCCGTGGCAATCACGGCTTTTTTGAACTTTAGGATGGCATCATCGACTTGAATCGTCTGGCTAGACTGAAAGTGTGCTTGTCCGAAAAATACATCTACACCCAGCGATCGCAACCGATCTGCGGAATCATTGGGGCTGATTTCGGCTCTAACCTGCCGCATCCGTGCCATGACAGCAGCAAAATCAACCTCTATCGCCCCAGTTGTTTTCACCCCAAAGCGATCGCTGTCTTGCAGTTCCGCAACCACTCGCGAGGAGCGAATCATGCACTTAGAGGGCACACAGCCGACATTGAGGCAATCGCCGCCCATCAGGTGCTTTTCAATCAGTGCCACTTTTAAGCCGAGTCCGAGTCCGGCGGCTCCAGCGGCAACGACCAAGCCAGCAGTTCCGGCTCCAATCACCACCAAGTCGTAGCGCTCAGCCGGAGTCGGGTTCACCCAGTCTGATGGATGCACTTGGGTAAGCAATGCCTGATTATAGTCATCTAAAGGCGAGATTAAAGAGTCAGTTTGGAGGGGAGAAATCATCTGTGCTTCCTGCAACGCTTTCAGCCAAGGCTTTTTTGGCAATCCGGGTAATGTAGAGGGTGACGGCGATCGTGGCAACTAAACCGATGATGCGAATTACCCATTGGGCGGCTTGTGCTTCAGAACTGAGGGGTTGCTTCGCCGAGATCGAAGTCAAATCTCCTGCCAGAGACCCTAGATACACATATAAAATAGTTGCGGGCAACATGCCCACCGAGCCTAGTATGTAATCCTTCAAAGAAACTTGAGTCACGCCAAAGGCATAGTTCAGCAGGTTAAATGGAAAAATCGGGGAAAGGCGAGTTAGCAGCACAACTTTGAAGCCGTCTTGGGCAACGGCTGATGCGATCGCGTTGAAGGTGACGTTTCCCTCAATCTTTTTGCTTACCCAATCTTGGGCAACATAGCGACCAATTAAAAAGGCAGAGGTTGCCCCCAACGTGGCGGCAATGAACACGTAAAGCGATCCCCAGACCACGCCATAAATTGCACCGCCGCCCAAGGTGAGCAGGGAACCGGGAATGAATAACACGGTCGCTAGGTTGTAGATCAAAATGTAAGCCAATACCCCAATCGCTCCCAACTCCTTGACCCAAACTAGGGAGCTTTGGAGAGCTGTTTGTATCAATTCAATCAGGTTCATCACAAAATTTCATCCACTAGCACTGTCCCTCCCTCGCAGAAATCGACGCTGAGATGATAATCCTCCAGAAGTGCCGTACCGATCAGCGGACGACGACCCATTGCTAAAACTGGGATTACTCGCTGCACTCCATTCCAAAAAACAATACCTTATCTTGAGCTTCACCATGCCATCGCCCAGAAGCTCGTATCCTCGAAGAAAAAGTCGATCACCATACTCATCAATCACTTCTGTATTGGTTTCGTTAAAGGCAAAAGCAAAGGCTCTCCAGTTTAGGCCGTTATGGAGAATCAAATTCAAGGTGTTGCGAGCTTCCTGAAACAGCTTGGAAAATTCCCCTGGCTCAAAGTTCCGGCTCGGATCGCTGGGACGACGCTCTTGCTTGTCGTCTTTCAGATAGATGTAATCACACTCAACTCCATCTAGTTTCGTTTCACTATTAATGTTCCAGTCTTCGATACAAGCCCCTGTGAGTAAGGCTCCCATGAAATTTGTATCGAGTGCCTGAATTCTAGAAAGGTCTGCCGCGTTGAGATTTGCCCATCTGAGGTTTGCCCATCTGAGGTCTGCCCCGCTGAGGTCTGCCCATCTGAGGTCTGCCCATCTGAAGTCTGCCCAACTGAGGTCTGCCCCGCTGAGGTCTGCCCATCTGAGGTCTGCCCAACTGAAGTCTGCCCCGCTGAGGTCTGTCTTGCTGAGGTTTGCCCCGTTGAGGTCTGCTTCGGTGAAGTCTATTTTGACTGTGTGATTGTTTTTACGCCATTCATTCCAGGCTTCGACATCTTGCTTTAGTCGTTCCAGTTGTTCCTCGTCTGCCATAGGAAGTTCCGTCTGCTGTGATTCAAGGGGGCACTTGTTCATCCACTATGCTTGATCCCGCTGAAAATCTGCAAATTCCACACCTATTTCATTCCTGTCAAGCATTTGTGTCGGGGGACTTCCCCCCGTTCCTCCGCTGCTTGGGGGCATTCCCCAATGCCTTTAAGCAGAAGGTTTGACACTTCCCAATGGTGTTTGCTGAGGGGAATAAGGGAAATTGATTTGCACAAGTGATTTAATACGCAGCATAACAACGATTCAGACAGGAATCGCTCACATGGGCACCGTGATCGGGCTTTCTCTACTTTTGACTACCTGTTAGCAACATTGAGCCATCCCGCGATCGCGTCCTTCAAATTCGCCACGACCTCTTCCATCGTGTCTCCTTCGGTAATACAACCGGGCAGCGCAGGCACTTCTGCCCAATAGCCACCTTCTTCTGCGGGATGAATGATTGCTCTAATTTTCATGCGCCTATTGTAAATCAGATTCACTCGTCCTCTGGATTAACGCCCAACGCCTTTAGCTGAGCCTGCAATCGTGCCACCTGCGATTCCGCCTGCTCCGCCCGTTGGCGCTCCTGTTCAGCGCGTTGATGTTCCCGTTCGGCGCGTTCTTCGGCGCTTTGCCGCGCCAGAGTTTCTGCCCGAAGTGCCTGCACCAACTCACCCGCAGCCAGCAGTTTTTCGCCTGTGTCTTCTCGATAGAAACCGATTAACGCGCCATCCACCTGAAGCCGCAACTGCAAGGGTTCGCTACGTCCATCGGCGATCGCTGCATACCCGTCGCCTTGCAATCGATAGCCGCGCAACTGCTCTGGAATCCATTCGCCTTTCGGATCAAACAGCCAATATTCCTGAACTTCTAGCTGTTCATACAGCGTCTTTTTAGAGTCCTGATCTTGCTTGCGAGTGCCTTCGGAGGTGATTTCAAAAATCACAGCGGGAACCTGTCCTTCTTCCCAGGTTTTATAGTTATCTCGCGCTCCCGGCGGCACGTCAAAAATCACCATAATGTCTGGAGCGACGCGCAATTTGGGAAAACCCTGAGCGTAGTACAAAAACTGATCAGCTAAAACGATCGCCCGGTCTGCCAAAAGCTGCCGCAAAATCACCACTGCATCGATAATCGCATCAACATGTGCCGATGTTTCAGCCAACGGTTCACCATCCGAACTGGGATAAACGATTTCGGTTGAACGGGCTGTGGGCAAAACGCTCGTCATAAAACACCAGCAAAAATCGTTTCTCTATTGTATCGATGATTTTTGGCTGGCTCAAATTTGGGAAGCGAGTTGGTCTAAGCCAAGTGGCGCTGCAACACCGATCTCGGAGCGCGGCGGACTCGACAAAGAATCGTATCGTGTCCCAAGCGATCGCAGGCTTCATATCGATGACAGCCCGAAAAACCATAGTATTCGCCCTCCACTTCCAGCACATCAATTGGTTCCTGCAAGCCGATTTCCTGAATCGACTCCATCAGCACGGCAACTTTTGCCGGATCATTTTGTCTAAATAAGGGACGGCGAATTTTTTTGAGGGGAACGGCTTCAACGCGAACCATGATACTTTTTCCAATTCATCTTGCTAAATCATAGTCGTTATGAGTATGGTTTGCAAAGTATAAATATTGGGTTTATTAAAAGTGATGGGCTGCGATCTCATCTAGCCAGTATCTTAGTATCTGAACGAGATGCATTTTTTGATTAGGGAGAGATCGTGGCTATTGCACATTCTGATAAAAAATTGATGAGTGCGATGTGGTTAAGGGGTTGGGGAGCGGCGGCTGGGGCGATCGCAATGGTCACGTTACCCTTTAGTGTCGTGACGACACCAGCCACACAGCCAGCCTCGGCTCCACAGGCGGCTCCGGCAAAAGATGTGGATCTGCAAGTGGGAATTGTGCAACGGTTTGGCACACAACCAACGGATACGGTGACGTTACAGGCTCAACCGGGCGATCGCTTGACCCTCAAGTTTCCCCAAGCGGATGGCAAACAGCAAACTCTGACGACCAACACCGCGACCCTAAAGGTATTGAGTCAGCCTTTACCAAAATCGCAAGTATCCGAGCGGGTCGTCCTCAGCACCCATCGCAGTTTTGAAAGTGCAGAAGACAGCGCTAATCGTTGGCGATCGCAGGGCATCCCGGTAGAAATTGCCCAGCCCAAACGATGGCAAGTGTGGGCAAAACGCGATGTTTATACCACACCCCTTTTGCGCCGATTGCTATTACAAAGCCTGCAAGGTAAGGGCATTCAAACGGCTTTTGTAGATAGTCGCCTCTTGGAACAGCAGCCAAAAGCCGCTTTGCTGATCAACGGCAAATCTTACCCAAAAGATAATGTGCAAATTTCGGCAGGTCGGGGCGTAGTGCAGGTGCAAACCGAGTTGAAAGACGATCGCAACAAACGACTTTACGCTGGAAGTTTGCGCCTTCAGCCGAATACCTATGGCACTTATACCCTGGTGAATCAGGTGCCCCTAGAAGCTTACCTGCGTGGGGTTGTGCCCCATGAAATTGGCACGACGGCGGCAGCATCTGTGCTTCAGGTGCAGGCGATTTTGGCGCGTACCTATGCTTTACGAAACCTGCGTCGATTTGCCGTGGATAACTATCAGCTTTGTGCCGATACCCAATGTCAGGTTTATTTTGGGTTAGGTGGGGCACATTCTGCGACTGATGCTGCGATCGCGGCAACTCGTGGCAAAGTGTTGACTTACCAAAATGAACTGGTCGATGCGGTTTATTCTGCCTCAACGGGCGGGGTAACTGCCTCCTTTAACGATGTTTGGGAAGGACCCGATCGCCCGTATCTTGTGACTCGCGTTGATGCCGTTGCAAATCCATGGGATCTCTCACGACAGCCGTTAACCAATGAACAAACGGCACGCCAATTTCTCAAGCAAACGAAAGGCTTTAATGAAGCCGATCAAAAGTGGTTTCGCTGGCAATACACCAGCAGCCTAACTGAACTCAACAAAGATCTACATGAGTATCTAAAAACTCTAAATAGTCCCTTAGCAAACTTCAAAAGCATTACGCAGCTAAAGGTGGTGCAGCGATCGCCCGCTGGACGGGTGCAAAAACTGCAAGTGACCACCGATTTAGGCGCGATCGACCTGGAAAAAGACAACATCCTGGTTGCGTTCTATGCGCCTGCAAGCTTGTTTTTCTATCTCGACCCGGTGCTGGATGCCAAGAAAAAGCTGACAGGTTATGCCTTCTCTGGTGGCGGCTTGGGGCATGGAGTAGGACTGAGCCAAACAGGATCGTATCACTTGGGTAAACTCGGCTGGAGCAGCGATCGCATCCTCAGCTTTTATTACCCCGGCACGGAACTTCAACCGATCAACAACTCGATTGTTTTCTGGCGTGATCCGTTTGTCAGGTGATAGAAAACAGGGAATAGGGGTATGAATCTGAAACCCGAAACCTGAAACCCTCTCGCCTTTCAAAAAATACACCCCACAGCAGGATCGCTATGAGGTGAATTTTTATAGGTATATATTTTTGCTGAAATGACGCGATCGCTACAATTGGCAATCGCATCAAAATCTTGCAAGCTGCTAGAGGAGAAGCACTAGTACAGAGCTTCTTCTTGGTGGGTCTGAATGGTCACATCGGCAGTGGGATAGGCAACGCAAGTCAGCACATATCCCGCTTGAATTTGGTCATCATCCAGGAAAGATTGATCAGATTGATCAACCGCACCCGAAACAATCTTGCCAGCACAGGTGGAGCAAGCACCCGCACGACACGAATAGGGGAGGTCAATCCCTTGTTCTTCGGCTGCGTCAAGGATGTACTCATCATCGGGAACGTCGATGGTGGTATTTAGCCCTTCGGCTTCGTTGATTAATGTGACCTTAAAAGTTGGCATGCAGTGGTCCTCTCTTTAATGGATACAGCACTTTAAGAAAGCTTGTTTAAAGCTGACTGTGCATTCTTATAAGTTAAGACTGCTTTACATTTCAGCCTTACCATTCTTGATACTACGGGATAACGAGCGGTTTATGACTCCTGATCCTTGACTAATACGAATGGGATTCGTAATGGAAATGGTCAATCCAATCTACTTATCTTATGAGACGAGGGAAAAACACTCAATAATCATCGATTTTGCCCGAAAAAATAACTAAAACACACTGAACTATTGACTTTTGAGTTTTTTGTCAGCCAAATTAAGTATTTATTTTGAGTGATTTGAATCATGATAGTTTCTTATATATTCTTGAGACTTTAAGCCGTATTTTTTATGCGAGTGGGATTGATTGGAACCGGACATGCAGCGAAACTTCGGGCAGACGCGCTTCAGGGAGAACCTCGTGCTGATTTGGTAGTTGTTGCAGGACAGGACTTAGAGCGTGCCCAAGCATTCAGTCAACCCTATGGCGCGATCGCCTGTGACTCCTGGCAAGATCTAATCGCGCGATCCGATGTGGATTTAGTAATGATTGCGACGATTAACCGGGATCATGGCGCGATCGCCCAAGCTGCCCTTAACGCTGGCAAACATGTGGTCGTGGAATATCCCCTGGCGCTGGATGTTGCCGAAGCCGAAGCCGCGATCGCCCTAGCAAAAGCCAAGCAAAAACTCCTGCATGTGGAACATATTGAACTGCTGGGCGGCGTTCACCAAGCCCTCAAAGCCTCTCTACCGCTAATTGGCGATCCCTTCTTTGCCCGCTACGTCACCCTCAAACCCGAACGTCCCGCCCCTGAACGCTGGAGTTACAATCTCCAAGAGTTCGGGTTTCCTTTGGTCGGTGCCCTCTCTCGCCTGCATCGCCTAATCGATCTCTTTGGCGAAGTCGCCTCCGTCACCTGCCAAGCCCAATTTTCCCACTCTTCACTATCCAGCCTCTACTATTCCACCTGCCTCTGCACTGCTCATTTACGCTTCAAAAGTGGACTTTTAGCAGAAGTGACCTATGGCAAAGGAGAAGCGCTATGGCAAGCCAAGCGGACTTTTGAAGTGCAAGGCGAAACTGGAGCATTGATATTTGAAGGAGAACAGGGAACTCTAATTCGGGATGAGGGCACTGAAGCGATCGCGATCGGCAGTCGGCGCGGACTGTTTGCCAAAGACACTGCCCTGGTTTTGGACTATCTCACCATCGGCACCCCACTTTACGTCACCCCGGAAGCCAGCCTCTACACCCTCAAAGTTGCCAATGCAGCCAAACAATCCGCAGCCACAGGCAGCGCAATAGAAAATTGACGACAGAAGAGTAACGAATGACTTCGCACTTCTCCTAAGAAATCAGATTTTCAATAAGTATAAATACTGGCAAGGTAGATCTGAGTTTTCTTCACCCTTGTACTGCCCTAGCGCGTAGGTTGCTAAAGTCGCCTCTCCCATATTTTTGGCAAAGCTAAATCCGTAATAATATCAGGTGCATCGGGATCGCCCGTGCCTACAAAGACATTTGCAGGTGCCCATTCACAAAGGACATGACTGACAATCTGGGTTGCTTGAGCACGGATACTTGGCTTAGGCTTCACTAAAATACGATCATCGACACCTTCAGTATGATAGTGCAAGTACTTTCCCTGGCATAAGTGAAGGCTTGAACTCAATAACTGTTGATCACCCAAGAAAAATACCAGCGCTAGTGATGCTTGGGTTGGGTTAATGTAAATGCTGCAATAGGAATCTGTTTGCCATGCTGGGTCAGTTAGTCTGGCAACAACTGCCGATTTCATCGTGCGGCTAAAGCCAGTACCACAGCATGAACAATGCTCCACTGGAAGTGGCTCGTCTATAAAAGCCAATTTAATTCCTGAACCAAGCGAAGCAAGCTCTTTAAAGACTTCATCTGTAAGTCTATCGAGATCTCCATCAAGCAAATGAAATGATTTTTTGTATTCAATACGTTCGTCTGACCACTGCAACACAAGCTGTAACGAGTGAATCAAATCCTCAGTTCCATAGCATGAGAGAGTTGCAAGTACTTTAGGGTTTGGTTTCTTAACTTCATTTACAAAGGCTTCCCAGGAGTTCTTTAAACGAAGAATCTCTTTGAAATCCAGTTCGAGATGCATTGATCTTTCTTTATATTCGCTAGGACGATGATGTGCGTCATGGTCTTCTACACATAGAACAGCTAAGTTTGTATCAACTGTATTGGACGAAACTCCATCAATGTGGTGTAGGTTTAAGCCAACACTAGAGCGCTTGCAAACACAACACCGAAACGCATTAGCCTCAAGTAAGCGTTGCTTTTGTGAAGGTGTAGGATTTACGCGCCTCATAATTATTTCAACGCTAATAACTTACCAAAATATCGCAAAAGTTCTTTTTCGATCGCCATTGTTAAACCGCGCTGGGTGAATCAGGATCAAACGGATTCAGGTCGAGAAGCACGTTTTATCGTCCCGGCGATGAACGGTCTTGCCGAGTTTCTTGTTGCCACAAAGTCGGCTCAATATCACCTAATCCTTGAGTAGCCGCAAGATTAGCTAATATTTCAGCCATCCTGCGTCCGCGTGTTTTAGTTTCTAAACCTGGTTTGTCATCCAAGAATGTGACATGAACTTGGAGCATTTGTTCTTCTAGTTCAGGCATATCACCAATCCAACTTAAACGGCTTCCTATCAACCAAGCCTTAAATGTTTTCAGCATCGTTATCTTTAACTAATGCTCAGTGACTTCATAGTAACTCGCACTCCTAACGACTCCGCCCCAAATATCGCAAAATTCCCTTCGCGATCGCCTCTTCAATCATGCGATCGCCCAATCCAGACAGAAACCACTGAATTGAGCCGTTTTGCATAAATTTCTATAATTTCTACCCATTGATTGTCATTCTTTCTACCCGTTATTCGGTAGTTTAAAGGAATCACTGAATTAATTTTTACTACTAAGCTTTATGCCTCCTCGTTGGTCTCGTAAACCCGATCGCAAAGATCCTGAATTTCGCCGTCTAGACGACCGGATGAATTTTGCTACCCATGTGGCAACGTTTGGCGCAATCAATTCAGGACTTTGGTTTTTCCGGGTTTTTGGTGAAAAAACCTCTGAACTGGCGCTTCCGGGTGGCGTACCGGGAACTCCCTGGATTACGGCTGGGTGGGCGTTAGCTTTACTGGCACATGGAATTTTTATTTTTGCGATCGCCCGGTATCCCGACCCGACACCACCCAAAAAATCGGGAACTGGTTTTGGTCGCAGTTCGTGACTGATGTTTAAGTCTGTTTTTAAGGAGTTTGCTCATGGCTAGTCAAGCGATCGATGCTCTTGCCGCCGAGATTGGCGACAATGTTTATATTGATGTGGCAAAGTGGCACCTATATCTTTCTAACGCCCATCTGCATACTGTGTTAGCAGAGCAGCTTTATCCCGTGTTGGCAAACAACGAGCTTTCAGAAGAGAAGCTGCTAAAACTGCTGCAAGCCATTCCAGTGAAGCTGGGCGGTGGCAAGCGGGAGGTTCCTCTAGCGGATTTACTACCCATGCAGTGCCAAGTTGTTTTAATGGATTTGCTAGAAGAATTTCAGCGGAATTTGTAAACAAGAAGATTGGCAACGTTTTGAGTTTCGGGATCTCATTCAAAAATTTTATCTTTCCGTTGAATTTATTAGCTTGCTAAAGAATCTACCAAAGTCAGCTACGCAAACAATCATGAGAGTTGCTGGGGAAATCTTGCCTAATTTCTCAAGGCATAAGCAACCAGCGATAAGCCAGAAACAGAAAAGCTTAGCAATTCCAAGGACAGATCGGACTTATTGGATAGCTGTTTGAAAGCCTCTTCGGTCAGTAAGATCTCATTTTGCTGCGCCAAGTCTTCACCCAGTTTGCTTGCCAGGTTCATTTCGCTGCCATAAAGGTCACTGTCGCCAATGACAAGAGTGGTGCCATAGCCAATACCGATGCTGGCATGGAGATCCTTATCATCCGGCAAGCCCGTATTCACGGCAGCAAACCCCTTCAAAATATCCACGGCTGCATTCACTGCCATCGTCACATCTGGAAAAACCGCAAACAAATTATCAGCTTCTTGTTTAATTACACGTCCTTTGTGATGGGTCACGAGCGGCTCGGCGATCGCAGTCATCCGATGCACCATTGCCAAAAAGTGGATAATGCCGTGGCGAATTGTTAGCCGTGAAAAACCACATAGATCTAGTACCAAAATGGCACAGTCTTGATCAAATATTTGATGGATAAGCGTATCAACTTCCCGTTCTCGCTCTGGATACTCGATCCGTTCTTGTAGGAGTTGGTGCAGTCGCGCACGGTTGCTGTCAGTCATAAGCTGTCAGTCATAAAAAGCAAGGCATAGGGTATCAGCGGCAAAGCAACCAATTCATGCACCCATCTACTCATTCACTCATCTACTCATGCACCCATCTACTCACCAAGAACTTCTCTTTATTGAGTTTTCATTGCCCTCTGCATATCGCGCTGATCATCGCGCCGTTTGATATCTTCTCGTTTGTCGTGCAGTTTTTTACCCCGTGCCAGCCCAATCACAATCTTGACCCAGCCACGTTTCATATACATTTTTAGAGGAACCAACGTTAAACCTTGCTGTTCAACCTTGCCTGTCAGACTCCGCAGTTCATCGCGGTGAAGCAGCAATTTACGGTTACGGCGGGGATCGTGGTTATAGGTTTGTCGGGTTGTGTTGTGGGGAGAAATGTGGACATTCATCAAAAACGCCTCTCCATCACGAATTAGGGCAAATCCATCCTTAAGATTGACCTTGCCTGCCCGAATCGATTTCACTTCAGTGCCCACTAGCTGAATTCCAGCTTCGTAAGTTTCTAAAATCTCGAACTGAAAGCGCGCGTAGCGATTGTCACTAATAAGTTTGTAGCTGTCGTCCTTTTCACTCATGTTTTTATTCTAGGCTGGAATGCGGTAAGTCAGGGTTTAGCATTCGGAATGTAAATCTTGGATGAATGATAGAGAGATTGCCCAAATGCCAAACCCCTAATGATTGCTCTGGCTTAGGCGATCGCTGCCATATCTGCATATTCCATAGCACGTTCGGCTTCGGTAAGGCTGTCGTCAAGGTTTTGAGGACTCCAGAGCATTTCCAAGACAAGCAAATACAGGGGCTGCATCATCCGAATATCATCCAGGACATCTCGGAGCGCAGAAGCGGAATAAATTTCGCTAAAGAGCGGGCGATCGCCTTCTGTGCCCAAAATTAGCGTTACCACAATATAAGCGGGAGTGTCATCAACGTCGGGAGGAATGGGCGATCGCTTCGTAATCACTCCATCCACATTCGTTAAGGTTTCGGCACTAAACTTGCTGCGTTCTCGTAGCGACCAAGCATTAAACACCTCTTCGGCTTCTTCATAGGCATTCACTGTTTTGGAGCTTGCTAAAACATGAGTCCAATGGCGGGAGTAGTCCAATAACCCCTGTGCCACTTGTTGCAGCAGTGAAAATAGTCCTTCGGGGGTTGCGGTATCTGCGGTTTCCCCCCACTCATTCAGCAACGTTTGAAGTCTGCGCGCATCCGCCCGTAATGCTATCTGCAACAGGCTAACCGTCACGATGTCGTTGGTTAACTCTGTGCCATCGGCTCCCTCTAGCTGCACCATAACACCCTTTTTACCTTCCTTTAATATGTGCCCATTTCAGGGCTAATGTACCCACTTCCAGGGTTGAGTAGTTCAATGATTCTTGAGATTTAAGCTAAATTTGAGCCATCTCTGTATATTCAGTCAGCAACTCCTCATAGGTCAAGCTGTCCTTGGCATCTTGAGGACTCCACAATAGCTCAAACACCATCAGGTAATCGGGCGGAATCGCTGCTAGTTTTTGTAAAGAGTCCTTCAAGGCGCTCTCCGTTTGGATTTTGTCAAACAGCGGTTTATCATGCGCGGTGCCCGCAACCAGCGTTACCACAATGTAAGAAGCGGGATCTTCCTCTGGATCTAGCTTAAGGTCTCGTCGATACACCTTGCCGCCAACGTTGCTCACAGTTTCCACACTAAACTTGCTGCGCTCTGCAACGGAAATTTGGTTGAACAGGGCTTCTGCGGCTTCACGACTTTTTACGGTTTCCGAACTGGCTAAAACATGGCTCCAATTTTCTGGGCTACGCAAAAGCGCCAAAATAGACTCTTGCATCAGTTGATAAAGCCCTGCCTGAGTGTCGGTGTCGGTTTCCAGGCTGAACTGGGTCAGGTCTGCCTGAATCTCCCGTGCTTGTGCTAATAGCGCCACTTGAATTTTGCTGACGGTCACGATGTTGTTGTCAAGCTCTTTATCAATGCTAGTAGCCCCAAAACCGGAGAGATTGCCACGCTTTGCCTTTACCGCCAGATAAACCAGCAATAGAGAAATCCCCGCGCCACCCAGCAGCAGCAACCCCAATATAAATACGATACCCGAGGAACCATTCGCCGTGGTGCCGCCATAGCCGGTTGTGTAACCAGAAGGACCTACTGGCACTGGAACAACCACCGTACCGCCGCCCCGGTTATATCTGTAGGGGTCTGACTGGTAAGATCCGCCAGAACCAGGGTTTGAATAGGACGGGTTTGAATAGGACGGGCTAGAGGGACGACTGGGACTAGAGGGGCGAGATGGGCTGGAGCGAAAGGAACCACCGCCACTGCGACCACCGCTGCTTCTCGCTTGGGCATCTGTGCCTAGAGATGCAGACACCTTAGGAAAAGAGCCAGACAGATCGATCGCGATCGCGTTGGCTAAAAAACACCCGATTGCAGACAGGCAGACCCGTTGAACGGCTGAGTACTTCATAAAACACCTAAAATGGCTACCCCGGCGCTTAACCTAAAGTGATGACTCAATTTTAGACACCGAAATTTAACAGCGCTCTAAACCTCATGATTATTGATGATTCCCCATTCCCCTTTGACAAGCGCTAATCATCTATTTCTCTCCTCTTTTTCCTCTTCCCTCTTCCATTTTTCATATAAGTCTGGACGACGATCGCGGGTGCGTTGCTGCTGTTGTTCTTTCCGCCACTGGGCGATCGCCTGATGATTCCCCGATCGCAACACCTCTGGCACCGCCCATTCTCGAAACACAGACGGGCGAGTATATTGCGGATAATCCAACAACCCGTCCTCAAAACTTTCCAGCTTCAGCGACTCTTCCTTGCCCACGGTTCCTGGCAACAGCCGAATCACGCCATTCAGCAGAGTCAACGCTGGAATTTCGCCACAGGTCAGCACAAAGTCTCCCAAGGAAATTTCTCGCGTCACCAAATTCAACACCCGCTCATCGACTCCTTCATAATGTCCACAAATGATGACCAACTGATCACAATTCGCCGCAAAACTTTGAAACATGCGTTGATGCATCGTTTCCCCTTGAGGAGTCATCATTAACACCTGCCGCTGGGGCAAAATTGGAAGCGATTCAACCGCTGCAAAAATCGGCTCTGGCTTCATCAACATGCCTACCCCGCCACCATAAGGTTCGTCATCCACCCGATGATGTTTGTCAGTTGTAAAGTCGCGGGGATTGGTTAAATGAACTTCAGCAATCTGCTTGACAAGAGCCTTTCCTAATAGTCCTGAACCTAAGGGGGAAACAAAAAAGTCAGGAAACAGGGTCACAATATCAAAGCGCATAGCTGCGAATCCATACTTAGCTTATGATGAGGGCGGTTGATCAAGCGCTTTAAACTTTAAGCAACGCTTTGACTGACGCAAAAAACTGAACAAAGAAACATTTGGGATTGATTTAAACTAAGCTTAATAAGCTGTCATGATGCGTATTTTTCATAATATATCTGGATATCCGGCTATTTTTAGCAAGAAGCTCTTGGGCAAAAAGCCGTCGGAGTTTGAAGAGGTGTCAAAAGTAGGTCAGACTTGCCCGATCATTTAGCAAGATTAGTGTAGATGAGAGCATCAGCATTCCCTCGATTATGGTACTCCCCTAACCGAATCAAACCTATAAAAATGAGTAGAATTAGTGTCTCTACGGCAGTTGCAAAGCTGTTGGATCGCTTGTTTTATCCAATGTCGGGGATGATGAGTACTGCACCTCGGCTACAGTATCAGTCCCTTGGAGAGGAAATGCCCCAATCTACAAAAACCGCCATTATGATCATCGGTGGAGCCGAAGATAAAGTGCATGGGCGGGAGATTCTGCACAGCTTTTTTGTTCGTTCTGGCTCAACGGATGCCCAAATTGCGATTATTCCATCTGCCTCTCGTGAACCTGCGGTGATTGGTGAACGATACCGCGAAATTTTTACGGAAATGGGGGCAAAGGGAATCGAAATTTTAGATATTCAAGATCGCGCTCAGTGTGAAGACCCCATTTTGCAGAGTTATGCCGAAAGCTGTACGGGCGTATTTATGACGGGGGGCGATCAGCTTCGGCTATGTGGGTTGTTGGCAGATACGCCTTTGATGGAGTTGGTTCGTCAGCGGGCACAGCGAGGCGAAATCACGCTGGCTGGCACCAGTGCGGGTGCTGCGGTGATGGGACATTACATGATTGCGGGAGGAGGGAGTGGCGAGTCGCCTAATCGATCGCTGGTGGACATTACCACGGGTCTGGGGATCATTCCAGAACTATTGGTCGATCAGCATTTTCATAACCGTAACCGGATGGCTCGGCTAATGAGCGCGATCGCGGGGCACCCCGATCGCTTTGGGATTGGCATTGATGAAGATACTTGCTCTTTGTTTGAAGGAGATGGACTGCTACAAGTAATAGGAAAGGGTACAGTAACAATCATTGATCCAAAAGAACTGACTCACACCAATTTGCCTCGCATTGGAGCAACCGACCCCCTTAGTATTGGTAACTTACGAATTCACATTCTGGTTCATGGCGATCGCTTTAATCTACACAAGCGCATCCCAATTCATGCTCACTTTGATCCTACTTAAAGCGAATGCGTTACCAGCGATAGAGCTTATTGAGGCTAACGAGCAGTACAGTGTGGAACAAAAGAATCGTCATCAATTTGATAAAGCCACCCAATGACTGATTGATAAATGACTGATTAAACTTGAAGCTTTGGGGATTAAATCGTTCAAGGTGAACAGTTTAGACCCCCATCGCAAAAGACACTGAGTTATTGGTTACGCGAGTGAGCAATAGCAATCATCACTCGATGTTTCCTCACTCGATGGTTTATCGCTCGATGAACACTGCCAACATTTACAGCGCCACAGCTTAACTTTCCCGGATAGTGCTATGAAAATACTCAAAATCCAGACATTACGCGGTCCCAACTACTGGAGCATTCGCCGCCAAAAGGTGGTGGTGATGCGTCTGGATCTAGAAGAACTGGCTGATCAGCCTTCTAATGTGATTCCGGGGTTCTATGAAGGGCTGACTCAAACGCTTCCTAGCTTAGTCGAACACTTCTGCTCTCCGGGCTGCCGTGGCGGTTTCCTGAAGCGCGTGCAGGAAGGCACCATGATGGGTCATATCGTGGAACATGTGGCGCTGGAGTTGCAAGAACTTGCTGGCATGATCGTCGGCTTTGGGCGCACCCGCGAAACGGCTGACCTAGGCACCTATCAGGTGGTGATTGAATACATCCATGAGCAAGCGGGACGATATGCGGCGCGAGCGGCTGTGCGCCTTTGTCAAGGCATTATTGATCAAGGGATCTACTCCTCAGAAGAATTAGAGAAAGATTTGAATGATCTGCGTCAGTTGGCAGCGGATGTTTCTTTAGGCCCTAGCACCGAGGCGATCATTAAAGAAGCCGAGGCTCGTGGCATTCCCTGGTTTGAACTGGGTGCCCGCCATCTGATTCAGCTAGGGTATGGGGTTCACCAAAAACGGATGCAGGCAACGTTGAGTAATTACACCAGCATTTTGGGTGTAGAGCTTGCCAGTGATAAGGAGGGCACCAAAAGCGTTCTGCGAAATGCAGGAATCCCAGTGCCGCGTGGCACAGTCATCAACTTTTTTGATGAACTAGAGGAAGCCGTTGAGTATGTGGGCGGCTACCCGATTGTGATTAAACCGCTGGATGGCAACCATGGGCGCGGCATTACGATTGATATTAATGCTTGGGAAGCAGCGATCGAAGCCTATGATGCCGCCAAAGAAGTCTCGCGATCGGTGATTGTAGAGCGCTTTTATGCAGGGCGGGATCATCGCGTTTTGGTCGTAGATGGCACTGTGGTCGCCGTGGCTGAGCGGATTCCGGCTCACGTCGTCGGAGATGGCATTCATACCATTGAAGAATTGATTGAAGCAACCAACAGCGATCCCCGGCGCGGCGAAGGTCATGATAATGTGCTGACCAAAATCGAACTCGATCGCACCAGTTGGCAGTTGTTAGAGAAACAGGGCTACACCGTTGAAACGATCTTGCAAAAAGGTGAGCTATTTTACCTGCGGGCGACCGCAAATCTTAGCACAGGCGGCACCTCCGTCGATCGCACCGACGATATTCATCCCGAAAACCTATGGATTGCCAAACGGGCTGCTAAAACCATCGGTTTGGATATCGCAGGCATTGACATAGTCACCCAAGACATTACCAAACCTCTGCGCGAAGTCGATGGAGTAATCGTCGAAATTAATGCGGCTCCCGGCTTCCGGATGCATGTTTGCCCCAGCGAAGGGATTCCCCGCAACGTCGCCGCCCCCGTGCTAAACATGCTCTTTCCACCGGGAACTCCTAGCCGCGTGCCCATCATTGCCCTCACCGGAACCAACGGCAAAACCACGACGACGCGCTTGATTGCCCATATTTTCCGGCAAACGGGGCAAGTGGTCGGCTACACCACCACAGACGGCACTTACATCGGTGACTACATGGCAGAACCGGGCGACAATACCGGACCGCAAAGCGCTCAGCTAATCTTGCAAGACCCCACGGTAGAAGTAGCGATTTTGGAAAGCGCCCGGGGTGGCATTCTGCGCTCTGGTCTAGGGTTTAGTGCCTGTGATGTGGGCGTAGTCTTGAACGTTGCGGCAGATCACTTGGGTTTGGGCGATATTAACACCATTGACCAAATGGCACGGGTGAAGAGCGTTGTGGCTGAGACCGTCATGCCTAATGGCTACGCAGTCCTCAATGCCGATGATCCGCTTGTCTCAGACATGGCACGTCGGGTTAATGCTCAGGTTGCCTATTTCTCGATGAATCCTGATAATGAGCTAATTAAAGCCCATACTCAAAAAGGCGGATTGGCAGCAGTTCATGAAAATGGATATTTGTCGATTCTCAAGGGCGACTGGACGCTGCGGATCGAGCCTGCTGAGAATGTGCCCTTAACTCTGGCTGGACGTGCACCCTTCATGATTGCCAATGCGCTGGCAGCTAGCCTAGCAGCCTTCGCTCAAGGCGTAGACATTAAAGACATTCGAGCGGCGCTTCTGACTTTCCGTGCATCTGCCGAGCAAACGCCGGGGCGCATGAACTTGTTCAATCTGGGAACTTATCATGCCTTAGTGGATTATGCTCACAATGCTCACAGCTATGAAGCGCTGGGAGGCTTCGTGCGTAATTGGCCCGGTGAGCGGATTGGCGTAGTGGGGGGTCCGGGCGATCGCCGAGATGAAGATTTCGTCACCTTGGGTACCCTGTCGGCTGGGATGTTCGATCGCATCATTATTAAAGAAGACGATGATGCCCGTGGGCGACCCCGTGGCGACGCTGCCCGTTGGATTGCGCGAGGGTTACAGCAAGCAAAGCCCGATTGCCGTTATGAAACAGTTCTAGACGAGATCACCGCCATTCAAACAGCGCTAGATAATGCTCCGTTAAACAGCCTGGTGGTCATCTTGCCGGAAAGCGTTGATCGAGCCATTAAACTGATTGAAGTCCGAAAACCCATTGCTGAACCAGAGCTAGCTACCAGCACTATTGAAACATCGGCTTCCTCAGTAGATTCTGAGAAAACTGAAGCGTTGCAAAGTACCGAAGTTCAAGCTCAAGCATCCTTCAGTACCCAACGGGTAGAGTAGGGGAGGGCAGTTTGTCAGCATCAGTTGCACATCAAGAACTTTAATCTTCTTTAGATCCATAGCCACCACCACCGGGAGTTTCAATCACAAACACCTCACCAGCTAGCATTTGGGCTTCTGCCGTACTGCCCAAACACTCAGCGGTGCCATCGCGCCGCTGAATCCAATTGCGCCCAACGGCTCCTGCTCCCCCTCCATTCATGCCAAAAGGTGGCACGGTTCGACTTCCCGATAGAATCGCTGCCGTCATCGGTTCTCGAAATTTGAGCCGCCGGACTACGCCATCGCCGCCATGATAGTGTCCCTTGCCGCCACTGTGGGAACGAATGGAAAATTCTTCTAGCAGAACTGGAAAGCGCCATTCCAGCACTTCGGGATCGGTGAGGCGAGAGTTGGTCATGTGAGTTTGCACGGCACTCGCGCCATCAAAGGTCGCGCCTGCGCCCGATCCGCCACAAATGGTCTCGTAGTATTGATAGCGCTGATTGCCAAAGGTGAAATTGTTCATAGTGCCTTGGGCTGCTGCCATCACGCCCAGCGCTCCATATAGAGCATTGGTCACCACTTGGGAGGTTTCCACATTACCTGCAACTACCGCAGCGGGGTGGCGAGGATTGAGCAAACAGCCGCTTGGGACGATGATTTCTAAGGGCTTCAGGCATCCAGCATTCAGAGGAATATCATCTTCAACCAAGGTGCGGAAAACGTAAAGAACAGCAGCTTTGCAGACTGCCAGCGGTGCGTTGAAGTTATTGGACTGCTGGGGCGAGGTGCCCGTGAAATCGATTTTGGCACTGTGGTTTTCTGGATCGATCGAGATCGCCACCCGAACCTCACACCCATTATCCATCGCCACGGTAAAAGCGCGATTCGTCGCATCTTTCCCCAAAGCATCAATCACCCGTCGCACGGCAGATTCAGCGTTGTCTTGCACATGCTGCATATATGCCTGCACCGTCTCCAAACCGAAATGCTGCACCATTGCCTGCAATTCCTGCACCCCTTTGGCATTGGCGGCGACTTGCGCCTTTAAATCTGCTAGATTTTGGGCTGGATTACGAACTGGATACTCGCCAGCCGTAAGCAGTTCCAGCAAGTCAGCTTCTCGAAAATCTCCTTGATCGATTAGCTTGAAGTGATCAATCAACACCCCTTCCTGGTCAATCGATTCGCTGTTGGGTGGCATGGAACCCGGCGTGATCCCGCCAATGTCGGCATGGTGTCCACGGGAAGCAACGAAGAAGAGGGGCGTTCGCGTAGCGTCTCCGTAGGAGATGGGGCGAGAGGTGAGGGGTGAGGGGTAAATAGCAAGCACATTTGATTGTTGTGATTCCTCTAAAAAAACGGGGGTGATGACGGTGATGTCGGGGAGGTGCGTGCCGCCGTTGTAGGGATTGTTCAAGATGTAGACATCGCCGGGACAGAACATATTGCCGCGATCCCAAAGGGAATCGCGGAACGAATCGCGCATCAGGCTTTGCACACTTTCGCCCATGGAACCGAGATGCACCGGAATATGGGGTGCATTAGCG
Organism: Leptolyngbya sp.; assembly: GCA_003249025.1. Classification (GTDB taxonomy): domain Bacteria; phylum Cyanobacteriota; class Cyanobacteriia; order Leptolyngbyales; family Leptolyngbyaceae; genus ULC077BIN1. Next base: position 2,549 of record QBMH01000004.1, on the reverse strand, counting down.
ATCAGTTGCCCCTGCTGATCAAACACAGCGCAGGAGAAATCGAGCCGCTCTTTGATATTGACGGAGTAGCTGGTGTTTTGCAGGGTCACGCCCATCTGCTCAGCGATCGCCATAAACAGATGATTGAAAATCTCCAGCAAAACGGGATCGGGCTTTGAAAGTGACGAGTGGGGGGTGGAGAGACGAGTTTTAACTGGCTCAACGTGAGTCAACATCAATCCCCCTTGATCCATCACCTGCGCCTGCCAGCCCGGTTCGATGACGTTGGTGCCTGTGGCTTCTAGGATAAGAGCGGGGGCGGGAATGGTGTCGCCGGAACTCAGGCGATCGCGCTGATACAAAGGGACACTTTGCCAACTGCCGGAAACGTACATGGGACGGGTGGCGATCGGCTGCAAAGGCTCTGTGCGTTGAGGTTTGAGGATCGGTTCAGCTATCGCTGCCATACTATCTACCACCTCTACAGAAAGGGTTTCGACGATCAAGGGTTTGCCTTGAGTAGTAAAGCCATAGCGCTGACGATGAGCCACTTCAAAGCGGGCAATCATCTCAGTAATATCTCCGTATTCCACAATCAGGGCAGAATCGGTGCCTTGGTAGCGCAAGTGGGCTTTGGCTGAAGCGTGAAGGGATGCTGCAAAGTCGGAATTTTGGCGGATGAGTTCGGTGGTTGCAGTCGCAGTGAGTTGGGCGATCGCGGCTTCTAGATCGGGCAAAGTCGCTTCAGTCAACGGAATTTCAAGCGATCGTTCGCGGATGACGCTTTGGTTTGCCAAGCCCATCCCATAGGCGGACAAAACTCCAGCATAGGGATGAATGAAAATTTGCTGAATGCCCAAGGTTTGGGCGATCGCGCAGGCATGTTGTCCCCCCGCGCCGCCGAAACAGCAGAGCGTGTATTCCGTAATGTCATAGCCGCGCTGCACCGAGATTTTTTTGATGGCATTTGCCATTTTTTCGACGGCGATCGCCAAAAAACCTTCCGCCACCTGTTCGGGCGATCGTGGGTCGCCAGTTGCGGCTGCAATCTCTGCCGTCAATTCTGCAAACTGCCGCCGCACCACTTCCCCATCTAGTGGTAGAGTTCCCTCTACTCCAAAGACCTGAGGGAAAAAGTCTGGCTGCACCCGCCCCAACATCACATTGCAGTCTGTAACCGTCAGCGATCCACCTTGACGATAGCAAGCAGGACCTGGATTTGCTCCCGCCGACTCTGGACCGACGCGGTAACGCGCCCCATCAAATTTCAGAATGGAACCGCCCCCCGCTGCCACCGTGTGAATCGCCATCATCGGTGCCCGTAGGCGAATCCCTGCCACCTCCGTTTCAAAAGCGCGTTCATAGTCCCCGGCATAGTGCGCTACATCCGTTGAAGTGCCGCCCATATCAAAGGTGATGATTTTTTCCAGCCCTGCCTGTTTGCAGGTTTGCACTGCGCCCACAATGCCACCCGCCGGACCCGACAAAATGCTGTCCTTGCCCTGAAAAGAGTGGGCAGTCGTTAAACCGCCGTTGGATTGCATGAAAAAGAGGCAAGGCGAGAGGTGAGAGGCGAGAGGTGAGAAAGTTTCTGATTGCCCCTCACCTAACTCTGCCGCCACTTGCTCAACGTAGCGGCGCAAAATCGGCGACAGGTAAGCATCAACGACGGTGGTATCGCCCCGACTGACGAGCTTCATCAAGGGACTGACTTGATGGGAAACGGAGATTTGGGTAAACCCGATCGCCCGTGCGAGTTCTGCTACCTGCTGCTCATGATCGGGGTAGCGGTAGCCATGCAAAAACGCGATCGCGCAGGCACGAATACCACTGTCATAGACAGCTTGCAGCGATGCGATCAACTGTATCTCCACAGCAGCGGTAATTGCCACCAGTTCTTCACCCTGAGCACTGTAGCGTTCATCTACTTCAAGCACCTGCTTGTACAGCATTTCGGGCAAAACAATCTGCAAGGCGAAAATATTGGGGCGGTGTTGGTAGCCAATCCGCAGCACATCCCGAAATCCCTTTGTGGTGATGAATAGAACGCGATCGCCCTTGCGTTCCAGCAGCGCATTCGTCGCCACGGTGGTGCCCATTTTGATCGCCTCAATCTGCTCCGCTGGAATCGGTGTCTCCGCAGAGATGCCCAAAATCTCGCGAATGCCCTGAATCGCGGCATCTTGATAGCGTGGACAGTCGGACAGCAGCTTGTGTACCGATAGCGACCCGTCGGGATGCCGCGCCACAATGTCGGTAAAGGTGCCGCCGCGATCGATCCAAAATTGCCAGTGCTTGAGGATTTCAGCAGTCATAGTTTGATTGGAGTAATGCTTCAGATGCAAGAACTAAGGTCGCGTGATTTTAATCACTTGGAGAAGCAGAACTAATCACATTTAAGCAAAGGTATTTGTCACCTGCCAAAGTTTGAAATCACGGGATACTCAAAGGTGTTGAAGCCCCTAGTTGAGTCTTTGCTATGAACGCCCCTACCTTAGACGCATTGCCACTTGAACACTTACGGTTCGCTCATTTTCAGGGTGGCTCGTCAGATTGTGGCCCAAGGCGAG
>QBMH01000049.1 GCA_003249025.1 Leptolyngbya sp. | reverse complement strand
ATTTACAACGGATGATGCACGGGTGAAATTACATCGTCTTTACCCATCAACTAAAAATTGATACAACACTAGTTCAAAGACTGTGGGCAGATCTTCGCGCTCCGCCAAGCGTCGCTCAAGCATAGAGCTCGTATATCCACGAAGAAAGAAGCGTGCATCCGAATGCTCAGAGATTGCGTCAAGAAAAAATAGAATGTATGCATCACTGGCAGCCGTGATTTCGTAGCTCACTCCGTTGTCGTCGTCTCGAAAGTTCAGTTCTTCTCCTCGTAGCGAACGAACTGGGATTGGGCTTTCTTCGCGTGCGAGAATTTCCATGCTCTTGTCATCGTGGAGCCAGAGTGACGCGTATCGTGATTTTGCGTTCAATTCTTTGACAGTCGATGATAGCACCGCTTTTGTGATATTGACCTTCAGATCTCCTACTCGCGATCGGGGTGTGAACTCATACGCTTCGTCTGTTTCGACCGGTGCACATCGAAACGCTTCGCCCAGAAGCTTAGCCGCCCTTGATTCGTCCATCTTGATGTATTTCTATACTGAGATAACTATTGTTAGAGAGAAACTTTCCGTATAAACATCCTGGAGGGGTGGATATTCAGAAACTTTCCGTATATTTTCTGTACATTAGCCCGAAAGCTTTCGACTATTGCATAGCAGCAATTTGCGCCCCGATGCCAGGAAACGGCTGACGCGATCGCCAAGAGCAAATTTTCTACAATTAGTTAGCAAAAAGCGTTAGAGATTCACACGGTATCTCTAACGCCATCATTGCAAATCGATTGAAAAGTCTAAACTACCAACTGGATTTCACAACGCCGGGAAGCAATCCTTGGTGTGCCATTTCTCGGAATACATGACGAGACAGCCCAAAGTCGCTGTAGTAACCTCTGGGGCGACCCGTTGCCCAGCAGCGGTTGCGGTGACGAGTAGGAGCGCTGTTGCGGGGAAGCTGCTGGATTTGGCGGTGGATAATCAACTTCGCTTGCTGATTGGGTGCCGCTGCAAATTGCTCTTTCAAATCTGCCCGCTTTGCGGCGTATTTTGCGATTAGTTTCGTGCGCTTTTTCTCGCGCTCAATCATGCTTTTCTTAGCCATGGATCATCCCAACACTTTTCCGAATAACACAGTCTCTCATGTTACCTGAATATCATCCTGCAATGCTACCGATTTGAGAAGTTTTTTGGATGCGGTGCCTTTAATATTTGTTTTGCTCAATTTTTTTTGCAGGACTGTGGGCAGCGGCATTAAAAGCAGACGGACACAGATCGGCAAGCAGGCAGCGATCGCAGGCAGGCTTACGGGCGTTACACACGGCACGACCATGATAGATCAGCCGAATCGACCAATTTTCCCAATCGGGGCGCGGCAACAGCTTGATCAAATCTTGCTCGACGTGAACCGGATCAAGATGTTTCGTTAAACCCAAACGATAGCTTAAGCGTTTCACATGGGTATCCACCGTTACACCCATGTTGATGCCAAAGGCATTTGCCAGGACGACATTGGCGGTTTTTCGGGCAACTCCCGGTAGCCTCAGCAATTCTTCCATCGTCTGCGGCACTTCCCCCCCAAACTCCGTCATGATCAAGCGGCAAGCAGCCTGAATATTCTTCGCCTTGTTGCGAAAAAAGCCCGTGGACTTGACCAAGGTGATAATGTCATCCAACTCAGCAGCAGCGATCGCCCCTGCATCGGGAAATCGCCGAAACAACTCTGGAGTCACCTTATTCACCCGTTCATCGGTGCATTGGGCGGACAAAATCGTTGCGATCAGCAACTGCACGGGCGTTTCATAATCTAATGAGCAAGTTGCATCGGGGTAGAGTTCCTGAATCCGCCGCAAAATCTCCAGTGCCCGTTGCTTGATTGAAAGTTTTCGAGCCTTAGTATTCGCCTTAATATTCACTGGGGAATTAGATTTGCCGTATCGCGGATGATCAAGAAGATACCCAAACCCAACAGCAGCATTAATCCGGTTTGCATCACGCCATCTTGAATTTTGCTAGGGACGGGCTTACCGCGCAACCCTTCCAACAAGAGAAACGCCAAATGTCCGCCGTCTAGGGCGGGTAGCGGCAAAATGTTAATGATTGCTAGATTGACGCTGATTAAGGCGGCAAAGTAGAACAGATTGGCTGCGTCAGACTGAGTAATCCGGGAGCCTGCCGCCACGATCGCCACGGGTCCTGCGACCTGGCTTGCCACGGTATTAAAGCGGCTGACCAACATGCCGAAACCTTCTACCGTGTCATAGACAATTTTTTGGAACTCTGCGGCGGCAGCGCTAAACGCTGCCAATCCACCCACGCGCTTGCGGGCTAGAGCGCCGTTTGCATCCAATCCCGCTCCAATGCGCCCCTCACCCGTCGCGATCTCCTCTGGAGTGACCGCTAATGTCAATAGTTGGTCGCCTCGCTGCACGGATAAATCAACGGGTTTACCCGGATTCACTTCAATAATTTTTCGCAGCGCCCCTTGTTCGTCTATCGCTTGACCAAAGGTGCGCCCATCAGCAGACACAATTACATCGCCCGGTTTAAGACCATAGCGCATAGCCGCATTAGGCTTCAAGTCAATCGTCAGCACCGCATTTGCAGGCAACGATATCTTGGCAAGTTCTGGCTTGCTACCTTCACTTTTATGTTGCACAGGCAGTTGTACGGCTTGCTCAGAAGGCTTGACAACCAACTGGGCAGTATTCGTTTGCGGATTAAAGGTGTAATCAAATTTTTGATCAAAAAAGACGGTATCTCCGACTTTGATGCCTAAATCAGCGACTTTAGGGCTGGCTGCGGTCACTTCTGACACAATGCGCGACACCAAAACCCCCGGTTTCTCGGCTTGGGGTGCGCCTACGGTTGCCATTTGCAAAACCAAAACCAGATAGGCAAATATGAGGTTAGCAATCACGCCAGCACTCATGACGATCGCCCGATCCAAAATCGGACGATTTTTCAGTAAATTCGGATCTTTCGGATCGATTGTGTTTTCTTCTGGGTCTTCCTCTGGAAAGCCGACAAAGCCGCCAAGGGGAAACGCGCGCAGGGCATATTCAGTTTCAGGGCCTTGATACTTCCACAAGACGGGACCGAACCCAATGGAAAACTTGCTCGCGTAAATTCCCTGGAGACGGGCTGCCATGAAATGCCCCAGTTCATGGACGACAATGAGAAGCGCCAGAACTGCGATCGCTGGCAAAGCAAACAGAATCCCCGAAATTGACATAGAAGTTTACAACACGTTAATTTGCGATTTATCTATTCTAAAGGGTGTGACAGGGTTCATGCCTAAATCCAAGTTCCTCTAAAGTAGTTCAGCATCATTCACGACAAAAATCGAAACCATGCGCTATCGCCCATTTGGCAAAACCGATTTGCCGCTGTCAGTTTTTTCTTTAGGAACGATGCGTTTGGCATCAGAATCAGTAGCGATCCAAACCGTGCAGCAGGCGATCGCGCTGGGCATCAATCATCTAGAAACTGCCGCAGGTTACGGAGACAGCGAACAATACTTGGGGGAAGCGTTGCGATCAGGTTTATCCATATCTCGCGCTCAGCTTTACGTGACCAGCAAAATTCCGCCAACGGTAGATGCCGATGTTATGGAGCGCACGATTGACCAATCTCTAGAGCGTTTGGGTGTGGATTACCTGGATGCTCTGGCGATTCACGGCTTAAATACTGAGGAGCATTTGACCTGGGTAACCGCGCCCAATGGCTGTATGAAAGCAGTCCGAAAGGCGGTGACCGATGGACGAGTAAGGCATGTCGGTTTTTCGACCCATGGTTTTTTGGAACTAATTTTGCAGGCGATCGCCACCGATCAGTTTGAGTTCATTAACCTGCACTACACTTTATTTTTTCAGCGGAACAATGCCGCGCTTGACCTTGCCCACCAAAAAGATATGGGCGTTTTCATCATTTCTCCTGCCGATAAAGGAGGCTTACTCTACACGCCATCCCCAACCTTGGAAGCTCTATGCCACCCTATTTCCCCCTTAGCGTTGAACTATCGCTTTTTACTTAGCGATCCGCGCATTACTACTCTCAGTGTTGGGGCAGCGAATCCGGCAGAACTGGCATTGCCCTTAGCACTGGCTGATCAAGACGGATCTCTATCAGTGATGGAGTTAGAAGCCTTGCAACGATTACAAACACAGCAAGAACTGGCATTGGGCAGCGATCGCTGTAGCCAGTGTTATGCCTGCTTGCCCTGTCCTGAAGGGATTCATATTCCTGAAGTATTGCGGTTGCGAAATTTAGCGACTGCCTACGACATGACTCAGTATGGTCAATATCGCTATCGCATGTTTGAAAACGCTGGACATTGGTTTCCTGGGAACAAAGGAAATCGCTGTACAACCTGTGGCGACTGTCTACCTCGCTGTCCAGAATCCCTCAATATTCCCGTCTTATTACAAGATACTCACGCAAAATTAAAGGGTGCTGCCCGACGTAGACTTTGGGAATAAAAAAGGATGACTGGTGTCATCCCTTTTCTATGAATTAAACTCTGCTCAAGCGAACAGAATTTGAGTGTTAGCTAGCTAAATACTCTCCGATCGCGGCTTTGCGCTTGCGGAGCTTGCTCAAGGCTTCGCGTTCAATTTGGCGAACTCGTTCACGGCTAATGTTAAGATAGTCGCCAATTTTCGCCAGAGTCAATGCCTGACCATCTTCTAGCCCAAAACGCATTGTCAATACTTGACGCTGTTGGGGAGTCAGGTCGGACATTAAGCGCTCCAAATCCATCCGCAGGGAAGATTGAAGCGTAAACTCTTCGGGTGATGCACCGGTGTCTTCTAATAGTTCACCCAGTTCAGTATCCTGGTTATCGCCGACGCGCAGATCGAGTGATAAAGGAACACGGGCTTGCTCCAAATAATCACGAACCTGCTTAGGAGTTAGCTCTAACTCAGCGGCTAGCTCTGTGGCAGTCGCTGCCCTACCTAGCTGTTGAGATAGTTGCCGCTGAGCTTTTTTGATCTTATTGAGCTTTTCAGTGATGTGAATCGGCAAACGAATGGTGCGACCTTTTTCAGCGATCGCCCGTGTAATTGCCTGTCGAATCCACCAATAGGCATAGGTCGAAAACCGATAGCCTTTGGTCGGGTCAAACTTTTCAACGCCACGCTGCATCCCGATTGTGCCCTCCTGGATTAGATCCAGCAAATCCACATTACGCTTCGTGTATTTTTTAGCAACTGAAACCACGAGCCGAAGATTGGCTTCTACCATTTTGCGTTTGGCAGCCTCACCCTCAGCGATCGCCTGTTTAAGCTCTGCTTCAGGTAAGTTCGATTCCTGTGCCCACTCCACCAAAGTAGGCTCATATTCTAAACGAACAGCTAAAGCCTCTCTGATGGTGTTCAGTGCTACTAAACGTTGCACTTGCTTACCCAACACAACTTCCTGTTCATGGGTCAGCAGAGGAACACGACCAATTTCTCGTAGATAAGTGCGGACTAAGTCGGATGATGTCTGAGCGGTTTTCATAACGCTACCTGAAGATGAGAAGAGTAAAGCAAAGTTGGATTTAGGGCAGTAAGCCCCAGCAGAAAGAACAGGCGGTAAATGGCAACCAGCTCTATAAATGATGGCTTGGCCAAGTCATCACTTTCTGGATAATCTTTTCTGGACAGTCTATTTTTCGTTGGCTCGAACGGGAATCGCGATCGTGGCAGACTGCTGGTTTGTCAAAGAATTTAAAAGCACATAGGTTAAGGCTATTGAAGCCAGTTCCAAAGCAGAATTGAAGGAGAGAGCTAATAAAGTTTCCATAAGATTCAAACAGTTTTTTGATTAGGTATGTTAACTATTGTATCTTTTCTGAGCAACATTCTTCTACTAAATGAGAGATAATTTCCACTTTCAATATTTTTTTTTGGAAAACTGGATGCAATAGTTATGTAGAAAGATTACCCGCGATCCTCTCTGATAAATGCATCCTGGAAAACAAAATATGTCTACTTTCAAGGCAAGTGTTTAGAATTACACAAATAGATGGCGAATTGATCCATCATTTTGTTGCCTATTCTCAGGAAAGTTTTATTTTTTTAACAGTCAATTTAAGCGGTATGTGCATTGCAGTTAGGAATCTGCCTAAACAGCCAATAAAAAGCAAAATAACTGTAAAAGCAGATCTGTAATTATCTGTAATTAATTGTCTAAATCCTTTAACCTTGCTAGACTCATCGCCCCAACAAAATGGAATCTTTTATCCCAGAAAACTCGTTGTTCTGGGATGTGTCTTAATCATCGGCGGACAGCGATGCTTTTACTTCTTCCTTAGAGTAGATTTTTAGTGAAACGTTGAGAGTGCAGCACTAATTCAGAAAATACTAACCAAAGAGGACACAACTATAGCGTAAATGTCATTTTTAGCCAAGGTATTCTTGCAGAGCTTTGACAGAAAGGGGCTGGGATTGCAGCGATTGAATGGCAGCAGTCGTTGCTTTGGCTCCTGCCATGGTGGTGACAATCGGAATTTTATAGGTAAGTGCAGTGCGACGAATGGTGCGACCATCGGCTCTAGCTTCTTCTCCCGTAGGAATATTCATAATGAGTTGAATTTGCCCATTTTTAATCCAATCCACGATATTCGGTCGCCCTTCATGCAGCTTAAACACGAGATCAACGTCCAATCCATGATCGATGAGTACTCGCCGAGTGCCCTCGGTGGCGATGATATGAAACCCTAACCCGATTAGGTCTTTTACAATCGGCACCACTGCATTTTTATCGCGATCGCTCATGGAGACAAACACCGTGCCCTTCAGTGGTAGGCGCTGACCCGCCGCCAATTCTGCTTTCGCATAAGCCGTGCCGAAATCAGCATCAATGCCCATCACTTCACCCGTTGAGCGCATCTCTGGTCCTAACACTGGGTCAGTGCCAGAGAATTTTTCAAAGGGCAACACGGCTTCTTTGACTGAAATGTGACTAGGGATGACTTCCTGGGTATAGTTCAAGTCTGTCAATGTTCTGCCAGACATGACTCTAGCTGCCATTTTTGCCAGGGGAACCCCGATCGCTTTTGAAACAAAAGGCACGGTGCGCGAAGCGCGGGGATTTGCCTCTAGGATAAAAACAGTTTCGCCCTGGCAGGCAAATTGAATGTTCATCAGCCCAATCACTTTCAGTGCTTTTGCCAGTCCGATTGTCCAAGTGCGGATTTGATCCAGCACCGCAGGACTGAGGGACACGGAGGGCAAAGAACAGGCAGAGTCGCCAGAGTGAATGCCGGCTTGCTCAATGTGTTCCATGATGCCGCCGATGACTACATTTCCGGTGGCATCCGCGATCGCGTCCACATCCACCTCGATCGCGTTTTCTAAGTATTGGTCAATCAGGATCGGATGATCCGGCTCCACTTGCACTGCGTAGGTCATGTAGTGCTTCAGTTCGGCATCGGAGTAGACAATTTCCATTGCCCGACCGCCTAACACATAGCTAGGGCGCACCACCACGGGATAGCCAATCCGGTGAGCCACCGCCAGTGCTTCTTCCGTGCTACGGGCAAGACCATTGTTCGGCTGGCGAATGTCAAGCTGGCGCAGAATTTTTTCAAAGCGTTCCCGGTCTTCTGCCACGTCGATCGAGTCCGGTGACGTTCCCCAAATTTTGGTGCTAGGGGAATCACCCGTAATTCCTTCTAGATATTTTTGTAGCGGCAACGCCAGTTTTAGGGGCGTTTGTCCACCGAACTGAATAATAATGCCTTCAGGATTTTCGGCTTCGATGATGTTCAGCACATCTTCCTTGGTGAGTGGCTCAAAGTAAAGGCGATCGCTGGTGTCGTAGTCAGTAGAAACCGTCTCAGGATTGGAGTTGACCATAATGGTTTCAAAGCCATCTTCCTGCAACGAAAAAGAGGCATGACAGCAGCAATAGTCAAACTCGATGCCTTGACCAATCCGGTTAGGACCGCCGCCTAGAATAATCACCTTACGTTTGGTAGAGGGTAGAATTTCGTTTTCTTCTTCGTAGGTAGAGTAGTAGTACGGAGTCAGCGCTTCAAACTCTGCGGCGCAGGTATCCACAGTTTTGTAAACGGGAATTACGCTCAAGCTCTTGCGATAGGCACGCACCTCGTCTTCGGTGGTTTTAGTGGCAAAGGCAATTTGGCGATCGCTAAAGCCCTGCCGTTTGACATCCAACATCTGTTCTTTAGTCAAGCTTTTGAGCGCGGTACGCTTGAGAAATTTCTCGGTCTCTAATAATGCCTGCAACTTATCCAAAAACCAGGGATCGATCGCGCTGAGTTCATAGATTTCCTCCACGGTCATGCCCATCAAAAAGGCATGGCGCACGGTGAAAATTCGGTCTGGATGAGGGGTTCGTAATCCGGCTCGAATATGTTCCAGGCTGGGCAGTTTTTCTGGCTTGTCGCAGCCCCAGCCCGCCCGACCTGTCTCCAGCGATCGCAGTGCTTTTTGAAACGACTCTTGGAACGTGCGTCCGATCGCCATCGCTTCACCCACCGATTTCATTTGGGTGGTTAAAGTTGGTGTGGCATCGGGAAATTTCTCAAAGGCAAAGCGAGGAATTTTAGTGACCACGTAATCGATCGAGGGTTCAAAGCTGGCAGGCGTTTTCTTGGTGATATCGTTGGGAATTTCATCCAGCGAGTAGCCCACCGCCAGTTTTGCCGCAATTTTGGCGATCGGGAAGCCCGTTGCCTTCGATGCTAGCGCCGAACTGCGAGAGACACGCGGGTTCATCTCAATCACGATAAAATCGCCTGTATCAGGGTTGACGGCAAACTGAATGTTGGAGCCGCCCGTCTCCACGCCAATCTCACGAATGATTTTGATAGACGCATCCCGCAACCGCTGATATTCCTTATCCGTCAAGGTTTGAGCAGGCGCAACCGTAATCGAATCACCCGTATGAACGCCCATCGGGTCTAAGTTTTCGATCGAGCAGATAATCACCACGTTATCCGCCAAATCCCGCATCACCTCTAGCTCATATTCTTTCCAGCCGAGTAAGGACTTCTCGATCAAAATTTGGGATACGGGACTGGCATCAATCCCCGATGTGGCAATCTCCTCAAATTCTTCTTGGTTGTAGGCAATGCCGCCCCCCGTACCGCCCATGGTAAAAGCCGGACGAATAATCAGCGGGTAGCTGCCAATTTGATGACCCACTTCCCGCGACTCTTCCAGCGTCGTTGCTAACCCCGATGGACACACAGGCACGTCGATTCGTGCCATTGCCTCTTTGAATAACTTGCGGTCTTCCGCCATTTCGATCGCGGGTAGTTTTGCCCCAATCAATTCCACGTTGTATTTTTCTAATGCGCCGCTTTTCGCCAGAGCTACCGCCAAGTTGAGCGCCGTCTGTCCGCCCATGGTCGGCAGCAGTGCGTCGGGGCGCTCTTTTTCAATAATCTTTTCAACAATTTCTGGGGTTAATGGCTCAATGTAAGTGCGGTCTGCTGTATCTGGGTCAGTCATGATGGTGGCTGGGTTGGAGTTGACCAACACCACTTCATAGCCTTCATCTCGCAGCGCCTTACACGCCTGAGTGCCGGAGTAGTCGAACTCGCAGGCTTGCCCAATCACAATCGGACCGGAGCCAATCAGCAGAATTTTGTGGAGATCATTACGGCGGGGCATAGTCAAACAGTCCAGGAAATTCCCACACATTGTAAGGGAAAGCTCACACTATATTGGTAGTGATTTAACTAATTCCGAGGTTTTTTGGCATGGCTTTTCTCTAAAGTCCTTAGCTATACCATCGCAAATACTAGGTCAGGTGAATCAAAGATGATTGAATACCGAGAGAATGAAAAGTTGTCTTTTGAAGAGTATTACGACTTCTTGAAAAGGTCTGATCTGGGAAGTCAATATCCTCAGGAGCGTTTTGAGCAAAGGATTAGGAAGCTCTTAACGACTCGATCTGTTGCCATCACAGCTAGAAATGCTCAAGAGGTGCTAATTGGAGTAGCCTTTGGGATTACAGATTTTGCCTACTTCCTTTTTGTCACAGACCTTGGCGTGGATAGGGCTTATTCAAAACAAGGAATAGGACGTGAATTGTTGGTTCTCCTCCAAGAGGCAGTTGGTGGAAAAGATGATATTACGGTCGTTACTATTGCAAATGAATCTGCCACAGGTTTCTACGAGAAGTGTGGATATCTATCTGAGAATTGTTTGTATTGGAAGCCTTGCAACCTCTGGAGCAAATTTGAAGTAATTTAGCTCAGCAAAGCAGTGATGAAGGCATTTTATTATTTGTGCCGTATCAAGAGGCAGAGGAGCGAGCGATTAATTTTAGTATTTGCGCTCTTGGGGTTGAAATTGGGTGATGGTGACGGGCATATATTGAATGTCGATGCCTGCGGGAGAGTAGTAAGTGAGGGTGTGTTTGAGGAAGTTGACATCATCGCGATCGGGGTAATCTTCCCGCGCATGGGAACCCCGGCTTTCCTTCCGGTTTAGGGCAGAAGTCAAGATCATTTCACCCACAATCATTAAGCTACGCAGCTCCAAAGCTTCGATTAGTTCGGTGTTCCAATCTTTGCCTTTGTCATCTAACCGCACTTGGCTATAAAGCTGCTGAATCTCTTTGAGCTTGGCAATTCCTTCCTGCATAGTGGCTTCTGACCGAAACACGCCGCAGTATTCGGTCATGCAGTCTTGATATTGCTGTCGAATTTGAGCGATGCGGTAGGTGCCGCGTTGATCGATCAACGCTTGGATTTGGTCAGCGGCTTCGGTGAGGTATTTAGTTTCGTCGAGGTCGGGTAGTTTGCGGTTTTGCACGTACTGGGCGATCGCGGCTCCCGTCCGGCGACCATACACCACACATTCCAGCAGAGAATTACTGCCTAGTCGGTTTGCCCCATGCACCGACACACACGCCGCTTCCCCCGCTGCAAAAAAAGCTTCCACCAACTCATCGGCACTGCCGCGCACCCGACCCTCTGTATTCACCGGAATGCCACCCATGGAGTAATGTACGGTTGGGCGAACGGGCATAGGTTCATGTACCGCATCGATTCCCAATAAGCGATGGGCTTCTTCCCAACAAAACGGCACTCGGCTCATGATCTTTTCCTTGCCCATGTGACGCAAGTCTAGATAGATAAACGGTCCACCCGCGCTGCCATCGGGATTCACCCCCCGTCCTGCTCGAATTTCTCGCATCATTGCCCGTGAGGTAATGTCACGGGGAGCCAGTTCCATTCGACTCGGCGCATAGTCTTCCATGAATCTGCGCCCTTCATGGTTAATCAGATACGCCCCTTCGCCCCGCACTGCTTCTGAAATCAGCACGCCCACCGGATACAGCCCCGTGGGATGAAATTGGACAAACTCAATGTCTTCTAAGGGCAACCCGGCGAGTGCCGTCATTGCCAGCCCATCGCCCGTGGAGGCGTAATCGTTGGAGGTGGTGTTGTAAACGCGCCCATAGCCCCCCGTGGCAACCATGACGGCTTTGGCACGGGCGATCGCCAACTGTCCATCCAACAGATGATACATCACCACGCCTTTTGCTTGTCCATCTTCCAAGATCAACCGCGTTACATACCATTCGTCGTAAATAGTGACTCCATACTGCATCAGGTTACAGATGAGTTCGTGCAGAATGGCATGTCCGGTTTTGTCGGCAGCGTAGCAGGTGCGATTGTGGGAATGTCCGCCAAAGGCACGTTGGGCAATGCGTCCATCGGCAGCACGGGAAAATAATACGCCCATGTGTTCCAAATCAATCACCACATCGGGCGCTTCACGGGTGAGGATTTCAACTGCGCCCTGGTCGGCGAGATAATCAGAGCCTTTCACCGTATCAAAGGCGTGAGCTTCCCAACTATCGGTTGGATCGGCATTTTGCAAAGAAGCTGCCATACCGCCCTGTGCCGCCACAGAATGCGATCGAATCGGATGAGTTTTGGCGACTAGCCCAACGTTTAAGGTTGGATTCGTGCGAACAATTTCTAGGGCAGCACGAGATCCGGCTAAGCCACCACCAATGATGATTACGTCGTGTTCGAGCATGGGAACAGGGGTTAAGGATCAGGAGTTAGGGGTTAGAGGGCAGGGAGCAGATATGAATCTGAAACCCGAAACCTGAAACCCAAAACCTTTTCCATTATCCAGTAACTTGAGCCGCGCGTTGGCTAGGAGTAGCGATTGGGGTGGTCGTGGTAATTTTTTCTACAGCAGGATCAACCTCGGTCAGTTCAATATGATTTAACAGGGTCGTGACAAATGCGAACAGCAGAAAGGGAACCGTTAGCACCAAGATTAGCCCGACAATTGCGATCGCAAAAATTGGTTTGCTTGCTCCCATCAATGCCATGGCAGCAGACAGGCTCAAGAAAATGACCATCAGCCAAACGATGATCTGACCGTAAATGTCACCGAAAGAGAGAGTGCAGTTCATCCGGTACTTTGATAGGTTATTCATAACTGCCTTTAAAGGTTTGTTAGTATGACGACTTTAAATCTATTAACTCTAAGTTACACCCAAGTAATCATGCTTGTTTGATGTAGTAATTAATTTTCATACCAATTAATTTTCATACCATAACTGCTTTAGGATTTTGGTAGACGCTGTTGAACAGACAGAGATCAATATTTTCCAGATTCAGCAATGGAGTACATCCTAAGCTTTGCAGATTTCAGAAGTAATGTGAACAACATTACAGCGACAAAAAGGAAGAACAATCATGAGTGCAGTTAAAAACATCGTGTTAGTTCACGGTTTCTGGACAGATGCCTCTAGTTACAGGCAAGTGATTCCACCGCTATTGGCGGAAGGCTACGAAGTGATTGCAGTTCAAAACCCGCTCACCTCGCTAGCGGATGACGTTGCTGCAACGAAACGCGCTTTGGCTCGCCTTGAAGGTCAATGTATTTTGGTTGGTCATTCGTGGGGCGGCGTGGTCATTACCGAAGCGGGCAACGACGAACGAGTTTCTGGCTTAGTCTATATTGCCGCACTTGCGCCTGATGCTGGCGAATCGATGATCGATCTGATGAGTAAATACGGCAACCCATCGCCGCATTTTCAAGAACAAGAGGGTTTCATTTGGATTTCAAAAGAAGGCGTACAAAAGGTTCTTGCAGGCGACCTTTCAGCAGAACAAATCGCATTAATGTATGCGACTCAAACTGCGCCATCTGTATCATTGCTGGAAGCAAAAGTAGATTCGCCAGCATGGAAAAATAAGCCAAGCTGGTATGTTGTTGCTGACAACGACCACTCTGTTCCACCTGATTTGCAGCGTGAGTTGTCTAAACGCATGAGTGCAACAACAATTGCTTTAGAATCAAGCCACGTCGCGATGATTTCTCATGCAAAAGAAGTTTTAGACGTTATTAAAGCAGCGGCGACGAATAGTTCTACTTTCAGTATTGCTTCAGCATCTAAACCAATTTAGAACCGTTGATAGAAGTGAAAACGTTGCATTCTGCCTAATGTAATTCATCGAACTCATTCAGGTTGATTATCAGATTTATGTCTCTTCTACCCTCGTTTGTGATTGTGTTTGATACGAGCGCCCTGCTAGCGGGTAAAACCCGTGAGTGGCAGCAGTTTTCTCAATTGGGAGAGTGTTTGCTAACTGAGGGAGTGCTGGAAGCCATGACTGGACTCTGCGATCGCGCTCCAGAACCCGCCATTGAAGCCACTGCCCGTGAATTTACCCGATTTTATCCCACCAGCGGCTGGCAGGTGAGTTTGGCGATCGCAGAACATCCGCTACTTAAACCTACCGAGGGGCATAGCCTCAGTCAACGGGCACGATTATCTTTAGAAGTGTTGAAGTGCGCCTATGGAGTGGCACGACGACGACGCGATAGTTTGGTGATTGTGGTTGCCAATGAGCAACCCATGCTGCAAAAAATCCAAGGCTTAAACGCAAAAAACTTGTGTGGGATTCCATTAGCCGCGTTGATACAGTGGAGTCGGACTCAGCGCCGCCCTGCTGCTGTTGCCCATTATCTGCAACTAACGCGATCGCCTGAAACGGCTGCCAACTCTGCTACCAGTCGCCAAACTATTAGCTCTAAGCCCTATATTTCTAAGCCTACAGGTCGCTTGGCTACGGCTCCCACACCCGTACTTTCCCGGTCTATTCATAAGACTCCTGCTCGTCGCCCTGCACACTGGTCGCGCCTAGTGGCAAATAGTGTGAACTTAATCATGATCGTTACGGTGAGCGCGATCGCTTGGCGGTTCATCAGCCCTGTTAGTTTTAATCAAATTTGGCAGCAGATCCCAATAGTAGGAAAATAGGTAGCAGGTGTCAGGTGTCAAATGGCGGTTGAAGAAAATGGACTCGACCGGGATAATGTGGTTCGACCGAAAACACAGTGTGTGAGAGTAAGGGAGAAGGAATGAAGATGAAACGTTCGACAATGGTGTTTCAGGGCATTTTGATTCTGTTTCTGGTGGGCGGTGTGGCGTTAGGTTTGAGAGGAAGGATGAGCGCGATCGCCGATGGAATGCCAAACACTAGCCCAGCTACTAGCAAAGTGCCTGTAAAAACGCCTGCAAAAACGACCGCAAAGGCGACTCCAAAACTGCCATCAACCGTAGCCAATGCAGTACGGCAAGATCTGAGTAAGCAAACTGGTATTCCGGCTAAGAATTTGAGAGTGGTGCAATCCACTCCAAAAACCTGGTCAGATGGCTGCTTGGGGCTGGCGAAAGCAGATGAAATGTGTTCTCAGATGATGGTGCAGGGCTGGGAGGTTGTGTTTTCCAACGGAACTCGCCGCTGGGTCTATCGCACCGATTCAACGGGCAGAGTCTACCGGATGGAACCATCAAACACCTAAGTGAATGCTGCGGGACGTTGGCAAGGTAAGTCTATGACGCAATTTGAATCCTGTGAGCAGATGCCCACGTTGCCACCGGAATACTTTCAAACTTATCAACAGCTTCAACAGCAGGTGACTGAGGTGAGTCAGGCGATCGCTGAAAATAAAAACTCTGCCAGCCTGAAAGCAACCGTGGCAGACCTCCAAACCTTTTTTCAAACCCACGTTTGGATTCTGGATTTAGATGAATTAGATCCAGCAGTGGCACATCAGGTGCAGTCTTTTAATGTGGAAATTGATAAGCAACTGCGCTTGTTGAGCATGGATGTGATGTTTTTGCATGCGGCAAAGCAAGCAACTACCACAGAGCAACGTTTGAACCACATGCGCGATCGCCTCACTCTATTACTGCGCTACTGCCACGGCTTGCTAGAAAATAGGTGATGTTGTAGGTAGCGCGATCGCCCTTTTATCCTGCCGTTTGCAAACTGCTGCACGCTTAGGAAGCCCCGGTTAGGGTTACGACTCCAGATCAAGCCAACTCTCCGCCTGCCCTGGCGATTACTTGGGAGAAACTGCCCGATTTCCTCCGGGCAAGGCGTAAGCGCTGACTTTTCAGGTCGCAGGGAATCGACCGCAACACCATTCCATAAAAACGTAAGCGAAAACGGCTACAACCCTTAAACTACCTGCACTCCGCACTTTTACTTACTACTCACCACTTCCACTTCGTCTTCAAAAGAGTCTCCACCAAAAACAGGCTGGTTCTCCTTGCCATCTGCCAGAGTAATCAAGAAACGCAGCGCTTTAACCCCGTAAGCGGCACAGTCGTAAGGCGTACTTTCGTAGAAGTGTCGCCACGCTGCCGCCTTTTGTTCGTCATAGCGCTGACCATGTTCAGGATAGCGATCAAGCCATGCTAGCCGAACCGCATGACCAATCAGCACATCCAAGGCAATAGTTTCTTCAATGTAGAGGTCGGGGTTGCGATCGCCAAAGGCAGCCAACTCCATCAGCGTCTCAATATTCACCTGGCGATATTCAGGAGCCTGAATTTTATTCAACAAATGCTCCACCCGTAGCGCAAAGTTTTTTTCACCAGGAGTCATTTCTGCTAGCACAGGCTCACTTTCTAGCCGATTGCGCCGCTCCAGTTTGTCCCCAATCACCAAGCCTTTGCAGTGTTTCAACACAGTCCACACACTGGGATAGAAATTGGCAGGCACCCGATTCAGCGACCCTTCTCGCTGGCGTTTATGTAGCCAATATTCTCCCGCAGACTGGCTCTCAGCGTTGGCTTCTGGCTTTTCGGACTGCACTTCCCAGTCGATCTGATCTTGTTGTTGGGATACCCGCAGCGATTCCTGCTGAAAAAAGGATTGGTTGATCGTGGCGTAGCCTTTGAGTACCTGATAAAGTCGCGTCTGAATTTCGTGAGGACTCAGTTGCATCAGGAGTTCATAGGCTTCATCTTGGGTCAGATGAAACTCTCGTGCCAGTTCTGCGGTAATCAGCAAAATTAAGAATCCCACTCGCAGGGTGAGCAAACCATCGAATAAGGCAGGTTCCGCTTTAATCAATAGGCTGAGATAAACGAGGATTTCTTGGGTTAACACGCGATCGCGGATATCTTCCCGGCAAAACTCCCGCAGTTTTTCCATAATTTCTTGGGGTGCCATGGGGCGCGTGATCAAAGAATCTTCACTGTAGGCACGTCCTACGGCAATCTGTTTCTGTCGCACCAGAATATCCGTCACCACATCCGCAAAGTTGATCGTCATCTTGTCGTATAAACCCGCAACCCCGCGCAAAATCGCCCATAGTTTCAGGCGATCGGCTTTGAAATAAACCTCATTCAGCAAATCTTCCACACTGACTGTCCGGTTTGGCTGCCCCAAGCCCGTATCAAAGTTAAACCCATGCAGCCGCGCCAAACTGCTCAACAGTTCATATTGCTCGTACAGGTTATCAGACTGGCGCAAATTTTCGAGCAGCGGTGCCACATCAGTTTCAGACTCCAGCGTAAACTCTTGAGTAATGCTGAGGGCAAAATTTCGGTCTGGATTGAACCTCAAATAAACTTCTGTGGGGGCAGCATCTTGCACCGAAGCTTCGGCAAAAGAAAAACTGTGCAAAAAGTCAATCCGCTCGGTGCAAGCAGTCAGCATTAGCTGATTCAAGCGACCCAATTTCACCTGCACCCCATTGCAAGTGCTTTCTTGGAGTTCCTTAATCAGCGTTAGGATCGGCAATCCTTTGTCAATCTCGTCGTCTGCCTTGAGCATGGTGTGGGTAAGGAGCAGGGTCATAGTAGGACGACCCAACTGATTCCAGTGACGCTGAATATGGGCAATTTCAGAGCGAATTTGGCTAACGAGAAAGTGGGGATCAAGGGAGAGGTAAAACTGCTGTTGGTCGAGCAGCGACGGCAGAAAAACCACGGTTTCCCCGGAAACCCGAAAGATGCGAGAGGTGGTCAAACCGCGCAGTCGCCGCCACGGACGACCCGTTAGCCCTAATTTATCATTGCGCCCAATTTGGGTATAAGCATCTGCTAACTCAGTGGCGCGCCTTACCTGAATCGGCTCAATTTGTTTGGGAGTCTGGGTATCGATGCCGTAAGCTGCCAGCCGTGATTGAAGGGCTTCATCTTCTGCTAACAGGGCAATTTGCACAATCGGTTTTCGCTGTTGCCGAACATGCAAATGGCGACCGAGGGGATCAATATCACCCACAGATAGCAAGCCTTCGCTCAACAGTTGACCCAGAAAATACAAGCTCTGCGCCCAGACAAGGGGAATATTTTCATTGGGAAGCCGGGGCTGGCTTTGGGGGGTTTGGCGCTCGGCTTCTACTTCTTCTTTGGGCACAAAGTAAAGTTCTGGCAGCAATCCTACGCCGTCGCGATCGACCAACACGGCTTGCAGTTTGGCTTGATATTCGCTGGATTGCAGGCGATCGCCCCGAAAAACGCTATCCAGCAGCAGGTAGGTAAAGAAAAGGGGCCACTCACACTCGATATGTTCAAACTGCTTCAGTTCCCAGGGTTCGTAGTGGAGACGGGTAGTGTCTTCTAAAACGGTTTGGTGCCCGTCTCGTAAAAAGCGTTTGCAGCCATAGCGCCCTTGCAGTTTGTCGATGATTTTGGTGCGGGTGCGATCGCACAGTTCCAAGTCATCCACCGCAAACGCTGGAAACCCAATGATGCTTAGGGTTGCAGCATCTACTTCCTTAGAACTAGATTCTCTGGGCAGCAGCGATTCTAGAGTGATTCGGGCACGGGCAATTTCATCAGGCAACACATGAATTACTGAAGACTGTCCGCCTTTCACGCCATACAAATTCAGCCCGTTCATTGCCTCCAGCGCTGCTTTTGCCATGCCCACAGAGCTAGCATTCAGTTCTGGGTTGCCGTGGTTAATTTTGTTGCCTCGCTCCCAAATTCCATAATCTGGGGTGCGGTAGGCTCTGCCAATGTAGTACACCAAGTTTTGGATAAAATTAACTTCATCGTTGTTAAAAATAATGTGCAGTCCCGATGCAGTCATCTGCGCCAGCATCAGCAGAAAAACGGAGGTGGCATCCAACTGCAAATGTCCCCAGGCATCATCACCGACTACCACATCGCCCGTTTGCGTGTCATATTTGGCGTGCAGCGCATCCAGCAAGGATTGAGTTTCCTTGAAGGCTTCCACTTTGTGAGCTTGCCGCATCATGGCAAACAACAAACCCCGCATGAGTTTGATGACGCTGTGTTCTAGCTCAAAGGTGCGTCCGCGATCGTCATCCACCTTGCGATAGGCTAGCGCCAAGCCCCACACCGCTAGAATGCTGTATACGTTGTCTCGCACCCAAGCATCGGTATAGTCGCCGTGGGCGTTGACCGCCGTACTCGCTGGAAGCAGCCCGGTGATTGGGTTCTGGCGCGCCAAAATGATTGTTTTGATCTGCTCATAGTAGTGATTGAGCCGAAGCTGAAGATCAGAAGTTCTCATTGAGATTCCTATTGCGATCGCGATCGTTATGATTATTACTTAACTTGAAAAGCTGAACTGTAGGCAGTTTAACCCGGAGTGATTCTGTGTTCTTGCCAAAACTTTATTTGAACAGAGGCAAAACTTACCGTATTTTCACTGAAATCACTCTATGCTATTAGCCATAGCAAAATAAAAAGCGATACTCCTGAGCTTCTTTGTAGAGCTATGGGAGCAGTAAGGTCTGCGGCAGTTGTGTAACCCCTGATTTTCTAGTTGAGTGTACCCTGTTCTTAATCCTCAGTAACCTTTAGGGGTATTGAGGATTTTTAATTGAAGCAGGCTGCATTGGGAAATCCCTTAATTTAGAAAATTTGTTATTTTGTACTGGAATCTTGTCGCACTCTCAAACTGTAACGGTTTGCAACGTATAATAAGGGTTCATGTCAACTCTAATAGGCTGTGAAGGGATTACATGCGTGTTGCGATCGCTGGAGGCGGACTAGCGGGTTTAGCCTGTGCAAAATATTTGGTAGATGCAGGTCATACGCCGATTGTGCTAGAGAGCCGTGATGTTTTAGGCGGCTTAGTGGCAGCTTGGAAAGACGAAGATGGCGACTGGTATGAAACCGGACTCCATGCTTTTTTTGGAGCTTACCCCAACATGCTGCAACTGATGGATGAGTTAGGTATTTCTGATCGCTTGCAGTGGAAAAAGCATCAGCTAATCTTCAATCAGCCCGAAACTGGCGTATTGTCTTATTTCAACGTTCCCGATATCCCTGCGCCCTTTAATGTCATTGTTTCCATTCTCCGCAATAACGATCTGCTGACTTGGTATCAAAAAATTCGATTTGCGATCGGGCTAATTCCGGCAGTGGTGCGGGGGCAGCAGTATGTCGAAGACATGGACAAATACACCATGTCTGAGTGGCTGCGCCTGCAAGGAATTGATGAGGGCGTGAATACCGACATCTTTATTGCGGCTAGTAAAGCCCTGACCTTTATCAATCCTGATGAAGTATCGTCCACCATTCTGCTAACTGCTCTTAATCGTTTTTTGCAAGAGCGCTATGGCTCCAAAATCGCCTTTTTAGATGGCTCACCCACCGAGCGACTCTGCCAGCCCCTGGTGGATTACATTACTCAAGGCGGCGGTGAAGTTCGTCTGAATGCACCCCTCAAAGAAATTGCGTTGAATGCCGATGGCACGGTTCACCACTTTGTGATTCGGGGCTTAAATGGTGACCCCGATGGAAATTTGACAGCGGATGCTTATGTGTCTGCGATGTCGGTGGATGTGATGAAAGCGCTAATGCCGAAACCTTGGGCAGAGATGCCCTTTTTCCAGAAACTGAATGGACTGGAAGGGGTGCCGGTGATTAATTTGCATCTGTGGTTCGATCGCAAACTTACCGATGTCGATCAATTATTATTTTCCCGTTCCGACCTGCTCAGCGTCTATGCCGATATGAGCAACACTTGCCGGGAATACGAAAATCCCGATCGCTCCATGCTAGAACTGGTACTTGCCCCAGCAAAAGACTGGATTGACAAATCGGATGAGGAAATCATTGCAGCAACGATGGATGAATTAAAGAAAGTTTTTCCCAATCACCTAACGGGCGAAAATCCCGCTCAGTTGCTGAAATCGAAGGTCGTTAAAACTCCTCGCTCGGTCTATACGGCAATTCCTGGGCGGCAAGCCTATCGACCTACCCAAACAACACCTGTTGCCAATTTCTACTTATCAGGTAGCTACACCTTCCAACGCTATCTAGGCAGTATGGAAGGTGCCGTACTTTCTGGTAAGCTGTCAGCGCAGGCGATCGCAGGCGGTCTACATGCAACTGATGTTTCTACCGGCGGCAATGCTGCTGAAAAGCCCCTTGTTAACGTTTAGCGTTCAAGGAATGCCTGATACTCAGTTGATCCTTACAGCCTTCTCAAAACTCTTGATGAAAACCCGTGTTAAGAGTATATAACTGGACTGATATGGATGATAAATGCTCACTTTCCAGTAGGGGTAACTGTATCCTTGAATCGCCTTAACCTGCAATGTTCGTCAAGCGTTCCTAGGGACATGCTGAAACTGCCTGATCATTCTCGTGTCAAATCGCTGGCATCCCTTGAGGATTCCTATGAAATGTGCCGCCAAATTACGGCGAAGTATTCTAAAACGTTTTATCTGGGCACCATGCTGATGCCAGAAGAAAAGCGGCGGGCGATTTGGGCGATTTATGTGTGGTGTCGTCGGACTGATGAATTGGTGGATGGTCCCCGCGCCAGTTTTACCACCGATGAAACCTTAGACCACTGGGAGCTAGAGCTAGAGTCTATCTTTGCGGGACATCCAATTGATGATTTAGATGTAGCGCTGATCGATGCTCTGAGTCGATTTCCACTGGATATCCAGCCTTTCCGCGACATGATCGCAGGGCAACGCATGGATCTCTATCGCTCTCGCTATGAAACTTTTGAGGAACTGAATCTTTACTGTTATCGGGTTGCAGGAACGGTTGGCTTAATGACGACTCCGGTGATGGGAGTTGATGACTCACTTCGCACAACACCATGGGATTTATATCAAAAAGACACTGTTGACCCCACTGAGCAAGCGATCGCCCTAGGAATTGCCAATCAACTGGTCAATATTTTACGGGATGTGGGTGAAGATGCCCGTCGTGGACGGATTTATATTCCCCTAGAAGACCTTGCCCTATTCAACTACACCGAAGCTGATTTAATGAATCAGGTTGTAGATGAGCGGTGGTGCGAACTAATGCGGTTTCAAATTCAACGGGCACGTAAGGTCTATACCACGGCAGAGTCGGGCATCAACGCACTCAGCCCCGATGCTCGTTTTCCAGTGTGGGCTGCGATGATGCTCTACAGCGGTATTTTGAATATGATTGAGCAGAATGACTACGATGTATTTCGTAAACGAGCTTATGTTCCGGCTTATAAAAAGCTGCTATACCTCCCGATCGCCCGACTGAGAGCCTCTGTTTTATAATTAGATTTCGGGTTTCAGGTTTCGGGTGGCGTTCCTCAAGCAGAAATCATGGTTACATTCGGCAATGCTGCTTTTTGCGTCAGAATGAGTCATGGGAATACTTAATTCCTGCTTTCTACTCTCTATTTCCTAAATACTAAATAATGGACTGGCAAGAACTTTATGGCAATTGGGTTTTAATTCCCGATCGCCCCATTGCAATCATTCATTTTCTTGGCGGCGCATTTGTGGCTACGGCTCCACAGGTCACCTATAGACGATTGTTAGAACGATTGGCAGTAGAGGGTTACGCCGTGATTGCCACTCCGTTTATCAATACTTTTGATCATTCAGCGATCGCTCAAACTGTGTATCGCAACTTTAACCGAGCCATAGAAGCGCTGAGTGCCACCCAGTTTCGCAGCCGCTATCTGCCAATTTATGGTGTGGGTCACAGCATGGGTTGCAAGCTACACCTATTAATTGGCAGCCTCTACAAAGTGGAACGTGCAGGAAACATCCTGATTTCGTTTAATAATTACGCCGCACGAGATGCCGTGCCCCTTGTGGAGCAGGTGACTTCGGTGCTGTCTCAATTCACCTCTGTTTTTTCAGATTTTTCGTCGAATGTTGCTCTTGAATTCACCCCTTCCCCTGTAGAAACCAATCAAATTATTTCCCAGGGCTACCAAGTGCCGCGCAATCTATTGGTGAAGTTTAGCAATGACACGATCGACCAAACTAGAGGGTTAACGGAGATTTTGCAACTGCGATTTCCAGAGATGGTGACGGTGCAAAAGCTTACAGGAAATCATTTAACGCCACTCGGTCCAGATGTAAATTGGCAAGCAGGAGAGAGTTTTGCACCGTGGGATGCGATCGCCCAATGGATGCGGCAGGAAGTCTATCGAGAACTGCATCAGTTAGAATGCGCCATTTTACGCTGGCTGAATCCCCTTGAAACTCGATAGATACATAGTAAGAGCAATCGCCTAAGAGTCTTGTGTTAAGATTGGCGAGTCCAATTCTGATATTTACAAAAACTATGGATTTTGAAGCGGGAACAAAGCACAGTGGGCTAATGGATATTGAAGGGGTGCAAAGAGCGCTCAACCGTTCTAGAGCGTCTGTTTATCGCTATGCCAATACCGACGCAATGAATCCTAACCCACCCTATGACGTAGAACGCTTGAATCCAGAGTTTCGCAAGGATGAAAATGACCTGCTGCTGTTTCACCCGAATGAGGTTGCTCGATTTGCGAAAGAAGTTCTTCGGATTAAGCAAGTCACAATCGAGGTGCGAGAAATGCCTAAAAATCAAACTCAGGAATTACTAGAAGCGATTTTGGTGGAGTTGCAAGGGATTCATCACTGTTTGAAGGGGCGATCGTAAAAAAGCTGTGTCGCCAAGCGTTATTCTTTTTAGGCTCTCCAGTATTTAGGTATGTTTTCTTCTAATTGTCGAGTAAGGGTAATTGCCGTCTTGTTCGTATTGCAATTATCTCACTTACTACACAAAGCGTTGAAAATTGGGCATCCTAGATAAAAGACCGTTTTAGACTAAATCGAAGTGATGACCAATAGCAATAAAAAACAACTTGGCTACTTCATAGACTTTAGTCTTTGGCAAGATGCTTTGAGTCTTCTAAATTTTCAGATAAAACAGAAGAAAACAAACAGGCACTTTAATACCCTCAGCATGTTTTACTATGAAAAAATTAATACGGAATGTCTAAATCATGCCGCACAAGACTATTTCAACATAAAAATATCCAGTAGCCTTTTTTATGGCTTGAAGAAAGAGTTTTCTGTTCTTTCATATGTCATACCAAAGCCTGGTCTTGGATTGAGGGATTATAAGTTCTTCACCTACCCAATGAGAGTAGTATATGATGCTGTCGGGCTTTATCTACTCAAGCTCTCACAAGAGTTTTTAATTGAAACTTATAAAAAGATTGAAAGCATTAATGCTTTTTATGGTGGCAATCTTAGTTATAAAGCTGGAAAACTTCAATTTAACTCTCAAAATATTTACTATCGCAGTTTTCATGAACAATTCAAATCAAGAATTAAAGAAGAAACCAGGGCAGGTAATCAAGATAAGGTAATTCTGAAGCTTGATATTGAGAATTATTTCAATGAAATATCAATTTTAAGGCTACTTAACCTTTTAAGTTGTTTTATCAAGCCTAGTGTTCAGGCAAACATGGCTTACGACATCTCTACAAAAGAACAAATTATTTGTTTGTTTCAATTTATATCAAATGGTAAATCTGGAATTCCTCAATCAGATAACAATCTTATCTCTAGTTTTATTGGTTATTTATACCTAGTTTTTGGTGATTTATTTATAGACGATATATTAGTGAAAAATAGAGATATTATTGATTCACATAAGATTATTAGATATACCGATGCCATATACATTTCTATAACATTCAAGCAAAATATTACTCAAGAGGCTCAAGGTTTATTTATTCATTCGATCGCTTCTCAAATCGCTGAAATTTTGTATAGTCACGCGATGTGCGACTAAAACTACTGTGTCACAAGCTGGTCGAACTGCAACGGTTC
>QBMH01000048.1 GCA_003249025.1 Leptolyngbya sp. | reverse complement strand
TGAGTTGAAGAGGGTATTTAATCCGCTTGTGACAGTACGAAGGGCGGAATGTGGGCTGAAGCCTACCGCTGCCCCTAACTTAGCCACAGAAGCTGACTTCATAGCGTCACTCTGCACACTCGCGGATTCGGTGTAATCGGCTCAAAATCCGATTGGCAAGGACAACTCCCATGATCGGCTTCGATAAATAGTCATCGGCTCCTGCGGTAAAGGCTTGCTGCTGAGTAGCAGCATCGCTCAATACACTGAGAAACAATACGGGTAATCGCTGCCAGTTGGGGTCACTGCGGAGCATCTGGCATAGTTCAAAGCCACTAATTTGGGGCATGTTGACCTCTAAAATCAGCGCATCTGGAGCGACGGCTTGTAAAACAGTCCAAAACTGCTGAGGATCATCCAGGGTTGTGACTTTGAATCCCCAGGGTTTGAGCAACGTTGGCAGGGTGTTGAGCCAAGTGTGATCATCATCCACAATCATCACCCTAGCAGGTAAATTTTCTCTTCTCAATAACCGCACAACCGCTGCCATGACCTGCTCAATAGGTGTTTGAGTGGTGAGAAACAGTTTCCCGCCCCGTCGTAATACCTCTAGCCGATCGCTCAATTCGCCTCGATCGCTCATCACCAACACAGGTAACGCCGGATAGCGCTGAGTCACGGTGTGCAAATTTTCTAGCAGGAGGCTAACGGTGGGCTGATCAGAGGCTTTTGCCTTATCTGATTCAGCAGACAGCCGCAATAAGACGACATTGGGCTGTAACTCGCCCCACTCTTGCGGTTCCAGCGTTGATGCAATCTCAAGCTGAATTCCGCAGCGAGTGGCTGCCTCTTGGAGCGACTGGTTAAAGGTTAAGTCTGAACTAACCAACAGCAGCCGGGGTAACTGTTGAGCCGGAATTTGGCAGGGTTGAATCTGCGTGGTGTTCTGAATTTCCTGCTGAAGGGCGGTCACCAGCGCTTGCATTAGCGGTGCATGTTTGGGCTGCAATGGCTCCTGTCCTCCTAACCAATAGTCCAGTTGCCGCACTAAGTGAGTAGTTTTAGTCAGGCTAAAAATGCCCAGCGTCCCGACTAAGGTATGCGTCACCCGTTGGGCGGCGGCTTGCTGTTGAGCGGTGAGGCGATCGCACTGCAAATCTGTGACAGTCTGAAATAAAATCGCCAGTTGCTCTAAACTTTTGGGTTGGGTGGTCGTCCAAGTTTCGTTGAGAAAATCTAGGTATTGCTGTTGCGAATCTAGTGAAGCTTCTTCAAAGAATGGATCATGGCGATTGGCTAGGGTTGCCTCACCAGGCTCACTGTTGGAAGCAGAGAAAAAGACTTCTGGGAGTGTCTCCGCCTCGATCGCTTTTAGGTAATAACCGCGCCCGTGCATCGTCGCAATAAAATCGGATGGGGCACCCGCCGCCGTTAGTTTTTGCCGTACCCGTCGGAGGTGCGATCGCACCGTTGCCTCAGATGGAAAATCCTCTGAAGACCAGAGGCGATCAATTAATTCATCACTACTAAAGACATACTGACTATCGCGCAACAGGAGTTCCAGAAACTCATACTCTTTAGTTGTGAAGACTAAGGGTTGCCCGTTATAAGTTACCTCACAGGTGCTTGGGTTCAAGAGCAAAGCTCCCCAACTTAGCAAGGGAAAAGGATTGCTACTACTCCGCCTGAGCAATGCTCGAATCCGGGCGACCAGTTCTACCGGATCAAACGGTTTGACGACATAATCATCGGCTCCCGCATCCAACCCCTGCACCTTCACCGTTCTAGCATCCTGCGCCGTCAACAGCAAAATTGGCGTGTCATAGCCCTTTGCGCGAAAGCGCTGACATAAACTGATGCCATCGAGTTTTGGCAACACAATATCTAGCACTATCAGGTCATACTCAAACGTCGAGCCATAAGTCCAACCCATCTCGCCGTCTTTAACGACATCCACAATATGGTGATGCGTCGTTAGAGTCCTAGTCAGGACTTTGCTTAATACTTCATCATCTTCTACTAGCAAAATTTTCATTGATGGCGCTACCAATGGAGAATCCGGGCAATCTGGTCTGGTAAATTCAGCGCGTTGAAGGGTTTGGTAATCACACCGCCCACCCCTAACTCATTAAACTGCCGCGTTTCTGATGCTTGCGCCTTTGCTGTGAGTAAAATAACTGGAATATGTTTAGTTTCAACTCGTGATTGAAGTTCTCTAAACGTCGCGATTCCATCCATTTCTGGCATCATCACATCCAGCAAAATTACATCCGGTTTTTTAGCCTGAGCCGTTTCAATTCCTTGGGAACCTGATCCAGCCACTAGCACTTCCCACCCCGCCGCCATTTTGATCCCAAATTGAACCACAATTTGAATCGTTTCCTCATCGTCAATAATTAAAACCCGTTTGCTTTGCATCGATCGCCCTGATTTCGTTAGTGATCTTGATAGAAGGCAGGCAACGTAAACGCAAAAGTACTTCCGCAGCCGGGAACACTCTCAGCCCAAATTCTGCCATTGTGCTGCTCAACAATTTTGCGGCAAATAGCAAGCCCCAAACCCGTGCCGCCTTTTTTGTGCGAATCGGAGGAATCTACCTGTTGAAATCGCTCAAAAATTCGTTCAAGCTGATCAGCCGGAATCCCTTGTCCTTCGTCACGTACTCGAAACACGGCTTCAGAGTTGGATTGCTGAGGATTTAATGTTGACGGGTCTTCCTGCTCAACGGTTAACCAAACGCTTCCTCCAGCAGCAGAGAACTTAATCGCATTGCTGAGTAAATTGGTCAGGGTTTGCAGGATGTAATCGATATCTGCCCAAATCACAATATCCGCTGCTTGGGTTACCAGCGCTACCCCTTGCTGCTGCGCCATTGCTTGCATTGCTTCCGCTGCTTGAATCATCAAGTTTGCTGCATTGCAAGCTTGCCGATCCAGCACGACTTTGCCAGACTCGATCCGCTGTAAATCAAGCACATTGTTAACCAACCGGACTAAGCGGTCGGTGCTGTCATCGGCAATTCCTAACATTTGCTGTCCTTCGCTGGAGAGAGTGCCCAGTCGTCCGGTTGCTAGAATTTTGAGGGCACTATGCAAAGAAGTTAGTGGTGTTCGCAGTTCATGGCTGATGACTGAGATGAATTCATCTTTCCTCCGTTCGATCGCCTTGCGATCGCTAATATCACTGATTAAGCAGAAAAACCCTTTGACGGTCTTGTCAGCATCTCGATGAGGAATATAGGTGGCATCCACTGATCGCACACTGCCATCTTTCAACACGATATCATTCTCATAGGTAACCCCTTGCCCGGATAGTGCCGCTTCTACCTGTGCCTGCATTCGCTGATAGCACTCCACGCCCCAGACTTGCTGGAGATGCTGACCATAAAGGGTTCTGGGAGACTTTCCTAGCCACTCTTCATACGCCTGGTTATTGAAACGATACTCTTGTTGGTTATCCACGTAAGCAATCAGCACCGGCAGCGCATTGGTGATTAAACGCAACTGTTCTTCACTCTGCCGTAGCGCCGCTTCCGCCTGCATCCGCACGTTGATTTCTTGTTGTAGATTGTGATTCGCTTCTTGCAATTCTGCGGTACGAGCTTCCACTATCTCTTCCAGATGCTCTAGCAGTTGCGCTTGAGAGAGGGCAATGCTGATTTGAGCTGCCAGTTGTTGTATGAGTTCTAGCTCAAACTCAACCCAGTGGCGGGGGCTGCGACATTGATGGACAATCAACAATCCCCAAAGATGATTTGGCGACTGGGGAGGAAGCTGAAATTGTCCGTTAGACTGCACCTTCAGCGTTTGCACAATTGGAACAATCAATTTTGCTTTAATGTTGAATTGCTCCACAAATTCCACCAGGCACTCTGGCAACCCCGCCGCCGGATCATGCACATCGGCGATCGCCCTCACCCGTCCCTGGCTATAAAGCTGTTGATAATCCGTTGGAAACACTTCTTCTGGAAATCCTAAATGGATCAGCGCTGGATAGTCTGGCAATACCGACTCGCTGATCACTTTGCCAGTGCCATTGGGTAAAACATGATAAATCAACACGCGATCGGCTTGCAGAAACCGCTGCACCTCCGTTACAGTCGTATGCAAAATTTCCTTCAGTTGTAGCGATCGCCGAATTGCGAGCATCACTTCCGCAAACAGTTCCACCCGCTGCTGACGTAGTTCCGCTTGCATGGATTCCTTCTGCTTTGAGTTCTGATTGACAGCCTGTGAAGGCTTCTGGAAAGACCGTTTAGACACGAAGTAAAGCCAAAACGCGGAGCCTCTTCAATTGTTTACCTAATTGATGGAAACTTCAAAGTTGATGAGACTAATATTGTAAATCTTAGGAGTTACGCATTGACAAAAGTGGCAAGGTCTGTGGTCAGGGAGCAATCGGTTTGGCAAGGTTTTCCAAAATGAACTGACGAATCACAGGCACAAATAACTGACGCGACACCTGATACAGATTATCAATCAAGCCTTCAACTCGCATGGTTTGCAGCTTTCCCGCAGGCTTGTTGCCACCAGTTGCCCAGTGCCTATTCCGCGCCGCCTGTGGGAGCGATTAATCGTCAACGTTGGCATTGATCAAGATGAAACCCGTTGGGCAGATGTGTCGAACAAAACTCTGAATCAACTGATCCAAGAACTGACCCAAGGACAATACACTATCAGCGGTAAAGGCATATTTAAAGAAGAATTCGTCACCTGTGGCGGCATCAAGCTCAATCAAGTTGATTTTAAAACCATGGAAAGTCGCCAATGTCCGGGACTTTACCTTGCAGGCGAAATTTTAGATATTGACGGCGTGACGGGTGGCTTCAACTTTCAAAGCGCCTGGACAACAGGCTGGTTAGCAGGTCAAGCAATGGGAGCTATGAGTTAAAGGACTTTTCAGTCTTATCTTTCGGCACAATGCTAATGTGTACCGTTTGTTGAGAGCTAGATGATTCAGACGCGATCGCTTCCAAAAATTGAATCGCCGCATTAATATCATCAAATTTGTGAGCAGACGTATCAAAAGCTGAAGTTTGAGTAGAGGCAACCCGATCAAATTCAGTCTCTTGTATCTGACCTAAATCAACCACTGCCAACTGTTTATAGGTTGGGCTAACCTGTTCTACTACTAACTTTTCACGGCGAATCGGAACTTCAATGATGCGGGTCTCGATTTCTTTGCGAACAACGACTTCTCCAATCTTGCGTTTATGACTATCAATGACCAAACGTTCTTCCAATAACGAAATCGTTTCTCCAAACAATGGTAGCTTGTTCGCATCTGAGACTGCGATCGCTTCGCTTGGTGCTGGATCGGGAGAGCTAGAAACCAAATCTAAATTAGCTTGAGCGCTGGAGTCATGAGATTCAATCCTTGAAGGCGCTGAACTAGCAGACCGAGAGTGCAATTGAGAAGAATTTTCCACTGAAGAAATAGATAGTTTTGTAGGGGATTGATAAATGAATTTAGGGGCTTCTAAAGGGGCTGAATTTTCTAAAGGTCCGAAAAATTTACTGCCTCCTGGCTGATAACAGGCTAAACTGCGCGCTTGCGAAGTCTGATCAGACACTATATTTTCATCTTGGCTTGGTGTTTGTTTATCAGAAATTTCACGTTTGAACATTTTATTAGTTCTCCTAATAATCTTCGACATTGCTAAACACAGCGATGAAACATCTACATTGAGCAACAACTAATTAATTTTTATCAACAATTTCCAGACAGAGCGGTATGTCGTTCTGTCTGGACTACGTTGAACCTGAGTTTTTTAGAATGCTACTGATAGCAACACTTAAACGCGCTCAGAGTTACGGCGGGAGTCTACCCCTTGATCAACAACCGGAGTTCCTTCGGTATCCACGTTTAGCTCTTCCCGACGTAGTGTTTCTTCAGCATTCACTACATCACGATCTACTTCCTTTCTAACGCTGACTTCTTCACGAATAAAGGCTTCCTTACGAATATCAGGGGTTTCTTCGTAAACTTCTACCCGCGCTACTTCGCCGTCTTGAAACGCCTTGTCGCCAGGAGTAACGGCTGTGCTAGCACCTGAAGTGCGCTCAATTACTACACGCTCTTTCTCAATGGGTACAGAAACTTTGGCAGATTCAGTTTCTATACGCTTGCCGACTGCAACTTCACCTGTTTTTGCACGAGTTTTGTTGGCAATTAACCGTTCTTCGTACAGTTTGAGGCTTTGATGATTCGTGTCATCTAGGTTATACAAATCAGAATCGCGATCGTAGCTGTAAGTATCGCGATCGTAGCCTACAGCAGCCTTATTCTTGTCTAAAGGAGCAGAATTTTCTAAGGCAGTGGTTGGACGATAAACACTGCGAACTTGCTCTTCATAGTCATAATCCACTGGCATAGTGCCGTCATACTGAGGCAGCGACTCTGCTTGAGCGCGAGTTAGACCTTCGGCAGTAATACGATGTCCTTTATAATCAATGCGCGATCGCCCAATAGGAAGCAATACTTTCTTGCCAAAAATCCAAGCACCGGTATTGATAATCAGATAGCGAATTTTGCCCATGTCATCGACTAGTAAATCATCAACTGAGCCGATGTTATCTTTGCCTGCATGTAAGTCATAACCGATGATATCTTGACCCTCAAAGTGAGTACGGTAATCGGGATCGAAATCTTTGATCTTATGAAGTGGCATGGTTTTAATTCCTGGTTGTGAGGTTGTCTAATGAACTCTTACTAAACAACATTAACAACCTCTATCAGGGGATTCATCTCTCTTAAGCTGGATCACTGTTTACCTCTTAAGCCAAGTTTTACGCACACCACTTACGTCTTAATAGAGATGTAATTAGATAGAAATGATTAACACTCTCGCAGGTGGTTCTAAAGTGCAGCAAAAGTTACTTAAACACTACAAGTATTTGATCAACAGCAGTTCAAGTTTCACTATATCGAGGGGTTTGCTGAGATAGTCGGTGGCACCTTGAGCCAAAAAGTTTTCGCGATCGCCTGTCATTGCCATTGCTGTCACGATGATCACTGGAAGATCTTGTAAATCCGGTTGACTCCGCAGTTGTTTGAGCAAATCTAACCCAGAGAGCGTTCGCGATAACTGTACATCCATCAATATCAAATTAGGATTAGAGCGCCGCACTCGTAACAGTAAGTCTTCGCCATCGCAGAGCGCGTCCACCTGATAGCCGATCGCTTTCAGGTAATCTTGCAGCAATGTTGCGCTAACCCCATCATCTTCAACGAGCAAAATCCGCCCAGTTGACTGTTGAGACTGAAAAATTTGTGGATTTTGGGACAAAGAGGGCGATCGCGGAGGGGATTCCATGGGAACATCGGGCAAAAATAAAGTAAATTCACTGCCGGCTCCTAGTGCCGATGAGACGCTTATATCGCCGCCATGTAACCGTGCCAATTTGCGAGTGAGTGCCAGTCCTAAACCGGTTCCAGCATAGTTTCGGG
Organism: Leptolyngbya sp.; assembly: GCA_003249025.1. GTDB lineage: Bacteria > Cyanobacteriota > Cyanobacteriia > Leptolyngbyales > Leptolyngbyaceae > ULC077BIN1. The sequence continues at coordinate 16,908 of QBMH01000048.1, read as the reverse complement.
TTAGTTGACTGTCGAGTTGACTAAAAGGCTGAAACAGCAGATTTAGCTTGTCAGCAGGAATGCCAATGCCCGTATCGGCAACGGTAAATGAAATTCCCTGGGGCTGTTTATGCACAATTAAAGAAACGGTGCCAGCGGGGGTAAATTTAACTGCGTTGGATAACAGATTCAGCAACATTTGCTTGAGTCGTCGTTCGTCGGCAGTGCAAAATTTAGCGTCGTCGTCCAATTGGCTGATCAATTGCAATCCTTGCAGGGTAGCCTGTTCTTGCACCATCGTTAGGCAGTAGTGGCAGAGATCATGAGCCGCTAAAACAGTGGGTATTAGGGTTTCTCGTCCGGCTTCAACTTTTGCCAGATCCAAAATGTCATTGATTAGGGTCAGCAAATGTTCGCCGCTGTTGTGAATGTGATTAATGTATTCAAGCTGCTTGGGGCTGAGGCTCCCAAAAATTTCTCGCTGCAAAATTTGAGATAAGCCTAAAACGGCATTGAGCGGTGTGCGGAGTTCGTGACTCATGGTTGCTAAGAATTCGGTTTTAGCACGATTTGCTGCCTCGGAAACCCGTTTTTCTTGCTCTAACTCTTGAGTACGCTGTTGCACGAGTTGCTCTAGATATTCATAGCTTTGGGCGTTATAAAGGGCGATCGCAGTTTGGTCGGCCATGCGGCGCAAAAACTGCACTTCCTCAACGGTAAAGGTGCGGTAACAAGTTGTGGTGTGTAAGCTGAGCGCCCCAAACAGTTTTTCATGAATAAAAATTGGCGCACATAATACCGACAGTGTTTGTCCATCATTCACTTGAGCTTGCCGCCCCGGTGTTGCCGCCAATTGCGCCATATCGAAGATATAAAAAGTCCGACCTTGATTAAAATCTGAGTTGGGGTCTGCCAAGTCAGTCCAATCTAAAGCAGAGAAGGTGTGGTTGATCAAGGAGGGAACAGTGGGGTTTGATAGCCACTCATTACGAGCACAAATCACGTCGTTAATGGTAAACATCAATACTCGATCGACCCCAAAGCTTTCGCCTGTGCGATCGACAATTTCTTGCAAAATATGGTCGGGGTCTAGGCTAGAGTTGACTGCTCTCCCCAACTGGTTAAGCAACTGTTCTCGTTGTGCCTGATGTTGTAACTGGCTAAAGAGTTGTGCCTGCTGAATTGCGATCGCCACTTGCACTGCCAGTTTTTGCACTAAATCGATTTCAAAGGCTTGCCAATGGCGGACAGCACAACACTGATGCACGGCTAAAACGCCCCAAATTTGTTCACCCTGCGAGAGCGGCACAACCAGTTTCGCTTTCACCTGGATCTGCTGCATAAATGCTAAATAACTGGGAGACAAATTCTGTTGGGTAATATCATCTACAACATAGATTTGTCCCTGTTCGTAAAGGGCATGGTTATTGCGATACCAGATTTGATGCGCGGTGTGCTGCGTGTCTAGCGCCCATTCAGAATCTACGGAAGCAGCGACTAAAACTCCATGCTGGGCATCGAAGCGATAAACCAAAACGCGATCGGTGTGCAAAAACTGTCGAATTTCATCCACAGTACAATGCAGAATTTCTTCTAGATCTAAAGATTGGTGAATTTGAAGGGCGATCGCCCCTAACAAGCGTTCGCGTTCAGCCTGTTGTTGCAGTTGTTGCTCAGCGTGCTTGCGCTGGGTAATCTCAGAAACGGTCCCTTCGTAGTAGAGGATTTCTCCAGTATCACCATAAACACAATGAGCATTTTCTGAAACCCAAATAACGCTGCGATTCGTAAAACTATCCTTAGAGGAATCGCGGCGATAGACCTGGGACTCAAACTCGGAAACCGATCCTTGCCCCTGCATAATCTTTAGAAACTCAGCCCGTTGATCAGGATCAACATACAGTTGATGTTCAATGGTCGTTAAATGGGCAATTAACTCTTCGGGCGACGCGTATCCATAAAGACTAGCAAGAGCATGATTAGCGCTGAGATAGTGCCCATCCGGTGACGTTTGAAAAATTCCTTCAGTAGCATTTTCAAAAATACTGCGATACTTTGCTTGAGCATTCAAAATAGCAGCCTGATGAGCAAGGGCAGCTTGGGCTTGCTTGCGCTCGGTGATATCAACAGAAATACCCACAAAGCCAATCGGGCGATCGCGATCGTCTCGCAGTAACGTATTTTTCACCTCAGCCCAAAACTGAGAATTATCCTTACGGTGAAGAATAAGCTCCCCTTCCCACAATTCCGACTTAAACACCTGACTGACCATTTGACGGGCGATCGTTTGCCCCTTTGCCTGATCCTGCATGGGTTTTAATACGGCAAGAATTTCTTTTCCCATCACCTCTGCCGCCTGCCATTGATAAAGCGTTTCAGCATAAGCATTCCAATGGATAATGGAGCCTTGCAAATCGGTGGCGATAATTGCATTGCAAACCTGATTGAGCAGAGAGGCTTGAAAACGCAACTGGTCAAATTGCGCTTGCTGCTGCTGCTGAATTGCCGTTAAATGTGCTTGAAGATGACACCGTTCTACTTCAGCAGACACAAGTATTTGCTGCAATTCATCAAATGCATCATCATCACGGCAATACTGGCGTAGGTTTGGAATATGACCTAGTCCCATATCCCTTTCAAAAAAGTTCTCTATATTTTCACAGCTTTTCACAATGCAAAATTAATTCCATGCCGTATCAAACTCAAAAAAGTAGATCTAAATCAATTGCCCTGAAGTTACCTTAGTCCAATAGGCTATAAAACAGTAGCAGCTTGAGTACAGCTTGGAACAACGCCATGATAAGGCGTTTAACAACCAAAAAATTTGAGCGGGTAGGGTGTGTATTTGTTTTTTCTGGTAAAGCCGTTCAATTAGTCTTAGCTTTACTTTAAGAATGCCCAGAGTTACAACAATTTTACAGAAAGACCCACTGAATATTTGTTTTGGAAAAGCCTATTTGAGAAAATTTCAGCTTAAACGGAAATACCAAAAGGATTTTGAACTCAGCTTTTCCCTTAGTGAAGCCGTTCCCGAACAAAACTTAAAACTCCATTCCTATGCCCCAAGTTTCTCTAGATGAATTGACGACCAAAGTTTCTGCTGGGTCGCATTTAGCCAGTTTCCCAACGGATACGGTTCCAGCGTTGGCGGCTCGTCCAGATCAGGCAGCCCTAATTTTTGCTGCAAAACAACGCAGTTTTGATAAGCCACTGATTTTAATGGCGGCGACGGTGACGGATCTTTGGGATTATGTGAGTGGAACTGAGGCAGAGCGCGATCAATGGGAATTGCTTGCTAATCAGTATCTTCCGGGTGCGTTGACGTTGGTGCTGCCTGCTAGCGATCGCGTCCCCCCGATGATGAATTCTCATGACCTCACGACGATTGGCGTTCGTGTACCGAATCATGCGATCGCTCAGGCAATTTTGGCTCGAACCGGTGCCCTCGCCACCACCAGCGCCAATCTTTCTGGGCAACCACCGCTGCAAACCATGACCGACATTGAAGCTCAATTTCCGACCGTCCTGACCCTGACCTCCCACGAGATTCAGCAACTTACAGAAACGCAGAATCCGCAAGCTGCTTCTGGGATTCCATCTACTGTGATTCGCTGGCGCGACGCTGGCTGGGAGATTTTGCGGCAGGGCGCTATTGACTTGTACAGCAGTAGACACAAAGATTAAAACATGTGGCAAGCACTCAATGGTTGCAGGCTCTTTTCATGCCTATCTGTCACCTGCCCTATCAGGTTGGAATAAGCGAAAATTGATAAATTTAGGCTGGCTGATTATTGGATTAATAGGTGGGTTGATAATAGGCTGGAGGCTCCGCCGTCCGGTTCCACAATCCGCGCCTATGTCAACGGCATTAGCAACTGATCCTAACCAGGCATCTCCGACTCAAGACAATATTCAGTCGCAGCAAGCGCTCCAACTGGCTTATCAGATGGCATCAGAGATGAGCCGATTGAAGGGAGGTTTTTTAGCGCGGACATCCCATGAACTGCGATCGCCCATGAGCGGTTTAATTGGAATGCAGCAATTGATTTTGGCTGACCTATGCGATAGCCCAGAGGAAGAACGCGACTTTGTTAAACAGGCGAATGAAGCGGCATTACGCATGGTGAAGGTGCTGGATGATGTGATAAATGTTGCCAAAGTGGAACATGGCACTAGCGAACTCGCTCTTCAATCGGTGCAACTCAACATGGTGCTGCTTAATTTATATACGGCAACCCATTTACAAGCACAAAATCGCAACTTGCAGTTACATATTCCGGCGGTGAATGAAGCGCTCTATGTCGCGGTTGATCCTCGTCGATTGCAACAAGCGTTAATCCATTTAGTGGATGGCGCGATCGCGAATTTGGAGGATGGCAGTATTACCGTGCTGCTGGGCGCAGTGGATTCAGCCTCAGTTCAGCTTTGGATTGATCAGCCGCTACCCGCCAGTGTATGGCATCAACCGCTAGATTTTTTGCCGCCTGCGATCGCTCCGCTGGAGTCAGTTTTGGAAAATACCTTAGAGAAAGCAGCGATCGTCCAGCGGGTAAATACGCCTTTCCCCTCGCTTAGCTTTGTTCGAGTCTTAGCCCAGAAACTATTGGTTTCTATGGGCGGTAGCCTAGAGATTCTTTCTCAGCAAGACTCAGTGTTGCAGAATCAAACTCGCATTCAATGCACAATTCCTCGGATGATTGCATAGACAAATAAAAGCGAGGATGATGTGCCGTCATCCTCGCTTGTCTACTTACTGAGAGTTTCGAGATTACATAACTGGAATATACTGTTCTTTCTCAGGTATATCTGTATACTCAGCAACGATTTGTCTGAATTCATCGCCATCAATGGTTTCCTTTTCAATTAGCAAATCCACTAAGCGATCGACGACCACTCGATTTTCCCGAACAATCCGGCGAGCATCGTTGTAGCAGTGCTCCACAATTGAGCGCACCTGGGCATCAATTCGCGACGAAATTTCTTCGGAATATTCCGATCTCGTCATCAAATCGCGCCCTAAAAATACTTCGCCAGACTGGCTTTCTAGAGAAAGCGGCCCCAAATCAGACATCCCATACCGGGTAACCATTTGACGAGCCATGGAACTGACCTGCTGCAAGTCGCTGCCTGCGCCTGTAGTAATCTCCGAATCGCCGAACACCACTTCTTCCGCCGCACGACCGCCCAAGGCTCCAGTAATGCGCGCCAAGATTTGCGATCGCGAAATCAAGCTTTGTTCATCACTGGGCGAGAACCAGGTCAACCCCCGCGCCTGACCACGAGGAATCAGGGTAACTTTTTGCACGGGATCATGCCCCTTCACCAGAGTGCCAATGATGGCGTGACCAATTTCGTGGTAGCCAATTAAGCGCTTGCTCTTGCCATCGGTTAAAGGAGTGCCTTCCATGCCTGCAATCACGCGATCGATCGCAGCATCAATTTCCGACATAGTGACGGCATCTTTACGGCGACGGGCAGTGAGGATAGCGGCTTCATTCAACAAGTTCGCCAAATCAGCCCCAGAGAAGCCCGGAGTGCGACGGGCGATCGCATCCAAAGAAACCTCATCTGCGATTTTTTTGTCCCGAGCGTGAACCTGTAGCACCTCTAACCGTCCCTTGATATCCGGCACATCCACCTCAATTTGGCGGTCAAATCGACCTGGGCGGAGCAATGCAGAATCTAATACATCCGGGCGGTTAGTCGCTGCAATGATGATTACCCCGGTATTGCCTTCAAACCCATCCATTTCGGTCAGCAACTGGTTTAAGGTTTGCTCCCGTTCGTCGTTGCCGCCGCCAATGCCTGCGCCCCGTTGCCGACCCACTGCGTCAATTTCATCAATAAATACGATGCAGGGAGCATTTTCTTTGGCTTTCTTAAACAGATCGCGGACGCGAGAGGCACCCACACCCACAAACATTTCCACAAACTCTGATCCAGAGATGCTGAAGAATGGAACCCCCGCTTCCCCCGCGATCGCTTTTGCCAGGAGTGTTTTACCCGTTCCAGGAGGACCAACCAGCAGCACACCTTTAGGAATCTTCGCGCCTACCGCAGTGAATCGTTCTGGCTTTTTGAGGAATGTCACAACCTCTTGCAATTCTTCTTTCGCTTCTTCAATGCCCGCCACATCATCAAACATGACTCCAGTTTTAGCGTCCATTTGGAAACGAGCCTTTGACTTCCCAAAGCTCATTGCTTGTCCAGGACCACCGGGCACATTGCCTGATCGACGAAACAAGAAAAACAAGCCCCCGATCAGCAGCACTGGGAAAATCAGATTACCCAGCAAGCTCCAAACGGCGGTGCCATCGTTGCGAGTAGGGTGAACATCCAAATTGATATTTTCTTTTCTTAAACGAGAAATTAATTCGGGTGAGTTTCCAGGCAAATCAACCCGTAGCCGTTGAACCCGGTTGTCTAATTCTGAATCGACCGCTTCCACGATCGCCGTGCGACCCTCATCATACAAGTCAACACTGACAACCCGTGATGCATCCAGGTATTCCAAGAAACGCCCGTAGGTCATCCGGGTGCTTGCCGCATTCTTGTTAGCCATGTTTGCAGGAGGAGTAGCAAACGAACTCTGCCACAAGAAAAAGCCAACTACCAAAGCTGGCAATGCCCACAGTAGAGCCGTTCTCCAAGAAAATTTCATAAGTCGCGCCCTTTAACTACAGCCGTAACTACCATTACCCATAACAGCATGTCTATGTATCCACCAACACAACCGCACTCAATGCTTTGAACTCGCTTTATGAAGTGTCAGCACCATCTATATGTCAGGATCGCTTGATTAATAAACAACAGACTAATCTGTTACCGTTTAACTCGAATTGTTAACTAAATTTAACCTATTTTTCATCAAAGCAGCAACCGCTCTGCACGATTTCAGATCGATTTTTTGTCCATTTTATGCGGCTCACATTACGTTATAGACCGCCTGCCGCTTTGGAATTTCAATTGTAAACTCGGTTCCAGTTTCTAAGGAAGACTGACAATATAACTGCCCACCGTGTTTATTGGTGACGATGTCGTAACTAATAGAAAGTCCTAAACCAGTGCCTTGACCAACGAGTTTTGTGGTTAAAAATGGTTTAAACAGTCGCTGTTGGCTAATTTCAGGGATGGCAGGTTCATTGTTGACGATGTGAATAATGATCAGCAGTCGAGGGGTGTAATTAGGCATTCCACTCGACATATCCTGCCAATGTGTTCCCAAATGCCGGACTTGCAGATTTAGCAGAACACCCACAATGGCACCGGGCACCCACACCCAAATTGCCTGAGTTTTGAGATCAACATGCATCGCGGGGGCGGTTCCCAACCAAAGCAGCAAGCCACTCAGCCTAAAGCCCCAAGTTTCCAAGGCGCTGAGGCTGCGAGATAGGCGAGGCAGGGAAGACAGATTCAGGAAGTTAGAACCATGAGTCAGATGCTGGGCTTATCGGTTGTATACAATGAAGCCCGCGATCGCATCCAATAATGCCTCTGGCTCATCGGCTCGAATGCTATGTCCACTGTTTTCAAAAATTCGCAGGTCTGCATTAGGAATTCGTTGGGCAATCTCCTCTGAAAATTCCGGGGGACAGATCCAGTCATGTCGCGCCGCAATCACCAACGTTGGAGCAGTGATCCGATGCAGTTGATCGCGGATATCGTAGGTTCGCAGCCAGCCGCCAAACGCCACGTTGATTGCATCGGCAGAGAGAATGGCGCGGCGTAAGGTGGGTTGAACAACGGCAGGGTCATAGGTGATGGAATACAAAGGTGCCATGATGCGGAAATAGTCTTGCAAATGGGCTTCATCCCGAAAGGTGCCGTTCCAAAGATGCTGGGCGATCGCCTGTTGTTCTGCCGTCCCTCGGTCGGCTAGAGTCTGCTGCGCCCGTTGTAAAAACCGCGAATCTGCCACGGTTACGATCGCGATCAGATGCGATACGTTTTCTGGATATCGACTGGCATAGGTCAGCGCCACCATACCGCCATAGGATGAGCCAATCACGACAATTTTGTCCAGACCCAAGTGATGGCGGAGTGCTTCCATATCTTCCACGTTGTTGTCTAGGGTGTAGGTGGCGGGGTTGCCGCGCTGAGATCGCCCCTGTCCGCGATGATCAAAATACACCAGTTGCATCCTGCGGCTCAGCGGCGTGAATGCAGGCTTAAATGAGGTGTGGTCGGCTCCGGGTCCGCCATGCACCACAAACGCGATCGGCTTTTCCTTCATGCGATCGCCACTCGGCACCAAGCCTGCCCCTTCCACGTCAAAATAAATTTCTGTATCCCGGATTTTTGCTCGCATAGTAATCTCGTGTTCCTGCTTTATCCTTTTTACAAGGACTTCTTGCTAAGATAAGCCCTAATACATTGGGTTAGTACTCCCTGATGCTGAGGCAATCATCAAAGTGCATTCTTTGTATTGCTCTCTGCAAGCTCTAAATGAAGCTGTTTTAACCCAATGTCTTAGATTCTGTTGCGTCTAATTGAACTTAGCCCCAGTTCTTCCTAGAATCCATGAACTCAGCTTCAGAAATGTCTTTATACGAGTTGGCGTTGCAATATGAGTCACCGCCTGCACTTCAACTTAGTCCTACTTCGTTTAAATCCATTAGTGATGCTCTAATCAATTTATTAATTGAGCAAAAAATTCCAGCCATCATATGGGCAAAACTTCCGAAAGGAGAGACCTGGCAAACGGCGCTACAGCAGTATGCCGAGTTAGCAGGAATTTCTAAAACAATTTATCTGTTTGCCCATCAACGAGAGGAACTCGAAGAGATCAGCACTGCTCAGCCAGAGTCTTCTAGCGAGACGCATTCAAGCGTCTCGCCTGAGATCTCAAAGCCGATCGATGTGGCTGAACGGATAAACACCAGTCCAATTTTTCCGGTACAGCTTGCGCCCGGAAACGCTTTACGGCGGGAGTATTTTCTAATTATCTGGTCGGCGCAGTTACCTATTGCGCTGTTTGCCCAGCGTCCCCGATCGCCTCAGTCTTCAAAAATTGCTGATTCTTTTGCCACTTTAGACACGTTGAGTGGCTACGGACAGATTTCTCAGTTACTAGAAAGTCCCCCCGATCGCAAACAGTTGCTCTTAGGGCGGTGTTCATTCGATGCAATATTAATCGAACAGGCTTTACATCGGCTTGAACAAACACTTACTGATCTGATGCAGGGCGATGTGACAATGCCTTCTAGTCAACTGGCAACCCTACAAACGTTTGCGGCTGAGTTAGTCACCCATTGGACGAATCAACGGCTAGCCTTAGCGTCTAACGGATTAAATGTCAGGTTGGTAGAACAATTATTCGGTCACGCTTTACAGCAGCAAGAAGACCTTTGGCAACGAAATAGTGCCTATCGCAAACAGGCGGAAGGGGCAGATTCGCTGCGGTTACAAAATGAGGAATTGTTGAATACGCTCCAGTTAAAGGATGAATTTTTGAATACAGTGGGGCAGGAATTGCGAACCCCATTAACGACGATTAAAACGGCGCTGTCGCTATTGAGTTCACCCACGATCAAACTGCCTCAGCGTCAGCGGTATCTGGAGTTAATTGAGAAAGAGTGCGATCGCCAAAGTTCGTTAATCACCAGCTTGCTCGATCTCGTTCATCTTGATCAAGTGGTCGATCAATCGGCGTTACCCGCCTTACGGTTAAGCGATGTGGTGCCGGGTGTAGTCACAACCTATCAGCCAGTCGCAGAGGAAAAAGGAATTCGGCTTGCCTACACAGTGCCAGAAGACCTATTGCCAGTGGCTTGCATGAGTAACTGGCTGAAGCAAATTGTCATTAACCTATTGCACAATGCCATTAAGTTCACGCCTTCCAGCGGACAGGTCTGGGTGCGGGCAAAACAGCAAGGAGAGTATGTTCAGTTAGAAATACGGGATACGGGTGTAGGGATCGCCTCCAGCGAAATTCCTAAGATTTTCGATCGCTTCTACCGGGTGCGCCAATCTGCCGATGATTCTAGCGGCGCTGGCTTAGGGCTAACCATTGTCCAGCAATTACTGTTGCACTGCGGCGGCTCAATCTCAGTTAAAAGTAGAGTTGGGGAAGGCTCTACATTTAATGTGCTGCTGCCTGTCTATAAATCTTCGTCAGATTTTGATCTATAAATTCAGTCGCTAGAAATATTGGGATGAAGTTGGACACAACCCAAAAGCTATTCATATTTAGAATCAGGCTGATGCACTATGTAAAATTTCGCGTTCCCGAAGAAATTGCAAAATTTGTCTCGTTTGAGATGGATTCAGACTATCAATACTTGAGATGGCTACTGTTTCTGCGATGGAGTCGTCCTTATAAAACCTTAATTAGACTAAATTGCGTATACCAATATGAAACTGAATAGCCTTTAGGCAGCGCGAATTGCATCATTTTCGGCGGGATTTATGCTCGTGATTATCAGCAGAAAAATTATTGCGAGAATTTCTGCTAAAGGGCTGTAAGATGCGGTACGACTTGTTTCATTCGCTTTACGCCATTGCCTCAACCTTAACGTTTGCCTCGACAGGTTTTGTACATTTCATATGAAGTCATTGTTTGATTCTTCTTTCCAGCGTCAGATTTCTCGACGCACATTGCTAAAACTGGCTAGTGTTGGCACCTTTGGAGGGTTTGTTGGCTATTCTCGTTTTTCTAAACCCCAGCCAAGTGTTTTTCAACCAGGGATTCTTTCTCTGCCTTATCACGTCAATAAACCCAAAAGCGTAATTGTGGTGGGCGGCGGCTTGGCGGGTCTTGCGGCGGCTTACGAATTAGGCAAACGAGGATTTCAGGTGACGTTGCTGGAGCGATCGCCCCAATTAGGCGGCAAAGTTGCTAGTTGGCAAATTAACGTCAATGGTGAATCGATGATGATGGAACACGGGTTCCATGGCTTTTTTCCGCAATACTACAATCTCTGGAGTGTGATAGAAGAGATCAAAATTCGCGATAATTTTAAGTCGCTTAACTATTATTCTGTGGTTTATAAGGGCGATCGCTATCAGCCAGAAGTGTTTCGCCCTAGCCATTCTGCCTTTCCCTGGAACATTGTGGATCTGGCAGTGTCTTCCACCAATCGACTGCGCTGGGGCTTGAACCTGACTAGCCCCCAACATTGGCAAGTCTTTCGCGAAATTACGGGGTTCAATCCGGCTCACAGCTACGCACGTTTGGATGATATGTCCGTCACTGAATGGGTCAATAAGGGCATTCCCCGTGGCTTGTATGACCTGTATTTCCTGCCCTTTGCCAAATCCAGCCTTAATTCGCCGGATGTGCTAAGTGCTGGGGAGTTGATGCAATTTTTCCACTTCTACTTTTTTGGCAATCCAGAGGGCTTGGCGTTTAATGGCACTCGGCAAGATATGGGGCGCAGTTTGGTAGACCCGATCGCGCAGTCAATCGTGAACCAGGGCGGCAAAATTTTAACCGAGGTTTCTGTCAGCAATATTCATTGGAACGACGGCAAGATTGAATCATTGACTTATCAAAAGGGCAGCGAAGCAACGACCATTCCTTTTTGGGTGAAAGCAAACCCAGTCTTAGATGCAGTCACTCCAAGCAAACTAGCGTTTTATGGAGCGGGCGATCGCGTCTATGCCGTTAACCCAACCACACAAGCCGCGATTTCCCTCACCTGCACTCATCAAGGCTGCACTGTTCATCCCCAAGACAATGGCGAATTTCACTGCCCGTGTCATGGTGCCGTGTTTGATCAAAATGGCAAAGTAGTGAGTGGTCCAGCCCAGCGGGACTTGCCACAATTTAAAGTGATGGGTAAAGCAGAAGATACGCTTCAGCTTGTGGCAGTAGAAACTGCTGTAACCCAATCGAATCCGCCGGAAACCTTGCAGGCTGACTATTACGTGATTGCGGCAGATATTCCGGGTGTGCAAAATCTTTTTGCTGGGATGACGGGCGAAGTGCCTGCTCAAGTGAAACAGCAGGTGAAACAGCTTGCCGTTGCCGATCCGTTTGCGGTTTGTCGCTTCTGGTTCGATCGCGACTTCCCCTGGGAGCAAAGCTGGTTCACGTCGCTTTCTGGCTATCGTCTGACCGACAGCATCACGCTTTACCATCGGATTCAGGATGACTATATTGCTTGGGCAGAGAAGACAGGCGGTAGCGTTGTAGAACTCCATGCTTACTGCTACAAGGAAAAAGAATTTCCGACTCAAGCCGCGCTACTCAGTACGTTTGAGCAGGAGCTACACGAAATCGTGCCCGATCTAAAAGACGCAACAATACTGCATCGCGAACTGGTGAATCAAAAGAATTTTGCTGGGTTTCCACCGGGCAGCTATCGCGATCGCCCCTCTACCGAAACTCTCGCCGCCAACCTCCTGTTTGCGGGAGACTGGGTGAAAATGCCCTTCCCTTGTGGATTGATGGAACGCGCCGTCAGCAGCGGCTTACTTGCCAGCAATGCCATTTTGGAGCAAGAAGGCTTGCAGGGTCGCACTTTGCTGACTGTTAAACCTAAGGGAATGCTGTCCTTCTTAGCATAAAGAAAAATCGTTGCATCATGGATAAATGATTTTTAGGCAGCTTTTTTGGGAAGAATGGCGGTGAACCATTGCTCCACGCGATCGCCCATTGCTGCTAACGAATAGTCCCGTTCTGCCTGTTCTCGGCAGGTATGGCGATCTATCTGGTCAATTTTTGCGATCGCGTTAACCAATCCCTTGACGCGATCGGGGGGAACCAACCAGCCTGTTTTGCCGTTTTGAACAATTTCGGCAGGACCGCCGCGATCGTAAGCAATCACCGGAACGCCGCAAGCAAGCGCTTCGATCGCCACATTGCCAAAGGCTTCCACCCAGCGTGGGGTCATCAACAATGCGCGACACTTGCCCAATTCTTGTTGCAACTCCGCCGTCGATAAAAAGCCTTCATAGCTCACAGGCGCATCGGGATACTGGTCGCAAATGTCATGCCAGTAAGGAACATCCTGCAACACGCCCCAAATTTTCAAAGGGATTCCCGTAGCTTGAGCCGCAGCCACCGCATCTTCTAAGCCTTTTTCGGGTGCAAGCCGACCCACCCACGCCAGCGTATTCTCAGGCTGAGCGCAAAACTGATATTGAGACAGATCAAAGCCGTTGCCCACCACGCGGCAGCGATCGCCAAACTCAAAGGTTTCGGCTTGGACGCGACTGTGAAGGGCGATCGTGTTTGGGAAATCGGTCACAACCTTATCAACGATTTGATCGATCGCATCGGTCAAAGAACCCATGCTGACTAGATGAGCGATCGGAGTTTGAAAAAACGGAGTTAGATAAAAGGGCAGCCAGTCATAGGCAAAGTTGAGAATCAGATCGTAGCTTGCTTGCACCTGCCGAGCATAGCTCCACATATTCGCTAACACAGACTCCGGCGGCATTGCGACCCACGCCTCTCGCCCTTCGCTCTGTGCCGTACTTTGTAACCGACCGGGAATTTCAACCACCGGAAAGCCTTGCAAAACGGAGCCTGCCGGAGCAACGATGGTGATGCTGTGGTGGCGATCGCCCAGTGCCTGAGCAATATTTTTCAGCGTTAGTTCCACGCCGCCCCCCATCCCCGATCCCAATGGACCCACCGAAGTCGAGAGAAACAGTAGCTTAAGCGGCAACATAGAATTCATTATTAACCCTTAATCTATAGCGCGATCGCTGCAACACTTATGAGTAATGTTTTTACTTTGTAGACGGCTTCCAGAAAATACATATGTTACAATAAGAAAGAATAATAGATTTCACAATCTAATCAGTCTTCGGGTCACCCACTACCATCTTTTGTCAGAGCGTGACAGAATTCGCGGTTTTCGTTTTTTGCTTAATACTCTTCTCGCACAAAACGCTACAAAGCATAAATAAGAAAGAAGGAGAAGCAAGTATGTTAGACAAACTGTTGAAAATCTTTAGCATCGCGAAACTTTGCGGTTTCGCCACAAGTATGTTGAGTTCTATTCTGTTATCTCTGGCATCTCGTGGGTTGGCATTCAAACAATTGAATAACTAGAGTTAAGTGGAATAGAGTCCTTGATTACGCTTCTTTTTCACAGTCTCTATTCACTTAATTAAAGAAGAATGCTTTTATTAATGAGCCGTCAATTTTAATTTGATCGGTTGCTTTCATCTTACCCCACGCTCCTACTCAGTCCTGCTCTACCACTTGCACGGGCAGTTGAGCCGCTTCTTGAATCGGTTCGGCTTCCGACTGATCGAGTTGCAATACTTCCGAAATAGGAACTTGCCGCATGGCTTGAAATTTCTCAGCTAGGACATCGCGCTGATTAATCAGATAAATGCTGACGAGCGTTAGCCCAACGCCTATCCATTGAATTTGGCTCAGCATTTCCCCCAGGAATAGATTACCAAAAAAGAGGGCAAACACAGGCGTGAGGAATGTTAAGGAACTGAGGCTTGTGAGGCTGCCGCTAGCGGCAAAATAGAAAAATATGCCATAGGCGATCGCGCTGCCAAACAGCGTGGAATAGCCCATTGCCAGCCAGTTCGATGCATCTAGATGGACAAACTGCTCTGTTTCAAATCGAGCAGACAGAGCAAACAGCGGCAGTCCACCCAAAATCATATGCCAACCCGTTGCCGCGATTGGATCAGCATGGCGACTCACATACCGCATAAGCACCGTTCCCACCGCCATGGACAGGGAAGCCAACAGCATCAACCACTGCCCATTTTGAAATAGATTACTGACTAAATCGATGCCTAACTGAGCGCTGTCTAATGACACCTGCCCCTGAAACAAATGCACAATCCACTCATCGGGTAATCCCAAAAGGCTAATTCCCGCAATGCCAAAACCTAGCCCCAGCAAACCCCACAGCCCAATCGTTTCGCCAAACAGTAGCCACGCCATCAGCGCTACGGCTAACGGTTGAGAATCAATCATTACCGAGCCTAAGCCTGCCCCAGTTCTCACTAAGCCTTCTGCCAAAAATCCCTGAAACATGGCTCCATCCACTAGGGCAAAGAGCGCAATCCATAGCCAAGCTTGCCACCCTTTGGGCTGCGGCTTTCCGCTAATCATTGCTGTCACCAGCACCAACATTCCCGCTGGAACTAGCCGCACACCCGCCATAAACAGCGGAGTCGTGTTTGGCATCACTCCTTTCATGGCAACCATCGCCGTTCCCCAAAAGAAAAAAGGAGAAATCAACAGCAATGGATAAAATGGGAATTTAGACCTAACGGACTCAGTGTTCATAGGTTTTATGTGCTGAATGGCGAGAAACAGGGGATATTGCCGAATCAATGCTGTGTTTGCTAGGCGATTTACTGAGTGCGACTTAACGCCACTTCATCTAACCGTAACTAATTCTATACTTATGTTAAGTGCTGGGCGTGTTTAGCAAACCGTTCAATATTGAATCCTTTCTGTGAATAAACGCATTATGGTTTGGCCGTTTAAGCCTCGATTTAAAAAGCAAATTGCTCGGATTGAAATCAATGGCGCGATCGCCGGAGCAACCCGCAAGCATGTATTAGAAGCACTCAAGACCGTTGAGGAACGTAAATTTCCAGCACTGCTGCTGCGAATCGATAGCCCTGGCGGCACTGTAGGCGATTCTCAAGAAATCTATGCTGCCCTTAAGCGTCTTCAGGAAAAGATTAAAATTGTCGCGAGTTTTGGCAATATTTCTGCCTCTGGCGGCGTGTATATCGGTATGGGTGCCCAACACATCATGGCAAACCCTGGCACGATTACCGGCAGCATTGGGGTAATTTTGCGCGGCAACAACCTAGAGCGTTTGTTAGAGCGCGTCGGTGTGTCCTTTAAGGTGATCAAGTCGGGACCTTACAAAGATATTTTGGCGTTCGATCGCGAAATGACTGAGCCAGAACGCCACATTTTGCAAGAACTGATTGATATTAGCTATCAGCAGTTTGTCCAAACCATCGCCGACGCTCGACATCTTGCCGTCGATACTGTCAAAACGTTTGCCGATGGGCGAGTGTTTACGGGGCAGCAAGCGTTGGAACTGGGCGTGGTTGATCGCTTAGGCTCGGAAGAAGACGCGCGTCGGTGGACAGCGGAACTCGTTGGGCTAGATCCTGAAAAAACCCGCTGCTTCACGTTAGAAGAACGCAAGCCTTTTGTCAGTCGTCTCCTGTCGCGGGAGTCCAGTCAGGTTAATCAATTCAACAACTTTCCCGGCATGGCAGTCGGGGCAAAATGGCTAGAGTTTGAGCTAGCGACCAATGGGATGCCGCTATGGCTTTATCGTCCCTAATTGCTGAACCCAATATTGCCCTGCGATCGCTTCCCACCCAGAGTACGCACCTTTTTGATATGCTGACAAAGCTTAGATTAAACGTTCTCATCAAGAGAGTAGAGCGTGATAAACTGAGTAGTCCTTGTGCGGGTGTGGCGGAATTGGTATACGCGCACGCTTGAGGTGCGTGTGGCTTTGCCTTGCGAGTTCGAGTCTCGCCATCCGCATAGGATCTTAAACAGAAAGCCCAGTCGGTGATGACTGGGCTTTCTGTTTGGAGGCATTTTCGAGCTACAGACCTAGCTCGTTGCCACGACGATATTGCAGGTAAGCCGCAACAAACAAGCCTGCCAAGGTAATGGGAATTAACCCAACCACAATACCCAGAAGAATCGGTTCAATCACTGTAAAACTCCTTCTAGTCCGCTAAATCCAATCAATCAGGTGTCCCTTCTATGTTACTGGGTTCAGCCTCAAAAATTGAGAGAAAAATTTGAAGAGAAGATAAATGGATCTCTTACCCCAGATCTCTCACCACAGTGTGAACGAGGTGCTGCGTTTAATCCATAGATTAAAATTAACAATTTAAACGCGATGTGCAACTAAGGTTGCACAAGAAAAGTCCCGCTGGGCGATGCTAGAAGTAGAACCTATCTAGCTGGAGTGGGACTTATGTTTACTATGGACGAGTTTATCATTGCTGTTT
>QBMH01000047.1 GCA_003249025.1 Leptolyngbya sp. | reverse complement strand
GAGCTTCTTTAATCCTTGATGGCGCTATACCTGGCTTTTTAAGACATCCTCTTAGGTCGCTGCTGTTGGTCATGAGTGAGTGGCTAGGCGCGGTAGAGATATTCTACACCTGCATTTTGAACCTGCGTTTTGAAATTTTTCTACTTGTCTTGCTTGAAACGAGCTTCTAGCTTAGAAACCCGTGATTCCAACGCCTTGAGCCGATCTTTGGCTTCGATCGCCAGCGTTGCTAACCGATCAATAATTTGGCGATCGCTCAGGGTTGAAGGGCGCGTTGAACGAGGAATCGAAGGTGCTGGATTGGATGGTATCGCAACATTACCCCGGCGCAGTTGATTTACTTCTGCTTGAAGCTGCTGGACTTGCGATCTCAATTGGTTAATATCATTTTGCAGGTTAAATGTGGCTTGGGCATGAGTGTCAGTCTGCCATATCAGCAGAATTGCAACGGTTGTTGTAAACAAGAGTCCAAGAGTTCTCAGCATTCGTGGCACCTTCCGTTACAAAGAGATGGGAGAATAGAAAAACTGATAAGGGCAGTGAAATGGTTTGCCCGACCAGACGATGTAATTGGCTAGCAGCGGAGTTGGAGAGATGCTCAAGCGGACAGTGGTAATGCTGATGGTGGTCATCAGTTTGAGTTTGCAAGGATGCGTAGCTGGCGCGACCGGGTTCAAGAGCTTTGTAGACAGTTTAGATGGATACCAGTTCTTGTATCCTAACGGTTGGCTCCAGGTGCAGGTATCCGATGGACCCGATGTGGTCTTCCACGACATTATTGAACAAACGGAAAATGTCAGCGTTGTCATCAATCCAGTGACGACTGGCAAATCTTTAAAGGACTTAGGCGATCCAGTTCAAGTTGGCTACAAGCTTTCCAAAAGCGCGATCGCTCCTCCTAACTCTGGTAGAGAAGCAGAACTGGTCAACGCCGAAGCACGAGAAATCGGCGACAAAACCTACTACCTGCTGGAATATGTAGTGCAGGTCGGCGATAAAACCCGTCACAATCTGGCTAGCGTCGCCGTCAGTCGTGGCAAACTCTACACCATTAACGCTTCTACTACCGAAGATCGCTGGGAAAAAATGAAAGATATGATCGAAAAAACGGTGCGATCGTTTTCAGTCTACTAATTAAGTGTCAGGTATCAGATATAAGGGGCTAGGGAACAGGGACCAAGAGGAAGGTGAAAGCAAAATACTTCCTACGGCAACGCTGCGCGAACAGAACTATCTTAAAATTTCTCAATTCTAAATTTCTCAACTCAAAGCTTTCCAACTCCGAACTCCTGGCTCCGAACTCTCAACTCAAAACTTCTTTCTCCTCGCTTCTCATGGGAATCCCACAGTTTGTTTTAGCTTCGGCTTCTCCAGCACGACGACGATTGCTGCAAATTGCAGGGATTGATCCGATTGTGCAACCGAGTGATTTTGATGAATCCCAGATCGCCAGTGCCGATGCTGATTTGCTGGTGCGGACTTTGGCGTTACGCAAAGCGGATATGGTGGCAATGCAATTGGTGAAGGCGGAAATATCAACACCAACACTTGTTTTGGGCTGTGATTCAGTTTTGGCGCTGCATGGGGAAATTTACGGGAAGCCCGATAGTGCCGCAGAGGCGATCGCCCGTTGGCAATCAATGCGGGGTCATATTGGCGGACTCTATACCGGGCATACGTTGATTGAACTGCTGCCTAAGACAAAAACTTCTGAAGCACACCTTAGAACCTTGGTTCGCTGTCAGGTAACACAGGTGCATTTTGCCAATATCAGCGATCGTCAAATCGAAGACTATGTTGCCACGGGTGAACCGATGCACTGTGCGGGATGCTTTGCGCTAGAAGGGAAAGGCGGCTTTTTTGTTGAAAAACTGGAAGGATGCCACAGCAATGTGATTGGGTTAAGCATGCCTCTCTTGCGCCAGATGATGGCAGAATTGGGCTACAACGTCACCAATTTTTGGTAGATGCCTCAAACCATTCCTCAACCGCCTGGCAATAAAATTCCTCTAAGCAAGTAACGGCTGCGTATCCAGAACAGTCCACCGCCTTCAGCAGTCGCATTCTTCACAATGTGAATTGACGGTCACTGGATAAACGGTTGCAATACGGTAAGCACCTCGATCTGGTTTCGACCAATAGTGAGTCACTGGTGCTTGAAGCCAATGAGATGAGCATGTTGTCGCTAACTTAGCGTGGAACGGGGACTTGACTGAGCAGAGATGCGATCGCGCTATCTACGTGTACGCCATCTAACTGGGCTTCGGGGCGCAAAATCAATCGGTGGCGCAGGATGGGGACGGCGATCGCTTTGATATCATCAGGCGTGACAAAATCACGATGCGCTAGCCATGCTTGGGCTTTGCTTGCCTGGAGCCATGCGACTGCTGCACGGGGAGAAGCGCCCAAAGACAGATCGGGATGTTGGCGCGATCGCTGTACCAGTGCCAGCAAATAATCCACCAGGGCATCCGTCAGCTTCACGTTCCGTAGAGATCTGCGGGCTGCCAAGATGTGATCGGCAGATAAGAGGGGCTTCAGTGCTGCCAAATCTTGTCGCTTCGTTTGCAGCCCCGTCTGACTGTTGAGCAGCATTTGCCGCTCTGCTTTCGTGTCGGGATAGTCCACCACCAGCTTGAACAAAAAGCGATCGAGTTGGGCTTCGGGCAAGGGATAGGTGCCCTCAAATTCCAGGGAGTTTTGGGTGGCAATCACCCAGAATAAATCTGGCAAGAGCAAGCTTTGTCCATCTAAAGTAACCTGCTGTTCTTCCATTGCTTCTAGCAGGGCAGACTGAGTTTTGGG
Organism: Leptolyngbya sp.; assembly: GCA_003249025.1. Classification (GTDB taxonomy): domain Bacteria; phylum Cyanobacteriota; class Cyanobacteriia; order Leptolyngbyales; family Leptolyngbyaceae; genus ULC077BIN1. The sequence continues at coordinate 21,958 of QBMH01000047.1, read as the reverse complement.
CGGTGTGCGGTTGATTTCGTCTGCCAGCAGCACTTGGGTAAACACTGGACCTTTTTGCAGCGTGAAACTGCGGGTGTTTAAATCAAAAATGTTGGTGCCCAAAATATCGGACGGCAAGACATCGGGCGTAAGCTGAATCCGGCGAAACTCTGCCTGAATCAGTTGGGCGATCGCCTTCACCATTAGCGTTTTCCCCGTTCCTGGCACCCCTTCCAAAATCACATGTCCTCCTGCCAACAGCGCCACCATTAGCTGCTGCACTAAAGAAGATTGTCCTACCACAATTTGGCTCAGGGCATCAGCGAGGCGATCGAAGTCAGCGTTTAGATCAGGCATAAAAAAATGGCGTATGCAGAACGACGAGTGAGAAAAAGGCGAAACCTAGCAGATGCTAATGATTATCCAACATTGCCTACTCTACACCTCACACTTTCTACTCGTACCTTTTAACTTGGACTTGCCCACTTTTTATTCGCAAACCTTAAATCTGTCGGAAGGTTCACAAAAAGTAGAGGTCGTTATTAGAAATGCTTGTTATATATAGGATAAGAATTTTCGACTGAACAGCATCACTCGTCGGAAGTTTGTCGGATTATTATCGCTTCGTTTTGTTTTACAAAGCTTTTGGTTGATGTTGTCAAACCAGAAGTAGTGTTTGGCATTATTCAACTTCATTCCTGGTTTAGCTATGTCCCAGCAATCGATACAAATTGACCCCTTGGATAGCCCACATCCAGTTCCTTGGGGATGGGTACTAGCCACTTTAAACGCCAATAGCTCAAGCAATTTATCGGGAACTTATTGCTATCGCAGCCAATCGCTGATTTCGCCCAGTCAAGATTATGCGGCTTATAGCCGGATTCAAATGCGGGTTGAGCCAGAGTATTTTCGCAGTCATGTCACCAGCGTGCTGTTCTTAGAAAACTTACGAACTGGAGATTTGCAGGCAATCACCCCCGCGTCTCCGCTGGCAGATAATCCTTTTTTGAATACGGGGGCGGATCTGGAAGGGCGGATCTCGATGGTGATTCCGGTGTCTTGGTCGGAGTCGGGCGATCGCCTGTTAGCACGAGAATTTGAATCCTTTTTTGGATCTGATATTGCCTCCGACTATGCGGTGATTGTGAATCAGTCTCGCAATCGAGTGAATACGGTGGCTCCCACTAAAATTGAGTACACCAACGCTATCTTGTTAGGTTGGAGTCACCATCAGCCTGAACTTGTTCTGTTTAAAGCAGGCATGATGGGCGATGAAAACTGGCAGCAGTGGACGGTGGACACCACAGGGCAAACCCTTTTGGCAAAGGGCGATCGCCCAATTACCTATGGGCAGGTCAGCAGTAGCGTATGGACAGGGCCTCAAATGCAACCTCAGTAGTTGCCTGTAAAATGCCCGTCTTGCAGCGCGATTACATCGGGCAAAACCTTCTTTTTGCGCTTCGTGTTTTGCGATACAAACATCCTAATTCTCTATTCATACTATTAATTACAAACAAAAAATATGTTTGGCAGGGTTGGATAGTTGTATGTCAGGTTGCGACCGACTTACCTTTTTAGTCCCTATGAATCTTGGAGATTCTCCAATCCTGCACTCATATTTTTTGATCTCAGCACTTGATCACCCGAATAATATTTTCTCCACTGAAATTATGGAAACTGAAACTTTGAATGGCATGTCCCCTGAAGCTGTAACGTTGGAGCCTTCCATAACGGAACTGAAACCGCCTAAAGATAAGAAAAAGAACAAGAAAAAGAAGAGTAAACTTAAGCACCCTAAGCTAAAAGCGCTTCACTATCTTTCAGAAGGAGAAGGCAGTTCTAAGCTATCGAGTAAGGACTATGAAAAAGAGCTGGGCCGACTGCAAGTCGAACTGGTGAAAATGCAGTATTGGGCAAAACATACGGGCACCCGCATCGTCATTTTGTTTGAGGGACGAGATGCAGCGGGTAAGGGCGGCACGATTAAGCGAATTACTGAGCCGCTAAACCCTCGTGGTTGTCGTGTGGTGGCATTAGGTACACCCAGCGATCGCGAAAAAACCGAGTGGTATTTTCAGCGTTATGTCCCCCATCTTCCAGCAGCAGGCGAAATCGTTTGTTTCGATCGCAGTTGGTATAACCGCGCTGGGGTAGAGCATGTGATGGGCTTTTGCAGCGACGCGCAATATCAAGAATTTATGCAGACTTGCCCAGAGTTTGAGCAGATGTTGGTGCGATCTGGCATCATCTTGCTGAAATATTGGTTTTCCGTGAGCGATGAGGAACAGGAACGCCGTTTTCAGTCCCGCACCATTGATCCGGCTCGTCGGTGGAAGCTGAGTCCAATGGATTTAGAATCTCGCGATCGCTGGGTGGAATATTCCCAAGCCAAAGATACGATGTTTGCCCATACCAATATTCCCGAAGCGCCTTGGTTTACCGTAGAAGCAGATGACAAAAAACGGGCGCGTCTGAACTGCATCAGCCATTTCCTCAGCAAAATTCCCTATGAGGACATGACTCCTGACCCGATGGAATTACCCCCCCGCAAAGCCGCACCCCAAAACTATGTACGTCCACCGCGCAACGAACAATTCTTTGTGCCGCAGGTTCATTAACCCGTACCCACTTAATTCGCAATAGCCGAAAGGCATATTTCGCAGACATAACTGTTCTTACAACACAGTTTAGAAAGATTTAACCCAGTATGCTCTCTAAGCACAGCCCTCTCGGAGAAAACTAACGATGACCCATGACTTACGTGTTCAAGCCGTTTCTCAAGTAACCGATCGCAAGCCCCTGCCGCCTAAAATGCCTCAACGGCTAGAAGCGCTGTGGGCAACCGATGTCTTCACCCTCAGCAAAATGCAGGCAAGTTTGCCGAAAGATATATTTAAATCTGTCAAACAAACTGTGCAAACCGGTGGAAAACTGGATGTTTCTGTGGCAGGTGCGGTTGCTGCCGCCATGAAAGACTGGGCAACCTCCAAAGGGGCGCTCTACTATTCCCACGTCTTTTATCCCATGACCAACGCTACTGCTGAAAAGCACGACGGATTTATCTCCGTTCAAAGCGACGGCTCGGTCATCACCGAGTTCACTGGAAAAGTTTTAGTCCAAGGCGAACCTGACGGCTCATCCTTCCCCAATGGTGGATTGCGCTCCACCTTTGAGGCGCGGGGATACACGGCGTGGGATGTTACCAGTCCTGCCTATGTGATGGAAACCGACAACGGCGTGACCTTGTGCATTCCTACCGTGTTCATCTCCTGGACTGGAGAAGCCCTCGATAAGAAAACCCCACTGCTGCGATCGATCGCAGCCATGAGTAAAGCCGCAGTCCGCGTGTTGAAGCTTTTGGGATATGCAGATGTCGCTCCCGTGAATTCTAGCTGTGGCGCAGAGCAAGAATATTTTTTGGTGGATGCTCATTTTGCCCATAGCCGCCCTGATTTGCTGTTGACGGGCAGAACCCTGTTTGGCAAACCTGCCGCCAAAGGTCAACAATTTGATGATCACTACTTTGGTGCCATTCCAGAGCGGGTTCAGGTCTTCATGCAAGATGTGGAAGAGCGCATGTATAAGCTGGGCATTCCGGCAAAAACGCGACACAACGAAGTAGCTCCCGGTCAGTTTGAACTCGCGCCCTTTTTTGAAGCAGCAAACGTTGCCAGCGATCACCAGCAGTTGATCATGACGATTCTCAAAATGACGGCAAAGAAACACGGGTTTGTTTGTCTGATGCACGAGAAGCCCTTTGCAGGAATTAATGGCTCTGGCAAACACGTCAACTGGTCAGTGGGCAATGCGACTCAAGGCAACTTGCTCGATCCGGGCGATACACCCCACTCAAATATGCAGTTTTTGCTATTCTGTGGCGCGGTGATTCGAGGCGTTCACAAATATGGTCCCTTACTCCGTGCAGTGGTTGCGACTGCCAGCAATGACCATCGTTTGGGTGCGAATGAGGCTCCTCCAGCCATCATCTCGGTCTACCTAGGATCGCAGCTTGAGAACGTTTTTAAGCAAATTAGCGCGGGTCAACCAGAAAGCTCTGATAATGCTGGAGTGATGGACTTGGGCGTGGCAACGTTGCCTATTTTCCCGAAAGATCCGGGCGATCGCAACCGCACCTCTCCCTTCGCCTTCACGGGCAATCGTTTTGAGTTTCGCGCAGTTGGGTCTAACCAATCGGTGTCGGGTCCATTGGTGGCAATGAACACGATATTGGCAGATTCCCTTACCTGGGTTGCCGATGAACTGGACGGCAAAATGACCTCTGGCATGGATCTTAATGCTGCTGCCCATGCCGTTTTGAAAGAGGTGATGGACAAGCACAGCAATGTGGTGTTTGGCGGCAATGGCTACTCGGAAGAGTGGCACAAAATCGCCGAGGAACGAGGCTTGGCAAACCTGCGAACCACTGCGGATGCTTTACCCGTGCTGAAAGCGGACTACATTGAAGAATTGTTTGATCGGGTGGGTGTGCTGACTCCAGTGGAACTAGAAAGCCGCTTTGATGTCTATGCCGAGCAATACATTTTGGCGATCGACGTGGAAGCTAAACTGGTGATCAGTATGGCGAAAACCATTATCTACCCTGCGGCAGTGCGGTATCTTTCTGAGCTGTCTGGCGCGATCGCGAATCTCAAAGAGATCGGCATTGCCTTGGAGCAAGAAACCGCTGAAAAGGTTGCTTCTCTTACCAAGTCTATGACGGATATGGTGAGCAAGCTCACCGATGCTCTGGGCAAGCACGATTTCGCCACCCCAGAAGAGCATATGCAGTATTCCGCCCAAACCATCCGTCCTTTAATGGACAAGGTGCGTGAATATGCTGATGCCCTAGAAGGTGAAGTTGCAGATGATTTCTGGCCCCTGCCTACCTATCAAGAAATGCTGTTTGTGAAATAACAAATCGCCTTTCTAGTAACAGGGGCGGGTTTTGAAGAGAAATGAGCGGCTAATCCCACCATTTCTCAACTGAACTCGCCCCTTTAAGTGGCTAGAATCTTTGTACCTTGACACTTGGCAAGTCTGGACGAGAGAGAAGAGATCCAACCCCACCACCACCAACACCCTTTATCTCACCACTTCTCACCCTCCCACCGCTCCACACAAGAAAAAGCCCCTCAAAAGTCCCCCCAAAAACCCATCCCGAACAGGGGAGATGCCCTGGCTCATATGTACTAAAAGAAAACAAGTCGTCATAACTTTCCCGTTTTCCTCCGTCTTTGTACCACCTCACGCGATTACCAAAGTGCTCCCATTGCGATCTTGTGTCGTTATCGTAAGACATGGGGCTACCGCACTCCTGCCAGATTTGCTTTTGCGCACTAAAGCCAAAATTGCCACCACTTGCATCTCGCCATAGCTGGTCAATTTTTAGTAAATCTTCGCAAGGAAAGGTTTCTAAATCGCTTGCACTGTAAAATGCGCCCATCGGTTTACCTACGGTGGTAATCATCAAGAAGTAGGTTTCTAAGTCTGCTTTGCGCCACTGTTGTGCATTCAAGTACTCCTCTAATCGCTGATAGCGCGTGGTTTTGGCTGCCTCTATCAGCAGTGGCAATTCTCCAATCAGGGCAGCTTCCTGATGGCGCGGATGATTATGCCAGCATTCCAGCGCTACCAGTGCATCTGCTCCGGTATTCACCTGATGTAGTAAGGTTTTGAAGGCGGCAGGCTTTAGCTCTGACGTGTAAAGCAAAATCGTTTCTTGCCAATGGTCTTCCTGCCAGACGGTGGAAAATAGATGGGAGTGTTGGCTAGTCTGGCGTAAGTGTTGCTGAAGCTGCTGTGCTGCTAGATAGTTGCGAAAGCTGAGATGGGAAAAGGCATATTCTTCGGTATCTGGCTCGTACAACAACTCGCTTACATCAACCATCTGTTGCAAAAAATCTGCTGCTGCCACGGTTTCATCTTGATGGCGCAAATGTGGTGCAATTAGCGTCAACATCTCTGCTCGTTCTATTTGCACCCAGTTTTGCTGCACCATCTTCAGCGCCACGGCTTGTAGCACTGCTTGCCGCTCTTGAGGCGAATCCAGCACCAAGTGAATGCGCTTTGCCAAAGGACGCGCCCCCAGTTGCAGGTCACAAATTTCGCGGTAAAGTTCGGTGCGGCGATGAGGCAGCTTTTCACCGGGATAAAACACGATGCAGTCGCGCAATCAGGGTCAGCAGCAGCGGGTTACCTGCCATTTTGCCCAGCCCATCGCGGTCTGCTGCAATTTGACTCACCAAATCGGCGGCATACCGTTGGGCGCGGTCTTTCACGTCGGCAGTTTGTTTACCACCCCGCTGCAAAGTTTCCTGGCAAAGATACCACTGCTGGATGAAGCGCTGCCGCTGATCGAGCTGAAATTCAAGCATTTCTAAGGTAGTGGCAGGTTTTTGGGCATTAAACTCTTCATAGCCGCTAGGGCGCGAGGTGAGAATGAATACAGCACTCCCGTACTCTTGCATCTGATCTGCAATCCACTGGCTGACGGCTGAGCGCTGGGTTACTTGCACTTCGTCAAAGCCGTCTAGCATAATCAGAGCTTTGCCTTGGCGCAGCAGGTTTTCTGCCCAATAGGGCGGCAGGATCAGGTTTTTGCCGTTGGGCAAATCACGAATGTGTTGCTCGATCAATTGGGGCAGAGTGGGAGCATCAGGAGCGGCAAGGAGATTGCGCCACTTACGTAGGTAAAGTAAGACTGGAACCAGTTTAGGTGCCCGGTATTTGCGGTGGCGGTATTGAGCATAGGTGTGGACGATGTGACGCAGCAGGGTGGTTTTGCCGCTGCCACCCGGTGCCAAAATTGCCAGGCTGCGGTAAGCAGGCACCTGATTAATCTGAGCCAGAAAGTCCCAAATCAGTAAGCTGGGAGGCTCTGATTCTGGATCGATTTCATTTAAGAGGCTAACATCGCGTCGCAGCCAACCCAAGGAACCCGCGCTGAGTTGCAGGGGCACAAATACTTCATCTAGTTCGGGATTGAGAATGCCTTCGGGCTGTTTAAATTCTTCGGTGGCGTAACTTTTGCAGGGAATCGCCTGACACTTGAGATATTTTGACTCGAAGCCGGATAGCTGCCATTTGAGCGCTTTATCGAGGCTATCCATTCCAGCAACCAAAGCATCTGCATCTTTTTTACTGCGATCAGCGTAAATCTCTGACAAGCGCTCCACAAACCCTTTGCTGTAAGCTGCCCACACAGCGGTTACGACCGTAACCGGAAAGGTTAGCAGGACTAGCATCCATTCTTGCTTGAGTAGATGGCTGGCAAACAGAAAGCTACTACCACCCAATGGTATCCACTGGATCAAAGGTTGCACGACCTGGCGCTGAATAAAGCGGCGTTCGGTACCGGGGCGACTGGCAGGTTCTTTGGCTAGTGGATTAGGCTTGGGAAGGGAATCTGAAGACGCTTCCGGGGATGCTTCTGGTTCAGGAGGCATGGAGAGTAGGGAAATGAGAGTGCTGTTTTCCCTATATTGGCATAGGCTTCCTGTTAGACAAAGGTAGACTGCGATGGTCGTGATTTTCTAGTTGGTGCGATTTCCGTCTTAAAAAGATTGCTTTGTAGGGCAATTATTCTGCTGTTGTTAAGTCAGGTGTGAGTTAGTTTGAAAGGCTTACAATTGGTAGAAAATTAGACGACTAGCGATTCTCATAATGAGGAGCTTTGCAAAGCTGAGAGTTGGTGAAAACTCTTTTAGAGTCTTGAAAATGCAAAACCTACCCAACCTGAAACAGGGAGATCTGGCTTAGCCTCGAGGGGCTGCAAAAAATTCTCTAGCAGTAAGTAATCTTGATTCTAAAGACGATTAGTCATCTAGGTAAGAGAAGATGGAAATTCAAGAACTAAAAGCGTTAATCAAAGAAAGTGTTCGAGAAGTGTTGCGAGAAGAGCGCCTGTTGCTCTGTCAGGTTCTTGTACCCTATGTAAGTGATGAAGAACAAGCAGAAATTGAAGCCGAGCTTGGTTCTCCTTTTGAGTATGGTGATGACGAATTGATTGATATGACACATTGGGTCAAACATGGCGGTCAAGTTTTATAAGTAGGCAGTCAAGTTTTCGCAGAGGGCAACTCTTGAAGACGCTGCCAGAATTCAAAATTGACTTAGCCATTTTCTCACTGCTATTAAAAAGGGCTGGCAACTATGCCCCGAACGGAAACGGCGATCGCGATTTTCTGGTTGATGCGATTATAGAAAGCGATCGCACTATTTTTTGGAAGTTCTGATGATTCAGCCTAACTTCAAGTTTTATGCAGCCTTATAGAGAATGGGTATAAGGTATGGCACGGTTCAAAACTGATCAGTCCTTTTCCTGGTTTAGACCCTATTTAATTGGTTTGCTGTTGCTGTCTTTAGGATTGCGTTTTTGGGGTATTTATCGCTTCAATACGCTAGTTTTTGATGAGGTTTATTTCGCCAAATTTGCCTATAACTACTTGAGTTGGACTCCATTTTTTGATGGACATCCGCCTCTGAGTAAATATTTGATTGCTGGTGGTATGTGGGTTGGCAGTCGTCTGCCCTTTGGACAATCAGAGGTCAATGGTTTGGTCGGCGGCTTGTTTGCCCCTTGGACTTACCGCTGGCTGAATGCGCTTACGGGTTCGTTGATTCCGCTGGTGGTTGTAGGACTTGCCTATCAAATGACTCGTCGCAGCCATTACGCCGTGATCGCTGGATTGTTTGCAGCACTGGATGGGCTGTTTTTGGTGGAATCTCGCTATGCCCTCAATAATGTCTATCTAGTGATTTTTGGGCTATTGGGTCTGTGGTGTTTGCTGTTGAGCGTGGAAGATGGGCATTTTTTAAAGCGTGGCGGCTGGTTGCTGCTGTCAGGGATCTGCTTTGGAGCCTCGGCTTCTGTTAAGTGGAACGGACTGTGGTTTTTATTGGCAGCCTATGGCGTGTTGCTGGCTGCTCAGGTGACCTGGCGATTATTTCCGCGATCGCTCGATTCCGTAAGACTCACCCCTTCTACAAAACCTGATGTCCTAGAAAAATTAGCGCGATTGCGCGGGTGGCAAACTGTCATTTATTTAATCGCCCTCATCGTCATTCCCTGCCTCACCTATATTTTGATTTGGGTTCCCCATCTACAACTCAACGCCAAGCTTGGTTTTTGGGCGGATTTATGGAATATTCAAGGCGAAATTTTGAGGTATCACGAGCGGGTCGGCAGCGGACCGAAGGTGCATCCTTACTGCTCTACCTGGTTTAGCTGGCTGATCATGTGGCGACCCGTGGCTTATTTTTACAAAATTACGGGCAAGGGCGATCCACTGCCGTCCGAGGTCGCCTTGCCGCCGAGCAATGCCGAGAAGGTAATTTACGATGTCCATGCGATGGGCAATCCGTTTCTATGGTGGTTTTCCACAGCGGCGATCGCGATCGTTCTGGCGATCGTCGGCTGGTTGTTCATCCAGCAGATCGCGATTCAGATTAATCGGCGATTCAATCGTCGGGCAAAAGCAGATTGGACAATGCCGATAGCATTGAGTTCAACCGAGCGATCGCTGTTAGTTTTCCTTGCCGTCTGCTATTTAGCAAATCTGCTGCCTTGGCTCCGGGTCACCCGTTGCCTGTTCATATATCACTATATGGGCGCGTCGGTGTTTGCTTCAATGGCGCTGGCATGGCTCATTGATCGCTGGCTTAGCAGTCGTCAGGTTTATCTCCGCCAACTTAGCATCGCGATCATCGCGATCGTGGCGCTCTCTTTTCTATTCTGGTTGCCTGTCTACTTGGGCTTACCCTTGTCTTCTTTTGGTTTCAGCTTGCGGATGTGGCTGAGATCGTGGGTCTAGAAAGGAATTGACGATTGACGAATGCAGAGTTGCGAATGGCAAATCTCTCTAACTCCGCACTTCGGACTTTGGACTCTGCCCGTTTTTCTCTGTCTTAACAAATAACGCTCGATAGACAGGTTCATGGCTAGTGGCAAGCGTCGATCGCTCCCGTTCCGTTGAGATTGGCATTGGATTATCGGGCAACCAATCATCATGCTGACGGATGAAACCGGAATGTTCATCAAAGCGATCGCGCATTTCGATCGCCACTTCCTCCACATCAGACTGGACAAACACCACGCCACCCGGAACGAGAAACTCTGCCAAGTCTATGACCAACTCTGGTTGCACCACTCGCCGCTTTTGGTGCCGCCGTTTGAACCACGGATCAGGAAACTGGATGGTCACCTGTTGCAAAATATCGGCTGGCAGAGACGTAAGCAACGGACGCAGAGAATTATTGGCATTGCAAAATAGGTAGTGCAGATTGCTCAAGCCCAGTTCATCCCGCCAGCGATTTGCTTGATCCACCAGCGGTTCGCGGATTTCCAGCCCTAAAAAGTTGCGATCGCCCTGAAGGGTTGCCATATCCTGGACAAAATGCCCTTTGCCACAGCCAATATCCACATGCAACGGCTGGTGAGGCTTGGCATAAATCGCTGACCAATCCGGCGGAGTCGCTGGAACCTGATACTTTTTGCTGAGCGGGTTGACATGTTCGCGCACACGGACAATGGACAAGGCTGTCCCCTCCTTAAGAAATACTGGACTTTTATCAGTATCGACTGAAAAGCCGCTTGAATTTGGCTATGGGCTTAGACCGATTGGCGATCGCCCACAGTCGTTAATTGCAGCCCTTGATTTAACTTACCGCTGCGGAAGCCTTCCAAATCCAGCGTGACATACACAAAACCAAAGGATTGCAGTCTTTCCACCAGCATCGGCAAATCCATCGTCAGCACAACTTCTTTGATTTGCTCAGCCGGAAGTTCAATCCGAGCAGTGTCGCCTTCCGATCGCACACGCAAGGTTTTCAGTCCCAGTTTCCGCAAATAAGCTTCGGCTCTGCCGACACGATGCAGTTTTGCCAAGGTAATTTCTTCGCCATAGGGAAAGCGCGAACTAAGGCAAGGCTGCGCGGGTTTATCCCAGCAGGACAAATCAAGATGCTTCGCAATTTGCCGCACTTCCAGCTTGGTGATGCCAATTTCTGCCAGGGGCGATCGCGCACCTCGTTCTTTCGCCGCCTGAATTCCCGGTCGATAATCGCGTAAATCATCCGCATTCACGCCATCCACCACATAGGGATAGCCACGATCCAACGCCAGCGGTTTCAGCGTATCGTGCAGTTCGCTTTTGCAAAAATAGCAGCGGTTGATCGGATTAGAAGCATAGTCGGGATTCTCCAACTCATGCGTATTCACTAACTCGTGAGCAATACCAATTTCGGCGGATTGAATGCAGGCTTCTTCCAAATCCTCCGGCAACAGCGACGGAGAAACAGCCGTCACCGCCAACGCGCGATCGCCCAACACATCAAACGCCACCTTTACCACCAACGTACTATCGATGCCGCCAGAGTAAGCAATCAGCGATCGCTCCATCTCCGCAAACAGCGATCGTAATTGTTCCAGCTTATCCAAATAATCCTGCTGCATGATTCAATCTCCCCCTGCCCCAACATCCCAGACAAATCATTCCCCTACCTCTACCTTAGCGTTTCCAGAACTGGAACATTGTCTTAATCGAATGTATCAGTCCTCTAAAGTTCCAAATCCTCTTGAGATGAATGCCAAAAATGAGCAATGCTAATCTGCTTTTTATCTTCTTCAACGCGATAGACAATTCGATAAGGTTTTAGGATGAGTTGCCGAATATCGGGATCGTCAAACTCAGGCACTTTCTGCCCTTTGAACGGAAACTGGCTCAAATCCTTAGTCTTTTCAAGCAGGCTTTGTCCTACTTTTCTCGCAGCATTGGGATTGGTTAAAGAGATGTATCGGACGATTGCTTCTAGATCCCCAATTGCTTTTGGAGAAAGGATTACAGCGTAGTCCATGCTTCCATCATTTTCTCAACAACTTCAACGGATACTCCCTTTCCCTGGTCAATTTCACTCAAGCCCTCTTTGACCGCCGCAATAAATTCGATCTCTCCCAAAATCTCTCGCAAGGACACTTCAGACGGCAAGCGTTTTAAAAGCTCAATAACTACTTCTTTGTCGCTCATGACAAACCATAAACTCAGTGGATGAATAGACCAAATCTTAACGTAGCGCTCATAGTGTTTGCATCTCAGTTGCTACCCTACTAACGTTTTCCCTCTCACTCTGCTTCCAACCATCCTTTTACGGCTTCAGCCGGAATGCTAACTGCTGGGTGATTGAAGATAGCTTTGAGTATCTCCAAGCCGCCTGCTTTCAACGCGCCCAACAATCTCGCCTTCAAGGTTGGATTGCGTGATGAACATTGGTTACAATGCGAGGATTGTCTGCCAGATTTGCGTCAACCGGCGCAATGTAAGGTAAATCAAGATCTGTAACTACGGCAGGTGGCAAGGTTAGAAATCCTTCAAACCCTGTATCCACAACACATTCTATCTCTACTTCTGAACGTTGGGGGGATATAAAATGATCCCCATGCGTGCCTGAAGCCCAACGACTATGCCGTTTATCACTGTGTCGTCCTAACTAAAGTGCCGCCAATTGCATAGACGGCATCATAGCCAATTCGCTCTGCCCAGATAACAGCGTGGGGATATTTGGCTTTTAAGCGATCGCAAGCTGCAAGCAGGTCTTTATCAATCTCGTAATTCCCTGTGTTCAGGTCAATGGCAATAATTTTGCCAATGTTGTCTGCTGTTTCCACTTGAGTACGGAGACGCTGCTGATACAGTTCTTTGCCACTTTGAGCGATTTCCTCGCTGCTGAAGTCGGAATGAAGCATAAAAATGGTCTCCGGTGGTACAGTTACCCGTCTACTAAAAGCTGCTAACCACTAACCTACATCAAGGATACGTTGTTGGGCAGATTTGAGGGCGTGACGAACTTGGTCGAAACCAGTGCCACCATAGCTGTTACGAGCAGCGACCACTTGCCGGGGAGCGATCGCGTCGTAAATATCCGCCTCAAATTTGGGATGGAGAGCTTGCCATTCCTCCAGGGTGAGATCCTTCAGCAGCTTGCCCTGTGCCAGAGAGGTTTTCACCACTTTACCTACGAGGTTATAGGCTTCGCGAAAGGGAACGCCTTTGGTTGCCAGGTAATCTGCCACATCGGTGGCGTTGGAAAAATCTTCGCTGACGGCAGCTTGCAAGCGATCGCGGCGAAACTCCATGCCTTCCCGCAGCAAAATCGTCATTGCTTCTAGGCAAGACTGCACCGTCAGCACCGCATCAAACAGCGCTTCTTTGTCTTCCTGCAAATCCTTGTTGTATGCCAGCGGCAAGCCTTTCATCAGCACCAGCAGCCCTTGTAGGTGTCCAAACACGCGCCCGGTCTTCCCCCGCACTAGTTCCGGTACATCCGGGTTTTTCTTTTGCGGCATGATGCTGGAACCCGTAGAGCAGCTATCTTTGAGGGTGACAAAGCGAAATTCTTCCGATGCCCACAAAATCACTTCTTCCGACAAACGGCTGAGATGCACCATGATGATGCTGGAGGCACAGAGGAACTCGATCGCAAAGTCGCGATCGCTGACTCCATCTAAACTATTGGCATACACGCCGCCAAAATTGAGTAACTCAGCGGTGTAGTGGCGATCGATTGGAAAAGTAGTGCCTGCCAGTGCGCCCGATCCCAAGGGCGACACATTCACCCGCTGATAAATTTCGCCCAATCTTTCCCAATCGCGCTGCGTCATTTCAAAATATGCCAGCAAGTGATGGGCAAGGCTGAGAGGCTGGGCGCGCTGTAAATGGGTGTAGCCAGGAATCAAGGTTTCAACGTTTTGCTCAGCCAAGGTCAACAACACGGCTTGAAACTCGCGGAGTCTTTCCCGAATTGTTTGAATCTGCGATCGCAAATAAAGCCGAGTATCGGTGCCGACTTGATCATTGCGAGATCGCGCGGTATGAAGTTTTTTACCCACATCGCCCACCAACTCAGTCAGGCGACGCTCCACGGCAAAATGCACGTCTTCGGCTTCAATGCCGGGAGTAAACTGACCCGCCCGATATTCCTGACGAATTTGCTCCAGTCCAACGACCAGTTGTTCGCCTTCGTCCGTGGAGATGATGCCTGTGTGCGCCAGCATTTTAGCGTGGGCTTGAGAGCCGGTCAGGTCATATTCGATCAGTTGCATGTCAAAGCCAATACTGGCATTAAATCGGGCGATCGCGGGATGCAGCGCCGATTCAAAGCGTTGGCTCCAAGTTTCAGATGGGTTAGAAGCAGAGTGTGGCACAGGATTATTCAAAGCAAAAAATATCCAGATTCAGTGATTCATCTATTGAACTTGATTACCTAAAGATCTAAAGTTCACAAATTAACCAAAACTGGTAAATGTTTTCACCATATAGCCAAAAACAATACCTGCGATAAAGGCTGCCAGTTGTCCGGTCTTCACAAAGTGATTCCACCAAACGCCAATATCTCTACCGATATCGGTCTGTTTAATCTGAGCCAGGACTGAAACATCGGAAGGCAAATGCCAGGAAATCAGCGGCAGTGAATCAACCCAATGGGCGCTACCGATCAACAGTGATCCCATATCTTGAACCAGATGCATCACCATATTTTTACTCCTATCTAATGGCAGTCTCAAGAGGATAATCTTACAGCAAGAATACTGAAATATTAAATGGACTGCATTCGCATCACAATCAGGGTCATGTCGTCTGCATTGCGATTGCTAGATCCAATAAAATTTTGAACTTGCTCAAATAAATGATCCAGAATTTCTTGGGGCGATTGACATTGCTCACAGGCTGACTGAAACGCCTTCGTCAGATTTTCTTCATCAAATCGCTCTCCCCCCTGATTGGCAGCATCCGTAAATCCATCGGTGTAGTAAATCAGCGTGTCGCCTTCCTGTAGCTGAATTTGGGCATCTTGATAGTGCGTGTCGGCATCTAAGCCAATCAGCATTCCCAACGTGTCCAAGCGTTTAATCGTTTTCGTGGCAGCGTGCCACAGCAACGGCGGATTGTGGGCGGCGTTGCTATAGGACAAAATCCGCGTTTGGGGATCGTATTCTGAATAAAACAGAGTGACAAATCGATTGGAGTTTTCCAGATCGGCGTACATGACGCGGTTGAGATGCTGCAAAATCCGAGCTGGCGAGTGACCATTCAATACTTCAGCCCGCAACATGCCGCGAGTCATAGTCATAATCAGCCCAGCGGGAACGCCTTTGCCCATGACATCGCCGATCGCCACACTCCATTTTGCCGTTTCGCTGCCGCCATCTCGTTTTGATCGAATTTGGTCATAGCTAGCAGGAATGAAATCGTAATAATCACCGCCAACTCGGCTAGCGGTCAGGCATCGCGCTGCCAGTTCCACTCCCAAAATTTTGGGGCAGTTGCGAGGGAGCAACCGCAGTTGGATTTCTGCGCCAATCTCTAATTCGCGATCGAGCCGTTCTTTTTTGCGAAGCTCCACCGATAGTTCATCGTTTTCGATCGCAACCGAGGTTTGATCTGCCACCAACCGCACCAGTTTTTGGCGCGTTTCCGTCCAAGTGTATTGGGGATCACGGCTAAACACATATAACCGACCGCGTTCTGCATTCTTCACCAAGATAGCGGTGCCAAAAAGCTGAACGCTAGCACCTAAATAATGGCTGACCTGATGATCCAAATCGGCGATCGCCTGTGGTGTGGGGGCGATCGCCCCATCGCTGCGATTAGCAAAAGCAGGGGACTGTCGCGTGGCAGCTTCCAACGCTTTTCGTAAATCTTTGCTCCAGCGGCTATCTTGACAGTGCAACCGCTCTAGGCGAACTTGCCCATTGGGTTTGAACAGCAGCAGCGCTCCTCCATCACAATCGGTCACCCGGCTTGCCATCAGCGGGATCAACTCTAAAAACTGATTGAGATTATTAAAGCTTCGTAGCGCAAAGCCCAAGGAACTCAGTAAATCTTGAATCTTATGCTGCTCTCGATTCAGCCGCGCTACTAACTCCTTCAACGCAAACACAGGAGTCACTTCTGGAGGCATGTTGCTACCAGCGCGATCGGGCGGTTGAGAAGGTTGGCGAGGAAGGGGCACAGCAGTCATCAGGGCGACACTTGGCAAAAAGAATAGCCAAACTAGGTGAATAAACAAGTGATCTAGAGGACTACTAAAGCAATCTCTATTAGTTTGTAGAGATTGAATCAAGAGGTAAGCAACACTCGCGAAAACTCAAAGGATCAAAGTCAGGTAAGCATAACCCGGTTTATCAAAAATGAGTGGGTGATTTTTTTAAGGAATAGAGAAGACGCGATTGCCTTTCGTATTTAGTTCTATCAACTTTACAAGATGAATGCCGAATTTAGGACAAGATCATGCCAGAGCTTGCCACCGATTCTGCGCCAGCTTCATGGCATAGGCGTTTATGCCGACTGACCCATCTGGTCTAGTATAGGTAAGCGACAGATTGGTCTAAACTTCTGCTGCTCAAAGTTGGCGATTCGTAAAACGTTAGCGAAGCTTTCCACAGGAATCCCTACGGCGATCGCCATCCGCCTTCATCACAAGACACTGACATAAGACACCGAGCTATGAAAGCCATTAATTCCTCCCCCTGGACTCCCCTCATTCTTAAACTCATTGGAGCCTTACTCGTTTTAACTAGCCTGATTGACTATCTTGTGTTGCTTTCAACCGCCAAGTTTCAAGATAGCCAGTGGGTCATCACTTTTACAACACAGGTCGTTGATCGCGGAGTCTTCCCCCTAATTGGGATAGGATTACTGTTCATTGGGTATTGGCTAGAGGCTGGCAGCAGCGATGCAACCCGAACTGCGCCTTGGCTGAAACTCACTGCACTCATTTTATCCAGTATATTAGGGCTATTTTTCTTGCTGATAGTACCTTGGAATGTGGTTGCTACTCGTGATGCAGTAGATGCTCAAATGAAGCAGATTGGTCAAGAAGCCGCTAAAGCAGAAAGTCAAATTGATGCCCAAGTGCAGCAATTTAGAGGGCAATTAGATTCTCAGCTAGCTCAAATTGATCAGCTTATTAGTAGTGGGCAATTGAAAGATCCTCAGTTGGCTCAAGCAAAGCAACAGCAAGCCCAACTGAAGCGGCTGAAGTCTGATCCAAAAGCGTTTGATGCCGAAATTGCTCCCAAGAAAACTGAAGAACTGAATAAAATCAAAACGCGCAAGCAAGAGTTGGAAAGTCAAACTCAGGGGAATGCACTCCGCTCTGGGCTAAGAACTGGACTGAACAGCCTGCTATTGGCGATCGGCTACATCATTATTGGTTGGACTGGTTTGCGGCAAATGTTGTAAACCTGAATCCACAAAAACGCTGATATAGAGTTTTCCGTGGCTAAGAGTTGCGCTGCATTAGGTAGTCCCCTTTTCGGTTGAATGCCTTTTCCGTTGAATGATAGTAAGAATCTGGACTCTCTATTTTGAAAGGTTTGGTGCCGTCACCTCAGGAAAACCCTCAAAATTGCGCCTGACCCAATCCATCCCAACTTCATTGTTCAGTTTGATTTTTTGAGGGGTATTAGGGTAGATCTTGCCTAAAATATCTGCATCTTGATCCACAACGACCTTGCCAAACTTAAGATACGTTCCGCCCAACAGCTTAAAGACGGGATGCTTCGCTTGACCAAAGAGCAAGATGTAAGTTCGGGTGCGATTTTCAGCTTCTGGCACAAAGAAATGACATTGCGCTGCCTTGCCTAGTGGCATTTCTCCATGAAAAATTACTAGAGAGGGGAAGTGGTTTTCCAAATGCGCTTTGATCGTGGGGGGCAGCAACATGATATCTGGCTTTCTTAACTTTTCCGCCAGAGTATAAGGGGCGGTGGGCATGTCATAAAAAGCGTGAGAATGATGTCCGTCGTCAATAAACTGGTGAAACTCTACCTCTGTAATCCGGAATAAGTCTCGGTGAGTGCCGTTTTGATGATTGTAGTCGTGCATATTCAGCAGCATGGTCAGCAAATCTGTCTCGATGCTGCGATCGCCGATATGCCCCACAAAGTAGTAGTTATTTGCAATCTCATTTAGCACCGTAGGAATCGGAGTTTTCGGTTCGTACCCCCCATAAGACCAAATGAAATCGCCTTGAATGATCAACTCTAAAGGTTCTAACTGGGATACTGTTTTCTTGCCTGATCCAGGTAGAACCGTGCAGCCTGCTGCGTCAAACTGCAAGGCATGAAACGGGCAGACGATCTCGCTTGTATCATTAGTCTGTTCACACCATCCCTCCGATAGCATGGCTCCCATATGAGGGCAAGCATTGGGGAGTGCATGAACTTCTCCAGCCGCGTCTTTCCACATCACATAGTCAGTCGCGTACAGGGAAACTTTTTGGGGCTGGTTTATGGTCAGCATCGACTTGTGCGCCAATAACCAAGGCGCACCGGGAAGCATAGACTGCATGGTGTTCTCCGCTCGATATAGAATTGTGAAAAATCCGTCGTGTTTCTACAATATGACAGAATATTCACGTTCGTCAATCCAGTCGTCGAAGACTTTGCGCCGTCAACCGAAACAGCAGCGCGGCAAAGACCGGGTCGAAAAAATTCTGGATGCGGCGGCGGCTGTGTTTGACGAGGTGGGTTATGCAGCCGCAACCACTCATCTGATTGCCGCAAAAGCGGGAACGGCGATCGGATCTTTGTATCAGTTTTTTCCGGATAAAGCCGCCATTTTCAAGGCGATGGAGTTACGCCATGTCGAGCGGGTCAAGCTCATGTGGTCACAGGTAAATATCCCAGAAATTGTCAAGTTGCCGCTGCGCCCAATGATCCATGCGCTTGCTACTGGCGTAGTAGAACTATTTGAGCAACCCGTATCGCGAGTAGTGTTTGTGCAGTTTTACATGGCACGCGAGATTTTTCAGGCGATTGACGAGAGCATGACCCAAGAGGCAATCAACTTTCTAGCAACTATCTTGACCCAGCGAAACTCGGCTTTAGAGCAAGCGCACTGTAGATTACTCGCAGAAGTGTGTGTGCATAGTAGCAATGCGGTGATGCTAGCGGCGCTTCGCACTCCTAACTTAGAAGAGCGTCAACAATTGACTCAGCAAATTGAGGAATTGCTGGTGTCCTATTTAAAGCCGTATGTGGGCGATCGCCTGTCGGACGATGTAATGAAAGTAATGAAATGTCCCCATTGCCAATCGGAGCAGTTATCCAAAAATGGGTATCGTCGCAGCAAGCAATGCTATCGATGCAAGGGTTGTGGGAAACAATTTGTGGAATCCAGGCTGCCGACTGCGATCGCGTAGGAGAAGTCTGACTATCTGAAATTTGCTGTCCCTTGCATACTGTACGATTTACGGATAGTGATGTTTCCTCTTCAAAAAAGTCTAAATACTTTTACGGTCGCTTATTAGCGCTGCCAGTGCTAACGTCTTGGAAAAACGGTATGTAAGTGCATTAAGTTTCTGTTTTCTCAGGTTACTCATATGCTTTCCTCAATGGCTGGTGCTGGTTCGGCGATCGCTCCTGCTTTATGGCTTCTAGGGACTTTTTCAACCCTCAGCTTCGTGATAGCGGCAGTATCCTTTCGCAGAAAGATTCATCAGCTTGAACATTGTCAGGCTCAAGACTTGCAGCAGCGCGAGGCTGAACTCAAGCAGCGCAATTGGGATTTAGAATCCAATGTTCAACAGCGCACGACTGAACTACATCGCTTGAGTGAGCAGCAAGTCGCCCTGTCGGAAGTCATCAGCAAAATCCGGTCTCCCCTGGATTTGGACACAATCTTTAAGCTAGCTGCGACTGAAGTTCGCCAACTGCTTCAGGTTGATCGCGTGGGCATTTTTCGCTTTTATCCTGAGTCGGGCTATGACGATGGTGAATTTGTCTCCGAAGATGTGCTGCCGCCCTATGATTCAGCGCTGAAAATTCGGATTCACGATCATTGCTTTGGCGATCGCTATGCGGCTCGCTATGCCAGCGGTCAGATTCAAGCCGTGGATGATATTTTCAACGCTGGTCTATCTGACTGCCATATCGCAGTGTTATCTCAGTTTCAAATTCGCGCCAACCTGATCATCCCATTGCGACGAGGCGAGGCTTTGTGGGGCTTGTTGTGCATTCATCAATGTTCGGCTCCTCGCCTATGGCAAGCCGCAGAGATTGAATTCGTCAAACAGATTGCAGTTCAGCTTGATGTTGCCCTTTATCAAGCTGAACTCCTAAACCAAACGCAACAAAAGACCCAACAGCTTGAGCGATCGCTGCAAGAATTGAAGCACCTTCAGCTTCATCTGGTGCAAAGCGAGAAAATGTCTGCCCTGGGGCAACTGGTGGCAGGCATCGCCCACGAAATCAATAACCCCGTCAATTTTATTTACGGCAACATCAACTATGTCGATACCTATACTCGCGACCTGTTGGAATTGTTGCAGCTTTATGAACAGTACGACACGTCTGCCAGTGTAGAAGTGCAGGAAAAACTGGAATTGATGGATCTCGATTTCCTAGCAGAAGATTTGCCTAAGCTATTGAAGTCTATGAAGATGGGATCTGAGCGCATTCGAGAAATTGTTCTATCG
Organism: Leptolyngbya sp.; assembly: GCA_003249025.1. GTDB lineage: Bacteria > Cyanobacteriota > Cyanobacteriia > Leptolyngbyales > Leptolyngbyaceae > ULC077BIN1. Next base: position 1,504 of record QBMH01000047.1, on the reverse strand, counting down.
TTACGGAATTTTTCTCGCTTAGATCAAGCTGAAGCCAAAGAAGTGAATATTCACGAGGGACTAGACAGCACGCTGCGAATTTTACAACATCGACTCAAGCCAACCTCTCTCCGATTTGGCATTGAAGTGATTAAAAACTATGGCACGTTGCCCTTAGTAGATTGCCTTGCAGGTCAGCTAAATCAGGTGTTTATGAATCTACTGGCAAATGCGATCGATGCCCTCCAAGAATTTTATGAAAGCCTGCCGCCCGATGCGCGCCTTCAAGAGCAGGGCAAAATTACCATCACCACTCAGGCGATCGATTCAGACTGGGTGCATATTTCCATTCAAGATAACGGGTCTGGCATTCCAGTAGAAGTACAAAGCAAACTGTTTGATCCATTTTTTACCACCAAGCCAGTGGGTAAGGGGACTGGGTTGGGGTTATCCATTAGCTACCAAGTGATTGAGCGGCATGGAGGCACCTTGGAATATCTGCCGCTGCCTAATCGCGGGGCAGAGTTTTTGATTAAAATTCCCATCCGGCAAGGGTACTTTGGCTCAAAAAATAGTTTAAATATAGGACTTCCATCCAGACCAATGCTGATCGAGCAATAGTTCAACGAACTGAATCAGGAAGTGAATCAATCGGGCGATCGCGGAAATACTCAGCAGTTCTACGAAAATGGCTAACGACTGGCTTTAAGATCGAAGAAGCGCGATCCGTCTCCCGTTGCTTTAGTCAGAGTGAAGAAATGCTTGATACCTTAAGTTCCAGTTCTGTTTTAGAAGTGTTGCAGCCCGTCCAAGATCCTGAACTGCAAAAAAGTTTGGTGGACTTGAACATGATCCGCAACGTCGAGGTTGATCAGGGCATTGTTCGCTTTACCCTCGTGTTAACCACGCCAGCCTGCCCATTGCGTCAATTTATTGTGGAAGATTGCGAGAAAGCAGTTCGCACACTACCCGGAGTAAAAGAAGTTGTTGTAGACGTGACGGCTGAAACACCTCAGCAAAAAGCCTTACCCGATCGCCAGGGAATTGGCGGTGTGAAAAATATTTTGGCAGTGTCCAGCGGCAAAGGAGGCGTGGGCAAAAGCACGATCGCGGTGAATATTGCGGTCGCTTTGGCACAAGCCGGGGCGAAAGTCGGGTTAATTGATGCCGATATTTACGGTCCCAACGCGCCTACGATGTTGGGTTTAGCCGATGCCACGATAACAGTGCAAAAAGGCGCTACTGGAGATATCCTGGAACCTGCTTTTAATCATGGCGTAAAACTGGTCTCCATGGGCTTTTTAATTGATAAAGATCAGCCTGTGATCTGGCGAGGTCCTATGCTGAATGGCGTGATTCGCCAATTTCTCTATCAAGTGGCATGGGGCGAACTGGATTATTTGATCGTAGATATGCCGCCCGGAACCGGCGACGCTCAACTAACGATGGCTCAGGCAGTGCCCATGGCGGGGGGGGGGATTGTGACGACTCCTCAAACGGTGGCTTTATTGGATGCGCGGCGCGG
>QBMH01000046.1 GCA_003249025.1 Leptolyngbya sp. | reverse complement strand
AGAGGGATTACCTGCCTAGCATATCAACTATTCAATTAGAACGGAATAGCCCTGATTAATTGAAAGGATTATTGAGCTTGATAATAACGATGACTTGTATTTGAATTATTTGAAAAAGCCTTGTTTTTACAGTAATAAAGTTAATCAATTCATCCGCCCCGAAAATGTGCTTGATCAATTTAGTTACATTTTTAACCACACCAAAACGCCAGTTGCTAAAGCTCGAAGAAAGCTACTCTTCTACTGATAAATAGCCATAAGCCGACATCGTTCTGGGTTGTTCAAATGATTGATTGCTCGATCATTTTCACGAATATTACTTGGTTTCGGGCTATCCACTTAAACTAGGCGTAAAGCTGGCTTGCCAGAAGTTAAGCCGTTAGTCATTTGAATTTTCGAGGCGATCTAAGCTAGTAAAGGGTTTCAGCCTTTTAAACACCCAGTTCAAATGTTGAACAGCTTACCTTTAAAGCAAATCCATCTAAAATACAACCGTAAAGACTCTGTAAAGTCTACCAACGAAGTCACCACTCAAGAGGCGAGTGTAGTATATATGTTGTTAGAAATATTATTCAATCGTAAACTAAAGTTGATTTGTTACTGAGAGGTTACTGAAAGATGGCTTCATTGAATCAACTTTTCAGAGCAGTCAACATCAAAACGCTGTTCTATCTCAATGAGCAGCTAGGCTTATGAAACCCGAACCACTTGTTAGCATCATTATCAACAACTACAACTACGATCGCTTTCTGGCAGAAACGATCGACAGTGCCTTAGCGCAGACTTACTCTAACATCGAAGTCATTGTTGTCGATGATGGTTCAACCGATCAATCGCGCAGCATTATTGCTAGTTACGGCGATCGAATCGTTCCTGTTTTGAAAAGCAATGGTGGTCAATCTTCTTCTTTCAATGAAGGATTTAAAGCTAGCCAAGGAGAGATTATATCTTTTCTAGATTCTGATGACTTGTTTTACCCAGAAAAAATCGAGAAAATAGTTAACTTTTTTGTTCAGAATAATCTTGTTGATTCACCCGTTATCTTTCACAATTTGTTTGAAGCGATTGATGAAAAGGGACTTTTGACCGCCGATTTTAGCTTGAACAATTATTGCTCCGATTGGACAGATTTAGCCAGAATTAGGGGCGATCGTCATTATACAGTTGGAGAACCCTACTTTTTTGACGGAGAAGTCACCAAGGTTTGTACGTCTGAGCAGGTCTGCAAATTCGCCACTCGCTATCGATTTGTCCCATTCATCGGAATGCCTACCAGTTCTGTTTGTGTTTCGCGTCCTTTGGCTGAACGGCTCTTTCCCCTACCTGTTAATGAGAATTACAAAACCAATGCAGATAATTTCATGGTCAGAGCTGCATCACTTTTGGGTTCAGTTTATTCAACAAACCTGACGCTTACCCAGTACCGATTGCACGGTAATAATGCTTGGCTTAGCAAGGAGGTGACGGGGAAGCAAGAAGAGGAAAACTTTCTAGTGCCGCAGGAATTCCTCAACTTGAAGCTAAGAGAAGCCGGCAGGAAGCCTGTTATTTCTTTTTTGGAATCCATGCCTGCAAATGCCTTTTATCGATGTTACTTTAGATACGATTCTGCTGATCATTTAATCAAGTTGGCATTTAAGGTGATTCTATTTCGTCTAGACTTTGAGACTTTTATATTTTTTGTTAGAACTCTTGCCAGAGGAATTTACTATAAATTTATACTGTTCTATCGCTCTGTGGTATTAGAATACAAACAAAAGTCCTAACTTGTATTCAAGAAATCATCAGTTTGAATTAAAAAGACTTGCAGATGTTAAACAGACTTGTGTTATTTGCCTAAACATTAATCAACGTATGTTTCTGAAGCTCAATCTGTCTCTTGAAAATACTCGAATGGTTGCATTTTCCTTGTTGATTCACGACTTGAAAATAGCTGCTCAGCTTGTTTTTGGAGACCATTAGGTAATGCCAGATCTTAGCGTCATTATTTGTACTCATAACCCCAGAGCCAGCTATTTTGAGAAAGTGCTGAATGCGCTCAAGGCTCAGACCTTGTCCTTAGAACGATGGGAATTGCTTCTGGTTGATAATGCTAGCAATGAGTTACTCTGCGAAACCATTGATCTCAGTTGGCATCACAATGCTCGTCATATTCGTGAGAATCAGTTAGGACTAACCCCAGCTCGACTGCGAGGCATTCAGGAAGCTCAAACCGAGACCTTGATTTTCGTGGATGACGACAACGTCTTGAACCCAGATTATTTAGAAATTGCCTTGCAGATTGACAAAACTTGGTCAATCCTTGGGGCTTGGGGTGGACAAACCATCCCCGAATTTGAAGAGCAGCCTCCCGATTGGACGAAAGTTTACTGGGGCTATCTGGCAATTCGAGAATTCAATCAGGATAAATGGTCAAACTTATTACATCAAAATGAAACCACACCCTGTGGAGCGGGGCTGTGCGTTCGTAAAGTGGTTGCTGAGAAGTATGCAGGACTTGTAAACAATGATCCAAAACGCAAAAATCTTGGTCGCAAGGGGAAGCTGCTACTGAGTGCCGAAGATATAGATTTAGCATTTACTTCATGCGATATCGGCTTAGGGATAGGATTATTCACATCTTTAAAGTTGATGCACCTGATGCCAGCTAGCCGTCTGAATGAAGAGTATTTGTTAAGGATAGTAGAAGGATCGACTTACTCTCAGGTAATTTTAAATTGGTTGCGGGGTCAAATTCCCCCAGCACCCTCTTTACAATCGAAGCTGCTTCTTCAGATTCGGCGACGGTTAATGGATCCACGAGAGCGTCGATTTCACGATGCCTATTATCGAGGATTTAACTTAGCACTTAAAGAACTTCCTACTCTTTCACATAATACATAAGCTATGGTTTATGCTTCAAAGGTTTAATTGTTTGATTGAAATCTGAAGCAAGAATTTAGCTATCAAGTTTCCTCTCATTAAATAAAGCTCTAACTCAAGAGGATACAGCCATGGAAGCGAAGCCCACAGTTAGCATCATTATCAATAACTATAACTACGATCGCTTTCTGCAAGAGGCAATTGATAGTGCCCTCAATCAAACTTATCCTTTTGTAGAAGTCATTGTTGTAGATGATGGCTCAACTGATAGCTCTCGTGAAATTATTTCTAGTTACGGAAGCCTGATCGTTCCTGTGCTAAAAAGTAATGGTGGACAGGCTTCTTCTCTAAATGCAGGATTTGAAGTTTCTAAGGGTCAAATCATATTTTTGCTTGACTCTGATGATTTATTTCATCAAGAAAAAGTCAAAAAAATGGTTGATCTTCTTATTCAAAACAATCTCGTTGGTATGCCTGTTATCTTCCATAACATGTCTGAAGCGATTGATGAAGAAGGTCTTTCAGAAAAATTCTTTGACCCATGCAAGATTTTATATGAGGATTGGAATTTACTCTCTCACATTAAAGGAAACCGCAATTTTTTCGAGGGAGAAATCAGTAAAGTTTGTACGCCTGAGCAAGTGTATGAAAAGTTTGCAGTTAAATATAGGTATATTCCATACATTGGAATGCAGACTAGCTGCATTTCAATTTCGCGTACTATGGCTGAGAGGGTATTTCCCTTACCCGTTTCCAAAGATAAGGCTTTAGGCGATCATGCGGATACTTTTTTGACTAAAGCCTCATCCCTTGCTGGTTTAGTTTATTCAACAGATTTAAAGTTTACACAATATCGAATTCATGGAAATAATTGGCACACAAGAAAAGAACCGCAGGAGAAGCGAGAGTTAATAAACAAGTTGCAAGATGATTTTCTAAACTCGAAATTACAAGAATTTGGATTGGCACCTGTTCTTTCCTTTTCACGCTCAATGAATGCAGTTAGTTTCTACAGATACTATTTTGGATACAATTCTGGCAACGATTTGTTGAAATTGGCGTTGGATGTAGTGAAATGGCATATGGACGTTACCACTTTTCTATTCTTCGTTAAAACTTGTATCCGAGGTTTTTACTATAAGCTTGCAACGTTCGCTCACAATTTCTTGTCTCAAAAGCACCAACCCAAATTTTAGGGATATTGTCTGAGGAAGACTGAATGACTCAATTTTCAACCAAACTTATTTACATTACAAAGGGTCATCACAAATCGCTCATTGCGATGGTTTTTCTGTTTCTCTTTGTTTCTGTACTAGAGGTATTTGGAGTCGGCATGATTGGTCCGTTCGTTGCGATCGCGACGAACCCTGGTTTAGTTCAAAGTAATTACTGGTTAAGTTTAATTTATAAACAGTTTAACTTTAGTTCGGGACAGGACTTTTTATTTTTTCTAGGTTTGTTAGTTGTTATTGCGTTCTACGTTAAAGCTTCACTAAGTTTTAATGCTCAAAAAGCGGTTTTTGAATTTGGTTATAATTTGAAGGGTGAGTTGTCTTATAAACTCATGAAGGCTTATATTAAAGCCCCCTACAGCTTTCATCTAAATATTAATTCCGCAGAAATGATCCGGGACATTACAACAACAACAGACAGCGTCTGTCTTGGTTTAGTGATGTCTCTTCTAACGTCAATCTCTAATATTGTGATTGTTTTGGCATTGATGATCCTTTTGGTTAAGACCAATGCCATGGCTTTGATTCTGATTGCAGTACTTTTGCCAGTTGTCTTTGGGCTACTACAAATAACAAAAAATCGATTAGCTAAGTGGAGCAAAGCAGGGTGGGATGCTTCTGGTGAAATGATTCGTGTTCTAAATCACGGGTTGGGTGGTTTGAAGGAAACCCGTGTGATTGGCTGTGAATCCTATTTTGAGCAACAAATGGAGGAACAGACGAAAAAATTTGCCATCAATACAAGCCGAGTTCAAGGCTACGGTAATCTTCCGCGCTTTGTGATCGAAGCGTTCATGATTACTTTCTTAGTTAGCTTTACATTTTTATTCATCAACTTAAATCGAGGTCAGGAGCAAAATCTGACGGCTGTTCTGGGAATTTTTGCGTTTGCCTCTATTCGGCTACTCCCGGCAGTCGGAAATTTGGTTTCTGGTATTAATGTAATTAATTCTAATATTTTTGCTCTTGATCGGCTATTTTTCAATTTCAAAGAATTAGAGAAGGAGCATCTTTTACCTGTTAATAATTTCACTAATGTTTCCAAAAGCTATGGATCAAATCAAAATCAGCAGAAGATCTCATTTACAGCGAAAATCGTTCTGGACGAGCTTACCTTCCAATATCCGGGTGTTGACAAGAAGGCACTAGATCATATTTCCTTGACGATTTCTAAAGGGCAATCTATTGGGTTGATTGGCAAGTCCGGTTCTGGAAAAACTACTTTAGTTGATGTGTTTCTGGGTCTTTTCACCCCTCAATCTGGAGACATCCAAGTTGATGGGGTTTCGGTGTACGACAATTTGCGGGAGTGGCAAAATATACTGGGTTATGTGCCTCAATCTATATTTTTGATCGATGATACCTTAGAAAGAAATATTGCCTTTGGAGTTCCAGATCACTTAATCGATCAAGAGCGATTAATAAAGGCGATTGAAATGGCTCAACTCACTGAAGTGGTTTCGCAATTGCCCAAAGGTATCCAAACACAAGTTGGTGAGCGAGGAGTCCTTTTATCTGGGGGACAGCGTCAACGAGTTGGAATTGCACGTGTGCTTTACCACGAAAGAGAAATCCTGGTATTTGATGAAGCAACTGCTGCCTTAGATAATGAAACGGAGCAGTTGGTTACAGAAGCGACTAAAGCCTTAAGTGGTAAAAAGACAATTATCATTATCGCTCATCGCCTTTCCACTATTAAGCATTGCGATCGCATTTATCAGATTGACCAGGGTCAAATTCTGAAATCAGGCAGTTATCAAGAAGTCGTTCTTGGCAATTGATGCAATCTTAGTAGTTCATTCTTGCAAATTCAAAGCAGAACATCTATGAAACTAGCTTATGCAACGACTTATAATTCGCAAGATTTGAAAGAATTTTACAATTGGGCAGGTTTAGGTTATTACATTGCTCAATCGCTTGAACATCAATCAATCTCCCTCGACTACATTGGACCCCTCGAAGATTCAATTGCGATCAGGAGCATCTGTAAGCTAAAACGTCATTATCACCAAATCTTTGAACGCAAGAATTATCTAAGAGCGCTCGATCCCCTAACGCTTCAAAACTACGCAAATCAAGTTTCTCATAAGCTTTCGAGAATTGAATCAGATATCGTATTTAGCGCAACAATAACATCAACCGCTCACCTTAATTGCACTCAGCCAATTGTATTTTGGGCTGATGCGACGTTTGCCAGTCTGCTAGATTCCTATCCTGCGTACAAAAATCTTTGCCAGGAGTCAATTGAGCATGGGCACAAAATGGAGAGATTAGCGCTGAAGAAATCTGCTCTCGCCATTTTCGCCTCTGACTGGGCAGCTCAAACAGCAATCAACTACTATCAAGCTGATCCATCGAAAGTAAAAGTTGTTCCCTTTGGTGCAAATGTTGAAAACCAGATGACCTTTGATCAAATCAAAGATTTGATTAAGTCCCGCCCTTCAGATAAATGTAAGCTTCTGTTCATTGGATATGATTGGGTTCGCAAAGGCGGTGATATTGCTGTCAAAGTGACTAAAGCGCTAAACAGTGCTGGCTTAAACACCGAATTAACAGTTGTGGGTTGCTCCCCTGCGATTGAAGAATCTGCTGCTCCGTTCGTCAAGACCTTGGGCGTTGTTAGCAAATCGACTGAGGCAGGTAGATCACTGATCAATCGATTAATTTCAGAATCCCATTTCTTGATTCTGCCATCTAAAGCTGAATGCTATGGGATTGTTTTTTGTGAAGCCAACTCCTTTGGAGTGCCTTGTCTAGCCACAAATGTGGGTGGTATTCCAACAATTATTCGAGATGGTCAGAATGGAAAAACATTCGACCGAGATGCTGATGTAGAAGATTATTGTCAATATGTTCTCCAGCTATTTACTACCTATTCAGAGTATGAAAAGCTATCTCTTTCTTCCTTTCACGAATATCAATCTCGATTAAATTGGTCGGTCGCTGGGCGCACCGCTAAAGATTTATTGAAAACCGTAATATAGCCTGGAAAAAGTTATTCGGATTTGAACATCTATTGTGGCAAGAAATAATATTATGGAGATCAAGTAATATGGAACCATTGGTAACAGTTATTGTCACGGTCTTTAAGCGAGTTGAATTTCTTCGAGAGTCGCTTGAGAGTGCTTTAGCACAAACGTTTGAGTCATATGAAATTATTGTTACAGACGATGCAAATAGTGAGGCTGCAAAAGCTATTTGCGAATCAATTAACCGATCCGATCGAATTCGCTATCGGTCTAACAAACATAGACTTGGCATTGCATTGAATCTGCGCGTTGCCATTTTGGAAGCGAGAGGAAGATATATCGCTGTACTCAACGATGATGACTACTGGGAACCTAATTTCTTGACTCGATTAGTATTACCGCTAGAGCAAGATTCTAGACGGGTATTAGCATTCAGTGATCACTGGGTCATGCTAGGAGATGGCAAAATTGATGTGGAACAAACCGATAGAAATACAAAGATCTTCAAAAGAGACAATCTGACTGAAGGTGATTTAAGAAACACCACTGAACTTACGCTTAACAAAACAATTCCGCTGGTGCAGGCTTCTGTTTTCCGCAGAGATGCTTTAGATGCCGATTTGCTCGTTACAGATATTTCTGGAGCTTATGATTTCTGGATTGCTTGTTTACTAGCAGTCACTGGTCAGCCATTTTACTATGTGGCGGAGCGTTTGACTCGTTATCGAACCCATCAACAGATGGAAACGCTTAGACCCACTGCCGATAAATTTGAGCCAGAAGTTTTCATTTATCGTAGTTTGCTTCAGGCGAATTACTTTCCAGAGTGGCAAAAGCTTATTGAGCAGCAGTTGGGGTACATGTTGTATAGATGTGGTAGAGCCAGGTTGGAATTTAACGACATTTCAAAAGCCCGCCAGCTCTTTCAAGAATCGATACGGTTATCTTTATCCTGGAAGGCTGTTCTAAGGCTTATTATTACTTACTTGCCTAAACAGATTCGTCTAGGCTTGTCCTTCACGCAACTAACTGATTAGTCTTAGAGCTTCTTTTTAGTTTGTATTACTAATTGCAACTTTCCGATTTAATCCATTTCCCGTTAAAGTTCAACTGTTGATATTGATAGTAGGATAAATGTGAATAAATGGATAAGAAGCTGATAGTTAGTATCATTATTAACAACTACAATTACGATCGCTTCCTCTCTCAAGCGATCGATAGTACGTTGAATCAAACTTATCTCAATACCGAAGTTATTGTTGTCGATGATGGCTCTACAGACAACTCTCGTGAAATTATCACAGGCTATGGCGATCGCATCATTCCAATCTTGCAACCCAACGGCAAACAAGCCGCAGCTTTTAATAGTGGGTTTGCTAAAAGTAAGGGCGACATCATTATCTTTTTAGACTCAGATGATTATCTGATGCCAGATGCAGTTAAGCAGATTGTTCAGATCTGGGAACCTAAACTCGCTAAAGTCCACTACCGATTGAAGGTCGTTGATGGGGAACAACAGGATTTAGGCTATTCAATGCCCCAGGGTTCAGCCCCTCTTTCAACTGGAGAAGTTTGGCGTGCCCTGATTACAGGGGGCAGTTACATCAGTACTCCAACTAGCGGGAATGCCTTAAATCGTGAACCACTGAAAGAACTGTTTCCAATTCCTGATGAATACAAGCTCACGGCAGATGACTACTTATCAACTTTGGTTCCTTTCTATGGCGAGGTGGCTGCGATCGAACAACCTTTAGGAGCCTATCGCATTCATGGCAACAATCAGTGGGCATTATCCACGATCAGTCCAGCGAAGTTTCAGCGATTTGTGCGTCATGACTTGCAAAATTATGCTTTGCTAGTGAAAAAGGCAACTGAACTTGGGTACGATGTTCCACCTGATTTAGAACAGCGATCGATTGGGCGATTGTGGTCACGCATCAACTCATTGCGGCTTGATCCGATCAACCATCCCGTCCCTGGAGATCGTGCTTCTACTCTGGTTTATCAGGGAATCCGCTCTTTGTGGAAGTACTCTGAGTTTAACTGGCAAAAACGCTTGATCTATAGCCTGTGGTTTCTCTGGGTTGGGTTTATGCCGCTACCCCTGGCAGAACCCGTAATTACCTGGCTCTATGCACCTCACTACCGTCCTAAAGTGATCAGTTGGACGGTTCAGCGATTGCGAACGTTGACAAGTTCATAACATCGATTTTAAAGGAAAAATAACGATGGCTGGTATTCGCATCACCGAATCAACTACAACTGCCCCCAATCTCGACGACGTTGAAACTGTGAGAAAACTGCGGGTGCTATTCATCAGTCATGCTTATGTTGTTGGAGTGAATCAGGGTAAGCTGAATGCGATCGCTGAAACAGGAAATGTCGAAGTGGGTCTATTAGCGCCAAGCAATTGGAAAGCGTTGGAATGGGGTCGCCTGTTACCCCTCGAAAACCCCTATCCTAAGCTGCATCTTTACTCCGCTCCCGTCACCTCCCCTGGAAAGGGCGGTGCCCACCTTTATGCCCCCTGGGATTTGTGGCGTGTTCTCAATGATTTCAAGCCTGATATTCTCCAGGTGGAAGAGGAAGTGTTTTCTCTCAGCACCTTTGAACTAGCCATTTGGAGCCGTCTCACAAAAACGCCAATGGTGGTGTTTGGTTGGGAAAATCTGGAGCGGCAGTTGTCTGCTCCTCGCTGGTGGATCTGTCAGTTTGTGTTCAACACCGTTAAAGCGATTATTCCTGGCAACCAGGATGGAGCTAATATTATGCGGCAATGGGGCTACAGCGGACTGCTGGAAGTGATGCCACAAATGGGCGTTGACCCTAACTTTTTTTCGCCCCATGAACGCAGAGTTACGGCTCAAGTAGAATCATCTGAAGTGAGCGATCGCCCCTTCAACATTGGCTATTTAGGACGGTTAGCTCACTCTAAAGGGATAGATTTGATTTTTGCTGCGGCACGGGAGCTACGGCAGAGGGGGTTAAGCGTTTGCGTGACTTTGTGCGGCTCTGGGGCTGATGAAGAAACCCTCAAACAAGAAGCTGAAAACCAGCAGGTCGTTGATATAGTCATCTGGCGCGGAGCGGTTCGCCATGAGCAAGCCCCTAAAGAACTGGGGACATTTGACGTTTTAGTACTGCCCTCTCGCACCACTCCCACATGGAAAGAACAGTTTGGACATGTGCTAATTGAAGCAATGGCAATGGGGATTCCCGTAGTTGGCTCATCTTCGGGCGAAATCCCAAATGTGATCGGGCGATCGGATTTGGTATTTCAAGAAGAGGATGCACTGGGGTTAGCCACCATTCTAGAGCGCATGATTCGTAACCCCGATTGGTGGCAAGCTGTAGGAGAATATGGATTAGCTCGTGTCGATCAACTCTATACCCACGAGCGAATTGCCGAGCGACTGATTGGCTTATGGCGATCGATTCTAGAAGAGCCGACTGAGGCTACCAAACCAGTTCCTGCAATCATGGAGAAAATCTAAATGAGGGGTGACTCGTGCGAGTGATTATTGCGCGTCGTGTGTCTGGCTCTACCTTTAGCATGGAAGTCTATGCTAATAATCTTGTTGCTGGACTGAAAGCCGTCCGCCCAGATTGGATCATTGAGGAAATTGCTCCGATTCCTTGGAATAGGCCAGACAAGTTGTGGCAGTCAGGTACAGGCTTGCGAAAATACTATGAAACGTTTTGGCGGCACCCGCGCGCAGTCAGCCAGCTTGATGCTGATATTTTTCATATTATTGACCAATGTGATGGGCATATTGCATATTGGCTAAAGCAGAAAGGCAAATCTGTAGTGGTTACCTGCCATGATCTGGTGCAATTTATTTACCCCGAAATTCTACGCGATCAATCTCGCATTCCAGCACTAAGTATGGCGATGTGGCGCTATTCAGTTCAAGGAATGCGGCGGGCAGATCATATCGTTACGGTCTCTACAAATACGGCACAGGATGTCACTCAGTTTCTTCAAGTCAATCCTAAACAAATTACCGTCGTACCCAATGGTGTGGAAACCCATTATCGAGTACTGGAATCGGCACAAAGAGATGCACTAAGGCAACAATATGCCCCTTCACCAGATGCGGTCTGTTTACTCAATGTTGGCAGCACACACCACCGTAAGAATATTTTGACCGTGCTGCAAGTTGTTAAACAATTGAAGGATCAAGGATTGCCCGTTTGTTTGTGGAAAACAGGGGGTAAATTTACACCAGATCAGCAAACTTTCATTCAGCAACATCAGCTAGAACAACAAATTATTCAGTTTGGCAATCCTGATCAGGAGATGTTAGTTGGAATCTATAATGCGGCTGATATCTTAGTCGCTCCATCACTCTATGAAGGATTTGGTTTGACCATTTTAGAGGCGATGGCTTGTGGACTTCCCGTGATCACGTCTAACAAGTCTTCTTTGCCAGAAGTTGCAGGCGATGCTGCTATTCTGGTTGATCCCACAGATGTCGGAGCCATTTCAACCGCAGTTTGCCGAATTCATCAGGATGCTCACTATCGACAACAGTTGATCGATCGCGGATTAGCGAGGGTTCAATTATTTAGCTGGAATAATACGGCAGAGCAAATCGCTCAGGTTTACGAAAGAATTCATCATAAAGTTGCCTAATCTCCCTTCAAAACGAACACTTGAAGGGTTCAATATGATCAGGTTCCACCCAGCCAAACGTTCAATAAAGCTTTAACAAAAAAAGGGGTTGATGCATGAAAGTTTTAATCTCTGCCTACTCGTGTGAACCGGGGAAAGGCTCTGAGCGTGGAGTGGGCTGGAATGTTGCCAGTGAAGTCGCTAAACATCACGAAGTTTGGGTATTGACCAGACCGGATGAGAGCCGGGAGGCGATCGAAGCAGAGTTAGAGCGCAATCCCAATCAAAACTTGCACTTTGTTTACTTCACATTGCCTTTCTGGAGAGATAGCCTGCGCTGGGGACAGTCAGGAGCCATTCAACTACACTACTATCTCTGGCAAATTCAAGCCTACTTTGTAGCCCGCCCGCTACATCGTGAAATCGGGTTTGATGTGGCTCACCACGTCACTTTTGTGAAATACTCCTGCCCCAGTTTTCTTTGCTTTCTGCCGATTCCGTTTGTGTGGGGACCAGTTGGGGGGGGAGAATCTGCCCCGCTACCTTTTTGGGTAGACTTTAGCTGGAGAAACAAGCTGTACGAAGTTGCAAGACTAGCCTGGAGAACGGTGGGAGAATTGGACTTATTTACCCGCCTGACCGCTCGTCGGAGCGCGATCGCTTACGCGGTTACTGAGGATACCGCTCAACGCTTGCAATGGTTGGGAGTGACTCAGCCACAAATTTGCCCCGCGATCGGTTTATTACAGGATGAAGTTGAGCACTTATCTCGATGCTTGCCCGTCAACATCTCTATGAAGTGCCGTTTCATCAGTATCGGACGGCTCCTGCACTGGAAAGGTTTTCATCTGGGGCTGCGGGCATTCGCTAAAGCTAATCTACCTGAAGCCGAATATTGGGTGGTGGGTGATGGACCGGAACTTAAACGCTTGCAGGCGTTGGTTCAAGACCTGGGAATTGAGAACCAGGTTAAGTTCTGTGGTGAATTACCTCGTAACAGCGTTTTACAGGCGCTCGAACAGTCGTCTATCTTAGTTCACCCCAGCTTACATGACTCAGGAGCGGGGGTTTGCTTAGAGGCAATGGCAGCAGGTAGACCAATCCTTTGCTTAGATTTGGGTGGACCTGCTGCCCAAGTGACTTCTGAAACTGGCTTCAAAGTTCCGGCAGAAAATCCGCATCAGGTCGTTGAAGCTATGGCAGATGCAATGATAGAAATGACTAGCAATTCACCGCTCTGTATCCAGATGGGGCAGGCAGGACAACGGCGAGTCCAGGAGTTTTACAGTTGGGAAGCTAAAGGTAAGCAATTCGCAAAAATCTATGAGCAAATTGCGGATTCTAATCTAGTAGCTGATTCGGTAGAACGAATTCAAACCAGTAGAAAACTAGCTGAATGATACAAATACCAATCTTTAAGTTTTACTGAATTATCTTATCCTTCTCATCATGCATATTCTGATTGCAGTTTTGCACCGACCTTCTAAGCCAACGGGTGTTTGCAGACATGCAGCAAATTTGGCTCGTTGTTTAGCAGATTTAGACCCGGTTAGTCAGGTTACGTTAGTGACTGGGGCATGGCAGAAAGACTACTTTGAAACGGCATTTGCTCTTTCATCTCCCAAAATTAAAATCGTTGGTATTGATATTAAGAACAGTTCGATTTCAAGGAATCTTTGGTTTTTATTTGGGCTACCAAAGTTAGTGCAGCAACTTAACCCAAATATTGTTCATTTAGCTTTTCCATTACCTTTTTTGCGATCGCGCTTTTCCTGTCCTGTAGTGGCAACGATTCACGATCTATACCCCTACCAATTCCCTGAGAATTTTGGCTATCAGCAAGTTCTATTCAATCGCTTGTTTTTAAAGCAGTGTATCGGTAGCAGTGATGGCTTGATCTGTGTTTCTAAAGTCACTCTTAAAGAGTTAGAAAATTATTTTCCTGAAGTTGCTTCTCAGAGCAAGAGAGCTAGTGTGATCTACAATTTCGTTGATTTTGACCAAGTTGAAGCAAAGCAGCCAAAAGATTTACCGAAGAACTTTGATACTTCTTATATTCTCAGCGTAGGTCAACACCGTAAAAATAAAAATTTTGACTTGTTAATCCAAGCTTATGCTCGGCTGATTGATGAACGTCAGCTTAATAAGACCACAAAATTACTGATTGTTGGCAGTTCAGGTCCCGAAACAGAGAGCTTACTCCATTTGATTCAAGAGCTTTCGCTGCAAGACTCCGTGCTGATGCTCTCCGCGATCGCGGACAATGAACTCTGTTGGCTCTATCAAAACTGCCAGCTTTTCGTTATGCCTTCAGCCCTAGAGGGGTTTTGCCTTCCTCTGGTGGAAGCATTAAACTTTTCATGTAAGGTGGTTTGTTCAGATATTCCTATTTTTAGGGAGGTGGGTTCATCGGGTTGTGCCTATTTTGATTTATCAGGAGATGCGGTAAAAAATTTGGCGCAATCAATCACCCAATCGCTAGAATCGAATTCGGCTAAGCAATCAGATGTCTATTTGCGATTCTCAAAAACCGCGATTGCAGCTCAGCTTTTACAGTTTTACTCAGAGTTAATATAGATGCCACAGAAGCACAAAAAGGTTTACCTTCAGAATTCAACCTTAATTATTGTTGCCTTCTGTAGCATCTTCTACTCGCGCATTGTGGCGACAACCATTCGTCTTTCTTTGCTTAACCTGCTGCACTTTGCCGTAGTGCCTTTTGTTTGTGCGATCGCTATCTTTACCGTCCGTACTAAAGATCCCAAGCAAATCTCCCTTTGCTTTTCATTTTTAGGAGGCTTACTCGCTTTACTAACCGCGATTGTTGCCAGTGCCGTTTGGAATGATGCCGGACTGATCAATGCGATCGTTGACTTCATGATGCTTGGCGAACCATTTATGTTCTTGCTGGCGTTCAGTTGTATCCCTCTAAGCCTCGCATCATTCAACAAAATCAGGAATTTTCTTTATGGTTCCGTATTGATTAATTTCTTGCTTGCTGCAGCTCAAAAAATCTTAATTGACGCGGGTCGTCTCAATGCAGGAGGATTTAATGGCACTGACGGATGTGGAGGAGTCTTTTTCGTATCAGGAGCAGGCAATTATGTGGCAGCGACCGTATCCTTTGCGTTTGCTCTATGTTTTTTTCAGCAAAAGAAAGTTCCTTTATGGATACGAATTGCTGTTGCGCTCATAGCACTTTGGCATCTTTTATTTTCCGATTCCAAGCAGCTAGTTCTTGCTTATGGGGTAGCGTGGCTACTTTTGATTCTGATTAACTCAAAAGACATTGTTAAAACTTTAAAGCTCGTGATTGGTCTTGTCTTGATTGGACTCATTGGTATATGGCTTGCCCAAAATGTAGAAGCATTTTCAGCATATACAGCTTGGGCAAGACCCGAACTTTATGGCTCGGAGGGTTTAGCCTGGTATGCCAAGTTTTACTCAATTCGTTTGATTGTTAGTCATTATGATTCTCCAGTAAATTGGTTGCTGGGTCTTGGTCCTGGGCACACAGTCAGTCGCCTTGGTGCATGGTTTCTCAGAGACTACGCAGCTATTTTGACTCCTCTGGGAGCGACTACCAGTCCGATCGGTCAACAATCGATGGATTTTGTAGGTAATTTCTGGCTCACGAGTGGCTCCAGTTTGTTCAGCCCTATCTTTGGTTGGTCTGGGATCTGGGGAGATTTAGGATTACTGGGATTAGGGGCTTATCTCTATCTAGGTTATTTAGTCTGGAAATACTTTGGTCTGAACGATACTCTAAAAGTCACACTACTCAGCATATTTGTCATCGGCTGTATTTTTACTCAGATGGAAGAACCTGGGTATATGATTTCGATAGCTTTCCTTTTAGGATTACCCTGGCACGAACGGCGACTTAACAAGGAAGTAGAGAAAGAGATAGAATTGTCTGACACTTCTATCCCAACGACAACTCTAAGTGCTTGATTCTATCCAGCTCATAGGTTTTTATCAAAATGACTTCGAGAAGATTTTCAGCCAGTTAAACACAGCCAGTTAAACACAACTAACATGGTGAGCTAAGAGCCAAATATATACTTCGCAATCATTTTATTTCTATTTAGAAAAGAGACAAATAACCAACTGAGTAAAAAGCCAGAAACAGAAAAAGTCAGCATTGACGCGATCGACACTTGCTGAGAAAGGGTAGGAAAAACTTTCACGATCAGCCCTTTAACAAAATTCATTGGAATTGGGTGAATCAAATAAATTCCAAACGAGCAGGCTCCAAGACTCGCAACAAATTTATTGTCCTTGAGGCTATTTGAACCCAAAATCCCAGCTATTAGTAGAAAGTAAGCAACTAACACATCTTGTAAGGAATGAGGTAGCCATACCTTGCCGATTGTTGCTGTGATTAAAAAAAGCCCTATAAATAAGAATGTTAAACGTTTTGAGCGGTTCTGAAAAACTTCTAATCTATTAAGGAGATGGTGCAAGATTAAGGCACCCAACGCATAGGGCAAGCATCGAATAATCCAGGCAAGCTCAACCAGCATGACTCGGGAGATCGCGTAGGTAACTCCTTTGGGCACCCACTGCAATATACTGCTAAACGCAATTCCTTCACCCAGTTGAAAGCCGTTTCCAGTGGCATCAATGATTCCGTTGATTGCAATACTGATTGAAATGAGAACTACTAGTGCTAATAAGCCAACTTTGTGTTCACTCAAATACTTTACCACTACAAGTAAGGAAGTACCTGCTAATAAGAGCGGCAAAAAGTAAAGCTGAAAGGAGGCACTACCAAAGAAAACAAGTGCCAATGGATCTTGGAAAAGCCCACTCAGACGATCAGGTTTATCAGCAACTAGGAAAAACAGCGATCGCACAATTAGATAGATAACACTCCAGATCACATAAGGAATGACAATGCGTTGAACTCTAGACCTCCAGAATTTGGGAGAAAGATCGATAGTTGGTTTGCGCGTTAAGAAGTAAAAGGCAGTAGCCAGAAAAAATGGTACTGCGAAGTAGAACATGAGCCGAAATTGAATGGCAACATCAGAAATGGGGACTCCCCAGGTTTCGTCGCCAGAGTGCACTAAAACGACTGCATAAGCAGCGACACCACGACATAAATCAATTCCCAGTAACCTTGTCCGACGATCTGCAATCATTAATTCTTACCATCAAATAGTTGTGGAGTTTTTCGACCACCCAATTAAATAGTGGAAGTTTAACGAGGGGGCTTATAGCTTATTTGTAGGTACGCTTATTCATGTAAGTATCTTACGAAAACAGTCTATTCGCCATGTTGACAAACAGTGAAAATAATCCTTCGGACAAAGTCAATCGCAAAGATGCTCAGAGAGCGTTTGAGCGAGTTCGTTTAGCAATACACATAATGGATTGTGCAGCCTCTGGTGTATCTGGATTTATTCCAGATAATCTCTGAGCTAAGCGTCTTTCCCAAGACATACGCCCAATTTTCCCTTCCAATACTTCAACCCCTAAATCGTGATTATGAGGAAGTACTTTCACTTTAAAACCAAGAGGCTCAAGAATCTGACGATAAACTTCTGGAGTGATGCCGTCGCCCGGTTTTTGATTATGAGTTTCTGTTGCTTGCCGAGCTTTTCGATACTCTGGAGAAAGATAGTGTTTACTCCGCATAATCCGATAGAATAAAAACCGAATCTCACGCAAAAAAAGCCCTAAACCTTTAAGATTCAGTGCGGTACTTTGAGCGTCTTTATCGGTTACGAGCAAGCCGCCTGGTTTAACCAATCTAGCCGCTTCTGCTAAAACTTTAGCCATGTCATCGCAATGATGAATTGTGGCGTTAGCGACTACTAAATCGGCACAGCTATCAGCAAGTGGAAGATTCTGTGCGTCAGCAAGCAGGGGAATGTAGCCAACTTGTTCAGCCATCTTTAAAGCTCCTGACGAGATGTCAACTCCAATTAGAGCTTTAGGTGAGCCTCCGATAGTTGCATACAAGTTGCCAGGACCACAACCAATATCAACAATGACTTTGCCATCCCAACTGCCTGTGGCAGCCTGCCAGCGATCTCGAAACTTATCATGGCGATGACTGGTTTTAAAATATTCCTCCCCCCAAACAGGATGCCCGAAAAAGTAGCTATTCGCTTCCATAGAAGGGCTAAAGCTAGGAATTTCGCAGGCAGGAAGATTCTCTTCGTTGATAGAAATTTCGGCATCTGAAGATAAATGAGGCTCCAGAAGAGATAGAGCTACTGAAGAATTAGACGTTGTCACGACTCAGATCCTTGTAGTACAAAGTCAAGTGCTTTAAGTTGGATCGGAATTTTGACCACAATTTCGTCCTAACAAGATTCTGAACCACAGGTAGGGATATTTAGTTCTTGGCTCAATAGGTATTGCGGGGAGGAACAGTTTGGTATGCTTTCAAGCAAGAAACTCACTAGATGCCCATATTCAACCTGAGCTTAACTCATCTGATTGACAATGCCAAATGCTTTAAATCGTGCGCCAGATGCGCTGGAAAACGGGTGCTTGCTGCCCAAAATGCAATAGTCCAAGCGTCATCAAGCAGGGAAAAGAAGACACGCAACCGCATCGTCAACGGTATCGGTGCAAGGGCTGCAAGGCTCACTTTGATAAGCAGCGATACGATTTTTGCAGGACATCATCAGCCATTAGGAATGTGGATTCTGTGTCTGTATCTAATGGGATTGAACCTGTCGAATCAAAAAATTGCTCAAGAGCTAGACATTTATGTGCTTTGTTGGAAGCTCTTTTCCCTTAACTCCCTGAATTACCTATTGGGCGTAGTTCTTTAATTTGTGTGCTTGTGATACCACTCAATTGTATTCATCAGCCCTTGGCGAAACCCAACTTGAGCCATAAACCCAAACGCCTGCTTCGCTCGTTCTATATCCAGGCAACGGCGCGGCTGCCCATTGGGTTGATCGGGTTCCCAAACAATCTCACCCTTATAGTCCATCAACTCGCAGATCAAAGTAATCAGATCTTTAATAGAAATCTCAGACCCAGTACCCAGATTGACAGGCTCTAGGTCGCTGTAGCTCTGGGTTGCCATGACAATCCCCCGTGCAGCATCTTCAGAATAAAGAAATTCACGGGTTGGGCTGCCATCGCCCCAAACGGGAATTTGGGCTTCTGCCCGTTGTTTTGCTTCATGGACTTTCCGAATTAGAGCAGGAATGACGTGAGAACTGCGAGGATCAAAGTTATCTTCAGGACCGTAAAGATTCACAGGTAGAAGATAAATACCATCAAACCCATACTGTTGGCGATAAGCCTGAAGCTGAACCAACAGAGCTTTCTTGGCGATCCCATAAGGCGCATTAGTTTCTTCAGGATAACCGTTCCA
Source organism: Leptolyngbya sp. (assembly GCA_003249025.1). Classification (GTDB taxonomy): domain Bacteria; phylum Cyanobacteriota; class Cyanobacteriia; order Leptolyngbyales; family Leptolyngbyaceae; genus ULC077BIN1. The sequence goes on along the minus strand of QBMH01000046.1, from coordinate 5,741 downwards.
CAAATCGTCTTCTTTAAAGGGTACTGGGGTGAACTTGGGGTAGGCGCAAATAGTGCCCACACACACAAACTTCTCAATTCCAGCTTCATACGCTGCGTGGATCAGTTGTGTCCCCATCATTAAGTTGTCATAAAACAACTCAGCGGGCTTTTCCCGATTCAACCCAATTCCGCCTACATGTGCCGCTAAATGGATGACAACATCCTGTTGATCAACGGCTCGTTGACAGGCTTCCATGATGCGTAGGTCACAGTCGCGCGATCGCAATACTGTAATTTTGTTTAAATCAGCATCAGCCTCGCATAGTTGCTTCACGACCTGTTTGCCTAAAAATCCCGCACCACCAGTCACGAGAATACGCTTACCTGTGAGAGCAAACTTCGCGATCGCCATCAGGAAATACCTCTTCCTTATCAACTACAAAGAATCCGAAATTCAAGATGCGTTACTGCCCACCGTATGTCGAACTGTTGCCGTATCGGTCACAGTCCGTACCACATGCCCATTCAGTGGCACCAACCCCAAAGCCTTGAGATCCGCTTCCACCATCAGTTGCACCAACTGTTCAAAAGTCACAGACGGTTCCCACCCTAACTTTGCCTTTACCTTTGCCGGATCTCCAATCAACAAATCCACTTCCGTCGGTCGCAGATAGCGTTCATCAAACTCCACATAGTTTTGCCACTCTAAATTGACATAACCAAAAGCCGTATCTAGGAATTCACGAATTGAGTGCGTCTCCCCCGTCGCCACCACATAATCATCAGGTTGGTCTTGTTGCACCATCAACCACATCGCCTTCACATAATCCTTGGCATAGCCCCAATCGCGCTTCGCATCTAGATTACCCAAATACAAGGTCTTTTGTTGTCCTGCAATAATCCGAGCCAACGCACGAGTGATTTTGCGAGTCACAAACGTTTCACCCCGACGAGGTGATTCATGGTTAAACAAGATCCCATTACAAGCAAACAAATTGTAAGATTCCCGATAATTGATCGTCTGCCAGTGAGCATAAACTTTGGCACAAGCATAGGGACTACGAGGGTAAAAGGGAGTTGTTTCCTTTTGAGGAATTTCCTGAACCAGACCAAACATTTCTGAAGAACCAGCCTGGTAGAACCGCACCTCAATCCCCGTCCGTTGCTGATATTCACGAATCGCCTCCAGAAGCCGAAGCGTACCCATACCCACAGAATCAACCGTGTACTGAGGAGAATCAAAACTAACCCGAACGTGAGATTGCGCACCTAAGTTATAAATCTCAACGGGTTGCACCTCCTCCAAAATGCGGCGCAGATTCGTACCATCAGTCAGATCGCCATAATGCAAAAATAGCTTAGCGGTTTCTTGATGAGGATCTTCATAGATGTGATCGATGCGATCAGTATTGAACGTCGAAGTGCGGCGAATAATACCATGAACCTCATAGCCTTTCTCAAGTAAAAGCTCACTCAAATAAGAGCCATCCTGACCTGTAATGCCTGTAATCAGCGCGCGCTTTTGACTTGTCATTGTATGTATGATCCCTTGGGTCGAGCTAAATAAATCCTATGCAAAAATTGATTGAATAAACTTCGATAGCCTTCAAGAACACACAGACGAAAGTGAAACATCAACTCGACGGTGATGGCTGCCTACTTGAGGTTATCAGTTGTTTACAAGCTAAATAAATAAAGATTGGAATAGTACTCCTATAGCGTTCCCAAAGCCTCTTTGGCTCTTGTCCTAAGCGGTAAAGCCATTCAAACCCCATTGAACGAACGATTGAGGGCGCTCTTTTATGAATCCCAGCATAGACAGGGAAGGCTCCTCCTAATCCCACCATCACAGAATTTATTTTTCCTTTATGCTGAAGCATCCAAGTTTCCTGCTTGGGGCAACCTAAAGCAACAAGAACAATACCCGCACCACTATCGTTAACCTTTTGAATAATGGCGTTGTCTTCCTCCGAAGTAAGTGGGCGAAAAGGTAGGGGTTCCATTCCTGCAATCACTAAATTTGAAAATTCCTGTTCTAATCTCACTCTCATTGCATCCAGGATCGATTGCTGGGAACCCAAGAAGAAAATACTCACCCCCTCCAACGAAGCCTTTCTGCATAACGATGCAAGAACATCTAACCCTGCCACCCGATCCTGGTTTGTGACACCCAACATTTTGAGCATCCATACCAATGGCATTCCATCTGGAGTCACTAGATCCGCACTATGCAGTACCGCTGCAAAATCTGGTTTTTGATAAGCCTCAACCAACATATGAACATTGGCAATGCATACCGCTTTGCTATGACGTTCCTTTGCCCATTTCAACATCAAAGCTATCTGACTTTCAAAGGGCATTGCTGTCACTGGAGATCCGACTATGTATCTAGAAGGAGGACATTTTTCTAAATCTATGATCATAGTAATTTACATCAAAAATTAAGACAAGTTAACCAAATCAAGTCAGGCACTGATACATGCCACATCCAAATGGTGGAAGGCTCTGTATCCGGCAACCTTTTACTACTTCTCGTATCTTGAGAATGTGAAAATACTCGCGGTACCTGAAGTGCAACTAAGGTCAACCCTCATCCCCCAGTCCCTTCTCCCAAGGCAGGAGCAGGTGAGCAAGAGTTTTTCTAAATCTCTCTTAAGAGACGAATTTAGAGTGATGACAGTCGGGAAAATTGCACATCGCGCCACGATTCAGTTAGATAGACGAAGTAGTTTGTAACTTAGAAAGCTGAAGGTTGTCTAGAAAAAACTTGATCAGGGAAAAGACCACGGAAAACTTAGTGATACGGCTAGCGTATTTCCAGCTGCCCAGCCATAAGAGGAATTCAGGCAGTAAGTGAATGTACGGTTAACACCTTCTCAGAGAATATACTTAAATTCAGATAAGTTTAGTTTGGGACACTACAAGTTCATCGCATCTTTAAAGAAAAGAGCAGTTTGATAAATTGGCTTCATTTTTCTGCAATTTGTGCGAAGGTACGCTGAAAATTTTTGATTCATGTGGGTGTACCCACAAAGGTGTATAGCCGTTAATGATTTTGTTACATTTCTCAATGTTAAGGAATGATGCCGTAATTCACTACATCAGAAAAGCGAGTCGCTCACTTCACCATTCCTCTGTTTGCGTTTCTGGTTCATGACTCCTGGGATTAGATTGCTCCTCCAACCAGAGGTTCCATTGCGCCAGTTCCATATCATCCAACAGTGCTTGAATGCGCTTCCCAAACAGGTGGTGTAGAAGATCGCCCACCTGTTCTCGCGTCAGTGCTAATCGCTGAATCTGCACCGATATAGTAGCTAGCACCCCGGACAAATCACGCGCCGAGTCATCTAACTCCAAAGCCTCGACTAACAGTAGATTCAGGCGCTCTACCTGCAACACCCCCGGATTGATTTCAGCCCACGCGATCGCCTCCGCCATCAAAATCGGATCACCCGACTCCAAATACTGCTGCATCTGAGCAATCGGTCCTGCCTGCTTTGCTTCGAGGCGGATCTGATTAACCTGTTGATGAGCAGATTGAGAAGCTGCTTGACCCACATCAAACCAAGTTTGTAGGTCAAGTGAGGGTGGCTGGACATCGCAATCACTTCCATTTAACCAACCTAGAACCCTTTCAGAATGTCTAGAAGTTTGAGATGGCTGAGCATTACCGCCTATAGAGGATGAAGTTGGAGCTAAGCGATCGCGCCAATCCTTACCCTGTAATGCATTACCGCCATTCTCTAGTAATAAGCTTGTAGGATTGTGCCAGTTAGATGCGTCCTCAACGCACTCTAACTGGGCATCCGTGTTTGAAGTTGGGGGGTCTGGGGGGTTTTCGTCGTGAGCGTTAGTCGAACGGATTTCCACAGGTTCAACTGCTTCTAGCGATAAATAGTTCGGATGCCATAAGTCTCGGTGGTTATAAAGGGAGGCACCGCCAATGCCGTACTGAGTGAGTGCTTGCCACCGGGCGGTGGCACCACTGGGTAACGTATTGTGGTTGAGTAAATCCGCGATCGCGTGTCGAATCCGGTCTCGTGCCGCCTGGGATTGCTGTTGATTCCAACTCAGTGGTTCTGGCTGACTGACTTCCGCTTTTGACTCATCGTTGTCATTCCTATCCCCATAGTGAAAGTAGCGGCTCCCCTCGACGCATCTTGCCCAGTCTTCGGCTCGCTGTTCAATTTCATGTTGATGCTGACACCACTCCTCGTAGCCGGGTAATGACTGAGCCGTGGTGACTATTGCATCAATCAATGTTTGTCCTGTTAATGGTTTACCTCCACAAAGGATGTGATGGAAGATATAGGCACGCATGGCGATGCGACCGAGCAACCGATTGGTTTGTCCCGCACCGGTCCAGCCCAGTTCAATTTCAGCATTCAGGTCATTGAGGAACTTCTCGGCTTTACCTGAGATGCGATAGTGCTTGCGCTGAAATTGTTTGAGCAATCGTTGTAGAGTTTTGCGCTCCACGGCGTTGCGTTTCTGTGCAAACTGCCAGTGTTCGACGAAGGTGGACGGATCACTCCAGATGGCTTGAAAGTCATGGTCCAGTAGATAGGAGCCTGCTTGGAGCGGCAACCGATGAGCATTGAAGAGGCTGAGGCTTCCTTCAAGGGCATAGGGTCTGGGATTGGGAAATAGCTCTAGGTGTCCGGCGCTCAGGCGAAATCCAGCGTTTTCTAATAGGGTTGTGACGGCGATCGCGAGTTTCCAGGTGTTTTGGGCGACTTGAAAGGGGAAGTAGAGATGCAGACCACCGCTGTAGGAACTGGTGCAGGGAACGGCATTAACCAGTCCCAAGGGTTCCAGTGCCGCCAGGATGCGGGAGACGGCAAAGCGATCTCGCTGGGGATGATAGAGGCTGCTGGCATCGATGTCGAGGATGCAGTAGTTAGTTTCTTTGCCGAAGCGTACCCCGAAGAGGGAGGAACCTTGACAGAGGATGCGATCTGAGAGGGGATGACGGCTTTCGGTTTTCCAATTGGGTGTGTGTTCGGGTTCTGGATGTTTGGCGTAGATATAGTCGTGGCGATGCGGAAAGAGCGTGAGAAATTTATCGTCCCACTCCTGGATATATTGAAACTGTGTTGTTGATTGAGCAATAGTCATCTCGGCTCCATTTAACCAATGGAACCAGTTCAGATAGCCTCTGCTGATATTAAGTACAAGCTCAATATGACAACCCGGCAATCCAAAAATTGTTATGCAAAGTTGTTCGCTCTTTAAGCAAGAACAAATTTCACCAAGACTTACTGAATCTTGGCAATTTTTTGCATAGCAAATCATTAAGACTGCTATTATGCAAGCATATAAAACCCAAATTAAAGGAATGGCTTTTCCTTTGATCGAAGTTCAGGAAGCCGGGATAATTGAGACTTTAGCGAAGCTCTGTCCCGGTTTTCTAGTTACTGTGTATCGGCGTAAGCAAGTTCGTTAAATAGAACGTTTCTAACCGTTGGCTCTTTGTAAGCCAGTTCATCATGGTATGTAGACCTCTAAGAGCCTATCCGGAAAATGTTAGGAGCTTACGACCGACAATCAAACAAGCGGCAATCTGAACAAATCCTAAGTAAGAGTGAGATAACTTAGCCCAGCGAATCAACACTCCTCGAAAGCGATTAAACCAGGAATGCGCCACTTCGACGACCCAACGGCGGGGCGGATGGCGGTTGGGGTCAGTTGGAGCTGGCAGGGGTGCATCTTTGTCAGGGATATGAGGAATATATCCTCGTGCCTCTGCCGCTTGCCGAC